>CAVHYX010000017.1:0-31544 GCA_963640305.1 Sodaliphilus sp. | reverse complement strand
GATGAGGACTATTCCGGCTTGCGGGAGGATAGACCCGCCTTCCAAAAGCTGCTGGCAGAGGCGGAGCGGGGCTGCTTCAATGTGATTTTGTGTAAAACACAATCTCGCTTTACCCGCAATGCGAGTACGGCGGAGCGATATTTGCATGAGATGCTTCCGCGCTGGGGAATTCGCTTTGTTACGGTTGTGGATGGGGTGGATACGGCGTCCCGCGCCAATAAAAAAGCCCGTCAAATCAATAGCTTGGTGAATGAATGGTATTCCGAGGAGCTTTCGGAAAATATCCGCGCGGTTTTCCGGAAAAAGATGCAGGAGGGACAGTTTTTGGGGAATTATGCGCCTTACGGCTATCGGAAGGATCCGCTCTGCCGGCATCGCCTGCTGCGGGATGCGGAAACTGCGCCGGTGGTAGAAAAAATCTATGACTTGTACTTATCGGGTCTTTCCTGTAAAATGATTGGAGAGTGGCTGACGGCACAGGGAATTCCCACTCCCTCTCAGGAAAAGAAGCTGCGCGGAGAGGATATGGGCAGAAGAGATTGCGCGGCATGGTCGGGCGGGACTGTCCGAAAAATCCTGAAAAATCCGGTTTATCTGGGGCATACTGTGCAGGGAAAGGAAGAAAAAATCAGCTTTAAGGAGAGGAAGACACGCGCTCTGCCCCGCAGTCGTTGGATTGTGGTGGAGAATACCCATGAAGCGATTATCCCGCAGAAAATTTTTCGGGATGTGGAGCAGAGGATGGCACAGCGGAGAAAACGACCGCTGTCCGAAGGAAAAAACGTATTTTCAAAGGAGGAAATCACATGAAAAAGAAATTTTTGACAATACTTCTTGCGGCGGCGATGCTTTGCGGCACGGCAGGCTGCGGCACAAATCGGGATAATACAGAGACGGGGCTTACTGCGGAGGAAAATACATTGGCGGAGCAGATACAGCAGGATTTGCAGGAGTATTCTGCGGAGCTTACGGCGGAGGAGGCGGCAGCGGCAGGAATGTATACGATTCAAGATGGTGCTGTGGTAGGCGGAACGGAGAGCTGGGATGCCTTTATCGAAGGGGAAACAAATACGGTAGTGGTTTGCCAGTTTTCCCGGAAGGGCGGCGCGATGCTGGATGCGGTAGAACGGCTGGAGGATGGCGGCTATCTGGTTGTGACGGATGTGAGCAGAGACGGCTATACCTATGAGGAGAAGGAGGATTATTCCCGTAAGGTGTACGAATATCTGACGGTTTTCGAGGACTTCTCTTTGGAGGAGAGCGGCACCGAGCATACGGTTTGTGTGCTTTCCGGTGAGGCGAAGCTTACGGAGGAGGAATTTCGTACCTATTGGACGGAGCTCACCATGGATGAGCATGGGGTTTACCCGCTTTTTGTCATTTGATTGGGAAGAAAAGGATGTTTTGGGGCAGCCGGGGAGACTTGGCTGCTTTTTTTGCTTCCGTGACATGGGTGCCGTGACCGTTATCGTCATAGGGCGCGGTTTTTCCGTTCACAAAATCGCGGAATGCGATGATGCGGTTTTCCGGCAAAACAAAATCTGCCACGGGGGAGATTCCTGTATCCAAAAAAGCGATGGAGAGCCTTCTCCCTACGGCTTCTGTGGAAAATATACGCTTCATCAAAGACATGACAAGCAGCTCCTTTCCCTATTAAGGTATGTGAAAAAGCATTTTTGGACACAGCCGCGCATATCTTTATTTCAGGAATGAAAAGGGGAGGGTGCCCGTGGCAGAAAAGGAACAAACGGAGATGCTTTCATCCCTCGCGGGGGAAAGGGGGCAGGAGGCGATGCAAATGCTTCGGCGGATGCAGCGTTTGCAGCGGCTGATGGGAACGACACAGCCAAAGGAGATGCGAGAAGTGGCGAAAAAGCAGGAAGCACCGGAGCTTTTTGCCTGCAATCGAAACGAAAATATGATTTTTGCAGCGATTCCCTTTTTGAATCGGGAATATCAAAGGGATTTGTACCTCATTGTGCGCCTGATGGAGCTGCGCCGCGTATTGGGCGGGGGAGTTCTGGAAACGAGGGAGCGGCAGGAGGAGCCACCAAGACTGCGGCAAAAAAAGCTTTTGCAGGCGGTGGAGCCGTACGTTTCCGAGCAGGAGCGCAGGCAGTTGCATATGTTTATGAAAATGATAGATATGAAGGATATTTTGGGGCAGGGGGAATGAGAAATGAGCGCGTGGGATACGCCGGAGGTGCAGGCATTGGGCGGGGAGCGGCTACGCCTGATGCGGGAGGCAGCGGAAAAATGCAGAGGGAAAAGCGGAATGGAACGGCTGGATATTTTTCTGGAATACGGGGAACGGCTGGCAGAGGGAGGACAGCTTGCGCCCGAGGAGCAAAAGGCGCTGCTTGCGGCGGTGGCGGCGAGCCTGCCCGAGCAGGAACGGGAGCGGCTGATGCAAATCATGCAGATGATAGAGGCTTAGGGTTTTCGACATAAGAAAAGGAGTGACGGTTCGCGCCTCTCAATAAGCTTTTTATTGGAAGGCGCTAACGGTCACTCCTTTTTTGCAGAAAGCATTTGGAGCAGCAGGATAGCCAATAGGGGCAAGCTATTGTTATGCCGGTTTTTCCGGAATGCGGCGGAAGATGTTACCTTTATACAAGCTGCTTCTTCCGCTTTCTTTCTTTTTTGCGGCGATACGCCAAAGGGCGCGGGAATATTTTTCTGGGAATACATTGCAAAGCCTCCATGTTTTTTTCTCTATTCTATGTCTATGCCGGCAAAAGTTTTTTATGTTTTTCTATAAATCAATCGCCTTTTGTGCTATACTGAAAACGCAGGAAGAAAGAAAACGCCTGAAAGGAAGCGGCACATGAAGGAGCGCAGGGAACGGGACTTCCGCATTTTAGAGTTTCGAGAGAATCAATTTGATATTATCGGAGATGTGCATGGCTGCTATGATGAGCTGATGAAGCTGCTGCATAAGCTGGGCTATGAGGAAAAGGGGGGCTGTTATGTACACCCTGCGGGCAGAAGGCTGATTTCCGTGGGCGATGTTGCGGATAAGGGCTGCCAAAATCTGGAATGTCTGGATTTTTGGATGAATCAGGTAAGCTACGGCGGCGCGTTTTGGGTGCATGGGAATCATTGCAACAAGCTGTACCGTTATTTTTTGGGCAACCGCGTGCATCTTTCTCATGGATTGGAGAGAACGGTGGCGGAGCTTACGGCTTTGTCCAAGGAGGAGCGGATGGCGTTCCGTAATCGCTATATGCGCTGCTATGAAAGCCAGTGCTTTTATCTTTTGCTGGATCGAAAGCGGCTCGCTGTAGTGCATGGGGGGCTGCGTCCCGAGTCCATCGGGAAATTTTCCAATAAGATTCGTGCCGTTTGTTTGTATGGCGAAACAACAGGCAGCTTTGATGAGAACGGTAAGCCGGAGCGGCTGGATTGGGCGGCGGAATATGACGGGCAGCCATTTGTGGTCTATGGGCATACGGTGGCGGAAAGACCGGAAATTATCAACCGCACCGTTGATATTGATCAGGGTTGTGTGTATGGCGGGTATCTGACGGCATTGCGGTATCCGGAGATTGAATTTGTACAGGTGCGCGGGAAGAAATACGCAGAGTATCACGGCGGCGGTCGGCTTCCCGAATAAAAAAGTCTTGAGGCAAGAGTGCCTTTAAGGCTTTTTTTCGTGCGAAAAAAGGGATTCCGCAGTAAATGGCGTATAAAAAGGAATAGGAGAAAAAATCGGATATTTGGCGAAAAAAGGGGGATGGATATGTATTTACGGCAGATGCAGGAGGAAATGGAGGAAAAAATACTCGGAGCGTATGCGACAAAAAGCAGCCAAACCAAAGGTAGGCAGCGCGCAGAGGAAAAATGCGATATTCGGACGGATTTCCAACGGGACAGAGATCGTATTATTCATTGTAAATCCTTCCGCCGCATGAAGCATAAAACGCAGGTATTTATTTCGCCGGAGGGCGACCACTACCGCACCCGTCTGACGCATACTCTGGAGGTTTCGCAGATTGCCAGAAGCATTGCAAGGGCGTTGCGGTTGAATGAGGACTTGACCGAGGCGATTGCCTTGGGGCATGATTTGGGGCATACCCCCTTTGGCCACGCGGGGGAGAGAAAGCTGGATGCCCTTTGCAGGGACACGGGCGGCTTCGCACATAACGAGCAAAGCCTGCGGATGGTGGAGCGACTGGAAAAGGACGGTATGGGCTTGAATTTGACATGGGAGGTACGGGATGGTATCCTGAACCACCGCACAGAGGGACACCCCACAACATTGGAGGGAAAAATCGTACAGCTTTCCGATAAGATTGCCTATACCAACCACGATATTGATGATGCCATTCGGGCAGAGATGCTACACGCGGAGGAGATTCCCTCGGAGATTGTTTCCCATATCGGGAGCAGCTCCAGCAGCCGTATCAATGCCATGGTGCGGGATACGATACAGAACAGCATGTCTGTGAACGACATTCGTATGAGCGCGGAAATGCGGCAGACTCTACGGGATTTGCGAACCTTTCTGTTTCGTCGTGTATATGCCTCCGAGATTGCCTTGGCAGAGCATAAAAAAGCAGAAAAAATCGTGGGAGACTTGTTTGATTATTACCTGGAATTTCCCGAGCAGCTTTCGGAGGAGTTTCAGGCGCTGCTTCGCGAGGGGGAGCCGGTGCGGCAGGTGGTTTGCGATTATATTGCCTGCATGACGGATCGTTTTGCTGTGGCAAAATATAAGGAGCTTTTTATTCCAAAGGAATGGACGGTGCTTTGAGACAATATTTTGCACAAGGTCGGAAAAAGACGCGGCTTTTTGGTGGGAAAATTTGTCTATTTCTACAAAATGTATACGGGAAGAAGGGTTTTTTTCAAAAATGTCGAATGGAGTAGGTAAAAGGGAGTGACGCGGCTTCCTTTTCGACTGTACGGAGGGGGGTGCTGCAATGAGATATCCGAGAGAGGTCGTGGATGAGGTACGGCTGCAAAATGATATTGTAGAGGTCGTCTCCCATTATGTTCCGCTCAAGCAAAAGGGCAGCTCCTATTTTGGGCTTTGCCCCTTCCATCACGAAAAAACGCCTTCTTTTTCCGTAAACAGTGAGAAACAGTTTTATTATTGCTTTGGCTGCGGCGCCGCAGGAAATGTGTTTTCCTTCCTGATGGAGATGGAAAACTGTGATTTTCCGGAGGCGATGAAGCGCTTGGCGGAGCGGGCACATATTACCCTGCCCGAACCGGAAAAGAGCGCACAGGCAGTTGCCGCGGAGCAGCTGCGGCAAAAGCTATTTGAAATACACGCATTGGCGGGAAGATTTTTCTATGAGGCACTACAGAAGGAGGAGGGGGCAGAGGCGCGTGCCTATTTGCAAAAACGGCAGACAGACCCCCGTATGGTACGAAAATTCGGCTTGGGCTACTCTTCGAACAGCTATGATGCGCTTTTTCGGCATTTGCGGGAAAAGGGCTTCAGTGCTTCGGAGATTCTCAAAACCGGTCTTGTGCTGGAAAATAAAGATGGCAAGGGCTATCATGACCGTTTTCGCGGCAGACTGATGTTCCCCATTTTTGATGTGCAGGGGCGCGTGGTTGGCTTCGGCGGCAGGATACTTGCCAAGGGTGAGCCGAAATATTTGAATTCGCCGGAAACGCTTTTGTTTAGCAAGAGCAGGAATTTATATGGTTTGAACTTTGCCAAGAAAACCGGGAAGCGAGAATTGATTCTGGTGGAAGGATATATGGATATGCTTTCCGTCTATCAGGCAGGGTTTCATAATGTGGTGGCATCCTTGGGGACGGCGTTCAATCAGGAACACGCAAGGACACTGAAGCGGTTTGCGGATGATATGATTTTGTTATACGACAGCGATGAAGCGGGGACGAATGCGGCGCTTCGTGCGATTCCGGTATTGGTGAAGCACGGCTTTCGTGTAAAGGTTACGCAGGTGCCAGACGGAAAGGATCCCGATGAATTTATTAAGACCCGCGGCGCGGCGGAGTTTTCCAAGCTTCTGGTCAATGCTGTGCATTACATATCCTTTGAGATTGCCTGTATTCAGCGGAAATACAATCTCAAAAACCCCGAGCACAGAGTGCGTTTTGCCACAGAAGCGGCGGAAATCCTTGCAAAGCTGGACAGTGAGATTGAACGGAATGTCTATTTGGGTGAGGTGAGCCGCATGACGGGAATCGAGGAAGAAGCCATCCGCAGTGAAATTCGGAAGCTGGTGCAAAAAGAGGATGCGGCTTACCAACGGGAGGCCGAAAAACGGCAGCAGAATCTGAAGAATTACACTCCGGAGAGCGGCAGGAAGGATAGGGGGCTTTTGGAGGCACAGAGAAGCCTGTTGTATTATGCTGCGCAGTATCAGAGTGTTTGTGATACGCTCAAGGGGATACTGGAGAAGGACGATTTTCCGGAGGAGCTTTATTGGCGCACTTTTGGTATGATTGGGGAGCTGTGGCAGAATACGGGTCATGTATTCCCTGCTGATTTGGTGAGCTGCTTTGAGGCGGCGGAGGAGCAGAAGCGGGTGACGGAGATTTTCGCTGTACAGCTGCCGACGGAAAGCGGAGCAGATATGGAAAAAGCCATCAATGAGCAGGTCAAGCGATTGAAGCGGACAAAACTCGACCATTTGACGGCAAATGCCACAACAGTTGAGGAGATACAACGGCTGGTGGATGCCAAGCGAGAACTGGATTCCCTGTATATTACAGTTTGATATGGTTAAGACTATAAGCACAGAGAGAAAGGAAGGATTATGTTGAAATCCGTCGAAGAAACAACATTATTGACGAAGCTGGAGGATTTGGTACAGCTTGCGAAAAAGAAGAAGAATGTGCTGGAATATAAGGAGATTATGGATCATTTGGCGGATTTGGATTTGGATCCCGACCATATGGAACGCATCTACGAATATCTGGAAAACCGGAATATTGATATTCTGGGGAATATTGAGGCGGAGGCGGAGGAGGAGGTTGAAAAGGAGATTGACCTGACTCTCCCCGAGGGAATCAATATTGATGACCCTGTCCGTATGTATCTCAAGGAAATCGGCAAGGTTCCCCTTTTGACTGCAGAGGAGGAAATCCAGCTGGCACAAAAAATGGAGGAGGGCGGTCCTGAGGGCGAGGCTGCCAAAAAGAAGCTGGCAGAGGCGAATTTGCGTCTGGTTGTCAGTATTGCGAAGAGGTACGTTGGGCGCGGAATGCTGTTTTTGGATTTGATTCAGGAGGGCAATCTTGGGTTGATTAAGGCGGTTGAAAAATTTGATTTTCATAAGGGCTTCAAATTTTCCACCTACGCGACCTGGTGGATTCGTCAGGCAATCACACGCGCGATTGCGGATCAGGCAAGAACGATTCGTATTCCCGTACACATGGTGGAAACCATCAATAAGCTGATTCGTATTTCCCGACAGCTTTTGCAGGAGCTGGGCAGAGAGCCGACTGCGGAGGAGCTTGCGGTGGAAATGCAGATGCCCGAGGAAAAGGTGCGCGAGATTATGAAAATCGCACAGGAGCCTGTTTCTCTGGAAACGCCTATCGGTGAGGAGGAGGACAGCCATCTGGGAGACTTCATCCCCGATGATGATATTCCTGCACCTGCCGAAGCCGCAGCGTTTACCCTGCTTAAGGAACAGCTGATGGAGGTTTTGGATACCCTGACGGAAAGAGAGGAAAAGGTGCTGCGCCTGCGTTTTGGATTGGATGACGGTAGAGCAAGAACGTTGGAGGAGGTCGGCAAGGAATTTAATGTGACCCGAGAGCGGATTCGCCAGATCGAAGCCAAGGCCTTGCGGAAGCTGCGCCACCCCAGCAGGAGCAAGAAGCTGAAGGATTATCTGGAATAAGAGCAAAAATAAAAGAGGGCGAAACAAATAGAGATATTTGCTGCGCCCTTTTTTTGAAAACGAGGAGTCGGAGTTATGGAGCTATCAAAACGATTGGAGTGGGTCGCGGGGCTGGTCACGCATGAACGCATTGCGGATATTGGCACAGACCACGGCTATGTCCCCATTTATCTGTTTCGGCAGGGCAGAATCAAAAAGGCGTACGCCTGCGATGTACGCAAGGGTCCTCTGGAGAAATGCAGAAAAAATATTGCGCTTTACGGCGCGGAGGCTGTCATTGAAACGCGGCTGGGGAGCGGCTTAACGCCCCTGCGCCCCGGTGAAGCGGAAACGGCAATTATGGCAGGCATGGGCGGTATGCTGATCGTACATATTTTGCAGGACAGCCCCGAGGTTGCGGACAGTCTTACGGAGCTGGTGCTTTCGCCGCAGCGGGATTTCGGCGAGGTGCGAAAATATCTGCATAAAATCGGCTTTGCCATCCGCGAGGAGCATACACTGAAAGAGGATAACAAATCCTATCTGTTGATGCGGTGCGAAAAGGCGGAGGAGCATTATGACAGAGAGATTGATTATCTTTACGGCAAAAAGCTGTTGGAGAAAAAAGACCCCGTTTTAAGAGAGATTCTTCTGCATGAGGAAGGAAAATACAGCCGTTTGCTTGAAAATCTCAAAAAGAATCCGACGGAAAACGCACAGAGGCGTCTGCCTGAGGTGGAGAAAAAGCTGGCTTTGATGAGGGAGGCATTGGAATGTCTGTAAAATCGGTAAGGGTAAAGGATATTATGGGTGCGATGGAGGAAATCGCACCGAAAAAATTGGCGGAGGAATGGGATAAGCCGGGGCTTGCCATCGGTGACCCCGAGCGAGAGGTGAAAAAGATTCTGGTTGCTCTGGATGTGATTGACCCTGTTGTGGAGGAGGCAAAGCGCATCGGCGCGGACATGATTGTCACGCATCATCCCATGCTGCTGTTCCGCAAAATCGAAAGCATTACGGCGGATACCCTTTTGGGAAACCGCATTTTCAATCTGATTCAGAATAACATTGCTGCCTTTTCCGCGCATACGAATCTGGATGTTGCCGCAGGTGGCACGAATGATGTTCTGGCAGAGCTGGCAGGCTTGGAGCGGATCGAAATTCTGGAGGAAACATGGGTGCAAGGCTTGAAAAAAATCGTGGTCTATGTCCCTGTGGGATATGAACAGGCGGTGCGTAATGCCATGTGCGGCGCAGGTGCGGGGCATATCGGTGCCTATTCGCATTGTACCTTTGGTACGGCGGGCAAGGGAACCTTCCTACCTCTGGAGGGGACGCATCCCTTCCTAGGCAAGCAGGGGGAGTTGGAAACGGCGGATGAAATTCGTCTGGAAACGATTGCCCCGTCTGAACAGGTTCACGCTGTGGTACAGGCAATGCTTGCAGCGCATCCTTATGAGGAGGCGGCATATGACATCTATCCTGTTGAGCAGACAGGCAAAAAAGAGGGTATCGGTCGCATTGGCGAGTTGCCGGATGCTATCCCCTTTAGGGAATTTGCAAAGCGGCTGAAGGAAAAGCTTGGCCTGGATGCCATTCGGCTGGTTGGGGACGGCGAAAAGCCTGTCAAGCGTGTCGGGCTTTGTACGGGCGCAGGCGCGGAATTTGTTTCTCTGGCGGCGGCAAAGGGCTGTGATGCCTATTTGACGGCGGACATCAAATACCACGAGGCACAGAAGGCGGTTGAATTGGGTATTGCCGTTGCGGATGTGACGCATTACGCAAGCGAGGTGCTGATTGTGCCCGTTTTGCAGAAGAAATTGCAGGGGGCAGCAAAGAAAAACGGTTGGAAGATTACGGTTGCTTGCTCGAAGGTGGATGGGCAGACCTTTTGGACGATTGCGTAAAGGAGGAGAGGAAAGTGGAAGCGAGGAAAATAACGGTTATGGGGAAGGAGATGCAGATTCCTTATGGCATGACCTTTGGTGAATTGGCAAAGGAATTTCAAGGCGAGTTCTCCGGAAGGATTTTGTTGGCAAAGCAGGGGAATTGTTTGCGGGAACTGGCATGCCCGATTCGTACCGATGAGGAAATCCTTTTTTCGGATTATAAGGATCCGGAGGGACACCGTGTATATGAACGAGGCATTTCCCTGCTTTTGGTTAAGGCAGCGCGGGATGTGTTGGGAGATGAGGTCGTGGTGGAAATCGAGCATTCTTTGCGGGGTGATTTATATTGTGAATTGAATCACCCCCGCAGGACTCCGGATGCTGCGCTTCTGGCAAAAATCGAAGCCCGTATGAAGGCGTATGTTGCGGCGGAGGCACCGATGATCAAGCACGTTTTCCCGCGCGGCGTAGCGATTGCCAAGATGCGGGAGCAGGGACTTTGGGACAAGGTGGAGCTGTTCCGCTATCGTACTGCCTCTAACATCAATCTCTATGAGTTGGATGGATTTTACGATTATTTCTTCGGCTATATGCCGGATTCCGCCGGCACATTGGAGCAATTTGCGCTCACACCCTTTGAAACGGGCTTTTTGGTACGCTTTCCGAATCACGCGGGTGTGCTTTCGCAAAAGGAGCAACCGCAAAAAATCAGTCGGGTTTTTTTGGAGCAGATGCACTGGTGTCGGCTGATGGAGGTACAAAATGTAGCAGAGTTGAATCATACCATCACTGCGGGAAAATTCGGCGATTTGATTCGTATTAATGAGGCGCTGCATGAAAAGAAGATTGCTGAGATTGCGGATCAAATCCACCAACGCATGGATCAGGTGCGCGTGGTTTTGATTGCGGGACCCTCCTCCTCGGGGAAAACCTCCTTTGCAAACCGCCTCTGTATTCAGCTGCGCGCCTTGGGACTTAAGCCGCAGAAGCTTTCTCTGGATGATTATTTTCTGAATCGGGAGGATACGCCCCTGGATGCGAACGGCAAACGAAATTTTGAGTGTCTGGAGGCATTGGATCTGCCGCAACTGAACCATGATTTGAAGCGCATGATTGCGGGCGAGCGGGTCGAGCTGCCGTTTTATAATTTTATGACAGGCAAGCGGGAATATAATGGCGATTTTGTACAGCTCGGAGAGGGTGAGCTTTTGGTGATGGAGGGGATTCACGGTTTGAATGACCGTCTGACACCGGAGATTCCCGCAGAATGTAAATTCAAAATTTTTATCAGCGCCATTACGCAGCTGAATGTGGATTACCATAATCGTATTTCCACCTCTGACAGCAGGCTGATCCGACGCATTGTGCGCGATTTTCAGTTCCGTAGCAGAAACGCCCGTACGACCATTGCCTCCTGGGGTGAGGTGCGGCAGGGGGAGGAAGAGAATATTTTCCCTTTTCAGGAAAATGCGGATGCAATCTTCAATTCCGCAACGCTCTACGAGCTTTCTGTTCTGAAGCAATACGCGGAGCCGCAGCTGTTTGCGATTGATGAGACTATGCCGGAATACCCCACGGCGAAGCGGTTGATTAAATTTCTCAGCTATTTCCTTGCCGCACCCGGTCTGGAAATTCCCAATAATTCTCTGATTAAGGAGTTTATCGGCGGGAGTTGCTTCAAGGTTTGACAAGAAGGAGAAGTTGATTTATAATGGCTGAGATTATGCGAGTAAGTTGGACAGTCGCGCTCCCGTTGGAGTGAGGAAAGTCCGGGCTTCACAGAGCAGGGTGCCGGCTAACGGCCGGTGGAGGTGACTCTAAGGAAAGTGCAACAGAAATAAACCGCCGAGCCTGTCTCGGTAAGGATGGAAAGGTGGGGTAAGAGCCCACCGCCGCGACGGTAACGTCGCGGGTCCCTGTAAACCCCACCCGAAGCAAGACAAACAGAGGCAATGGGATTGCTCGTCCCGTCTCGAAAAAGTCGCATGATGCCGTTGGCAACAACGGACCAAGATAGATGGCTGTCTGAAAAACAGAACCCGGCTTACAGGCTTGCTCGCCTTTTTACACAGATACCCAAAAATCCCCCCTTCGTTTGACATTTGCCATGCGGAGGGGGGATTTTATGAAAATTTGCGATACCTTTATTTTAGCAGGCGTTGGATGATGCCCAACAGCATGAGCAAGTCATTTTCGTCTAGTTGCTTTAAGCCGTCCAATGCCTTTTGAATCAGTTCCGGATGCTGTGTGGAGGTATCAAAAAACTGCTGGGGCGTAATTGTAAAATAATCACAGATGGCAAAGAACTCCTTTAACGGCGGCAGTGCTTTCCCGGAGGAGATGTTATAAACATACCCTCGGCTGTGTCCCAAATCATAACTCATTTGATATTCCGAAACGCCTTTTTTTAATCGAAGCTGCGTGATGCGCTCCCGTACAAATTCTTCATTCATAACCATCACTCCTCGGAACAATGATAGCTTTTCCGATTCCTTGCGTAGTCATATAATATTTGTTGTTATATATTGCAATGACTAAATATATATGTTATTATTTTGATTAAGACTTGAAAAATTTGTCTTTTTTAGTCGCAAAACAAAAAGGAGGATGTATGATGAAAAAAGAGGAAAATGGCACAAAGGTATGCAAGCACTGCAAAACGGAAATTCCCGCCGATGCGAAGATTTGTCCGAATTGCAGAAAAAAGCAGGGGCCAAACGGCTGTTTGATTGTTGTCCTTGTGGTGGTTGCGCTGGGGATTCTTGCGATGGTTATGAGCGGCGGTTCTGATTCCGATGCAGAGCAAAAGCCTTCTGCCGAGCAGAAAACCGATACAGCGCAGGAGAAGGTCATCGAGTATACACCGTATGCAGTAGATGACATGATGGAGGAATTGCGTGGGAATGCGATGGCGGCATCTGAGAAATATAAAAATCAGTATATTGAGATTTCGGGCAGATTGAGCACCATTGACAGCAATGGGAAATATATTTTCGTTCTTCCTGCAAATAATGATTGGGCAATCATCGGCGTAACGTGCTATTTGAAATCTGACGAGCAAAAGGAGTTGGTCAAGACGCTTTCCGCAGGAGATGCGATTACGGTTCGCGGAAAGATTAAGGAGGTGGGAGAGGTTATGGGCTACACCTTGGATATTGACAGTATTAACTAAAACTACACAGCAGCTTTTTGTCGGCGAAAACACCCTTTATGCGAGGGTGTTTTTGTTATTTTTGAGATTTCTCGGTGTCTGCCTTTTCATTCCTGCAAAAAAGAGGTATAATACCCACAAAAGACAAGTTCTTGGGGACTCCGTTTCCAATCCCCTCACAAGGACATCATGCCCTTGACCCGATTTGCAGAACCATGTGCATGGTTCTGCAGGAGTATAGGAATGATAAATTTCGCAAAAACGGGAGTTTTTGCAAATAGGGTGCAGGGGATTATCCCCTGCCAAGGTTTGATGTGGGGCAGAACCCCGCGATCCTAAGGCTTTGGTATGATACAAAAAAACAAGATGAGGTGAATTGTTTATGAATGATTTTGTAAAGAAAATGCTGGATTATAATCGTGCTTTTGTGGAACACGAAATGTATGCAAAGTATGCAACGACAAAATATCCCGACCGCAAGATTGCTATTCTTGCCTGTATGGACACCCGCATGACAGAGCTGCTCCCCGCCGCTTTGGGCTTGAAAAACGGGGATGTCAAGCTGATTAAAAATGCGGGCGGACGTGTGATGCACCCCTATGGCAGTGTGATTTTCAGCCTTTTGGTGGCGGTATATGAATTGGGCGTGGATACGGTTCTGGTCATTGGGCACGATGACTGCGGCGGTCGTTTGCTTGACCCTGCGGAGATGATTGCAAAAATGAAGGCGCGTGGGATTTCACAGGAGGCGATTGACCATGTGGATGCCAACCATAAAAATATGGAGCAATGGCTGACCGGCTTTGGCGATATTCAACATTCGGTGCAGAGCACGGTCGACGCCATCAAGGAGCATCCGCTTTTGCCGCAGGATTTGGAGGTGCTCGGGTTTATCATGGATCCGCATACCGGCGCAGTGCGTAGCATTTCTTAAGGGAATCTGCGGAATTTTTTAAGAAAATCTTCCGACACTTCCCCGCAAATTCATTTATACTTGCAATATGAGAAAATTTTTGTATTGGGGAGAGGAAAAAAGGATGAAGGGGAAAAACTGGCGGGAATGTGCGCCGCAAAGACATCTTCGCCGCAGAAGGGGTGGTCTGCTGCGGCGGTTAACCTTTGGAGTGCTTTTATTTTTGATTGGGTATGTTGGCTTTCTGGCGTATGCCGCCTTTGCCAAGCCCTATACCGTTGCCCTGGATGCCGGGCATGGAGGGAGGGATGTCGGGGCAGAGGGAATCATACAGGAGGTGGAACTGACGGAACGCACGGTCTCTGAATTGCAGACTCTTTTGCGGGAGGACGGGCGGTTTCGCGTGGTGCTTTCCCGTAAGGCGGGCGAGGATGCGACTGTTACGGAGCGGAATCGTAAGTTTCAGCGCGTGCGTCCCGATTTGGTGCTTTCGATCCATGGTAACGCAAGCGAGAGCAGCAGTGCGGATGGCTTTGAGTGCTATCCTTCGCCGCCCGGCTATGAGAATCATGCACAAAGCCTTGCCTTTGCTATGCTTTTAGCACAGGAAATGCAAAGCGCCGGTGCGACACTGCGTGGGACGGGGGTCGCCGGTGTGCGCTACGGCTATTACGACGAGGAGGGGGAAAAGCTGCTTTTGGAATCCAATGATACCACGGTCTATCCCTACGATACCTTTGGGATGCTTAAAAATATGTCCTGTCCGGCAGTTTTAGTGGAGCAGTGCTTCCTTACCAATGCCGCCGATGTGGAAAATTTCGGCACGGAGGAGGGCTGTAAGCGTGCAGCGCAGGCGTACTATCGCGCCATTTGCGCGTATTTTGAAGCTGCAAAAGAATAAGAAAATCAAAAAAATAAAAAAAATAAAAACCCTCGATAGAGGGTTTTTTGTTGCAGGAAAAAAGGTTATTCCGGATGAATATCCTTTTCTGCCAGCTTTTTGTCCACGGCCTCATTAAGCAGGGTGTACAATACCGAGACAATCGGAATAAACACCAGCATCCCGACGATACCGCAAAGGCTGCCGCCCAGCGTGACCGCCACCAGCACCCAAATGGCGGGAAGCCCCACGGAGCTGCCGACTACCTTCGGATAAATCAGATTTCCTTCGATTTGCTGCAAAACCAAAAACAGCACAATGAACGCCAATGCTTGCGACGGATTGACCGTCAGAATGAGGAATGTGCCAACGGCACAGCCGATAAATGCGCCGAAAATAGGGATGAGCGCGGTAAAGGCAATCAGCACACCGACCAATACGGCAAAGGGAAAGCGCAGCAGCGTCATTGCGGCGAAAAACATTGTCCCCAGAATGACCGCCTCCAGACACTGTCCCGTTAAAAAATTGGAGAAGGTGCGATAGGTCAGCGCGGAGATTTCCAGTGCTTTCTCGGCGTATGGTTTTTTCAGATAAGCGAAAAGAAGCCGCCGCATTTGTTTTTTCAGGAAGGACTGCTGCAGCAGGATATAGCAGGCGAATACAAAGGCAATCAAAAATGTGCCGACGCCGCTGACGATGCCCGTGGCAACGCTGATGGTAGAATCCAACATGGTATTTGCACCCACTCGAAAGAAGGTGACAAGCTGGTTTAGGATTTCCTCCCAATTCAGGGTATCGCTGATTTCATTGATATAATCCGTGATTTCCGCGTAATCGGTAAAGAGGCGCTCTGTCTGACGCAGCAGAACCGGGACCTTTTCGGGCAGGGTTTTTCCCAGTGTTGTAATTGTTTTGCCAAGCTCCGGCGCAACAACTACCGTTACTAGGCTCAAAAGCGCAAGCACGAAAAGCAGCGTTAAAATCAAGCTGACGGGAGAGGAGAGTCTTTCCGCTCTGCTCCCTGCTCTTGCCCGTGCAAACAGATGCTTGCGGATACGATTCATGGGCACGCTCAGCACGAAGGCAATGGCGCCGCCCAGAAGAAAGGGAAAGAGGATATTTAGAGCAATACCGACGAACCGCAGCACTACATTAAAATGCCAAAGTCCGACCAGAAGCACCAGTGTAAACAGAATCAAGCCCCGCAGCTTGCGGAGGGTTTCTTTATCCAGCTGCATATCATTCACTCCTCGGAGGATATTTTCCAAATGTTAGAAGGAGTGTAACATAAAAAGGATTTTTCCGCAACCGGATAGGCGGATTCTTAATACTTTCGTTACTTTTTCCTTTACAGGAGAAGTATTTGCGTATAAACTATACGAGGGAAGTGCCGACTATTTTTTAGAAAGGAAGAGAAACAAATGGAAGTCAGAACAAGATTTGCCCCCTCTCCGACGGGCTATATGCATATTGGCAACCTGCGTACCGCGCTTTATGAATATTTGATTGCAAAATCTCAAGGTGGGAAGTTTATCCTGCGTATCGAGGATACGGATCAGGGAAGACTGGTTGCCGGTTCGCTTGAGCTTATCTATAAAACCATGCAAATGACGGGACTGAAATATGACGAGGGTCCCGATATTGGCGGTGATTACGGTCCCTATGTGCAGAGTGAGCGCATGGGTCTGTATATGGGTTATGCTAGGGAATTAGTGGAGAAGGGCGAGGCGTATTACTGCTTTTGCACCAAGGAAAGACTGGAAAGCCTGAAGGAAGAAAATGCGGAGGGCGTTTCCTTCGCAAAATATGACCGCCATTGTCTGCATTTGCCCCCTGAGGAGGTACAGGCTAAGTTGGATGCCGGTGAGCCGTTTGTGATTCGTCAGAAAATGCCCGACAGCGGCACTACGACCTTCCATGATGTGGTTTATGGGGATATTACGGTGAATAACGCGGAACTGGATGACCAGATTTTGATGAAGGCAGATGGCTTTCCGACCTATAATTTTGCCAATGTGGTGGATGACCACCTGATGCACATTACCCATGTTGTGCGCGGCAGTGAGTATCTTTCCTCTACACCGAAGTATAATCTTTTGTATCAGGCGTTTGGCTGGGAGCCTCCTATTTATGTACATCTGCCTGCTGTGATGCGGGATGCACACCATAAGCTTTCCAAGCGGCATGGAGATAAATCCTTTGAGGATTTGGTAAACGAGGGCTTTGTGGTGGAGGCGATTGTCAATTACATTGCGCTTCTGGGCTGGAGCCCCTCCGATAATACGGAAATTTTCTCCCTGCGTGAGTTGGAGGAAAAATTCGATATTGCGGGACTCAGCAAGTCCCCTTCGATTTTCGATATCAAAAAGCTGACATGGATGAATGGCGAATATATTAAGGCAATGGATTTTGAAAGCTATTATGCCATGGTTCGTCCGAGATTGGAGGAGGCGTTGGCGGGCGCAGTTCAGGATTTGGAGCGGCTTGCCGCCTTGCTGCAGAAGCGTCTGGAGACTTTGAATGATATTCCTCGCATGGTAGGCTTTTTCCGAGAGTTGCCGGAATATAATACGGAGCTGTATACACATAAAAAGATGAAAACGAACAGCGAGATTGCGCTTTCCTCCCTACAGGCGGCTTTGCCCGTTTTGGAGAAGCTGTCCGATTGGAGCGAGTCTGCCATTCATGATAGCCTGATGGCATTGGCGGGCGAATTGGAGATAAAGAATGGTCAGCTTTTGTGGCCAGTGCGGACAGCACTCTCCGGTGAGGCAAGTTCTCCCGGTGGTGCGATTGAGCTGGCGGCGCTTCTGGGGAAGGAGGAATCCCTCCGCAGAATCCGAAAGGGCATTGAGAAGCTGAGCGAGGCTGAAAAATAATTTTTTTCGGGAGGGTGAATCCTGCCGGATTCTCTTGATGTTCATGAATGATTCAAAATTTCTTAAAAAACTTTTTGTTTTTTGTACAAATGCAGTTCAAATTTGCATGATATTCTTAGAGTGTTCCAAGGGAATGAATTTCCTTGGAGATTGTAACATATACCCCCTCCCCTTTTTTCGTGATATGAATGAAAAAGCGAAAGAGCAAATCATCCTTGATTTGCTCTTTTACTTTGCTTTTAGGGCAGTATATCGTCCATGATGTCATCAATCGCTTCCTCTGCTCGAGTCGCCATGCGCTTTCCTTTTTTGGCGATTTTTTGACAGGTGTGCTTATCCTGCATCAGATAACCGACACCGACCATAACAGCGACGCCGCCAAGTAGAAGCCCGGTTGTGAATTTGTTCATATGATTTTCCCTCCTTTGCAAAATTAGTATGACCGTTTTTGGAAATTTTATTGCTTTTCCGTTTCGGATGGCGTATAATCAATGCGATAACCTGACAAGACAGATGAATTAACAATAAGATAAGAGAGAAGGAAAGGGAGAAAAATATGGACGGGAGCAAGCGTGGATTTTTCGATTTTTTGGCAAGGAAGGATATTGTTTTTTCGGCGAAGCGATACGGCATTGATGCCTTGGGCGCGATGGCGCAGGGGCTGTTTGCTTCCCTGCTCATCGGAACAATTTTGAAAACTCTGGGGCAGCAGGCGGGGATAGAGGTTTTGGTGGAAATCGGAGCTTTTGCACAGTCTGCAACCGGACCGGCAATGGCGGTTGCTATCGGCTATGCGTTAAAATGCCCTCCGCTGGTGCTGTTTTCTTTGATTGCCGTGGGTGGCGCAGCGAATCAGTTGGGCGGCGCGGGCGGCCCCTTAGCGGTTTTTGTAGTGACGCTTTTTGCGGCTGAGTTTGGGAAATTGGTTTCCAAGGAAACGAAGGTGGATATTATTGTGACCCCCTCCGTCACCATTTGCGTCGGCGTGCTGCTCTCGATGTGGTGGGCGCCATCCATCGGCGGCGCAGCCAGTGCGGTAGGCAATGCTATCAAATGGGCAACGGAGCTACAGCCCTTCTTTATGGGTATTTTGGTTTCGGTACTGGTTGGAGTGGCGCTGACCCTTCCCATCAGCAGTGCGGCAATTTGTGCGGCTCTGGGGCTGACGGGTCTGGCGGGCGGCGCGGCGGTTGCCGGCTGCTGTGCGCAGATGGTTGGCTTTGCGGTGATGAGCTTTAGGGAGAATAAATGGAGCGGGCTCTTGGCACAGGGAATCGGCACATCCATGTTGCAAATCGGGAATATTGTAAAAAACCCTTTGATTTGGATTCCGCCGACCTTGGCTTCTGCTGTGACCGGTCCCATTGCGACCTGTTTTTTCCGTATGCAGATGAATGGGGATGCGGTTGCCTCCGGCATGGGTACCTGTGGTCTGGTCGGACAGATCGGCGTGTATACCGGTTGGCTCAATGATATTGCAGCCGGTACGAAGACGGGCATTACCTCTATGGATTGGATGGGACTGGGACTGATCTGCTTTCTGCTGCCTGCGGTGCTGACGCTGATTTTCGCGTATCCGATGCGGAAAAAAGGTTTGATTAAAGAAAACGACTTGAAGCTTGACCTGTAATCCGCGAAATGAAAAAAGAATGGAGTTCTTGGGTGTCTTAAGATCCGGGATCTAGAACCTTGGGGGTTCTGCCCCCAATACCCCTGCAAGGGGCGATATCCTTTGACCTGTTTTGCGGAGTCATATTCATGGCTCTGCATAGGAAGATATGAAAAAAGGCTTTCTCTAAAACAGAGAGAGCCTTAAATTTTTATATTTTCCGCAGGAATAAGAGCTTGTTTTTATAATGGGGTGAAATCCCAATGTCTTCTTACTTCAGCCAGCCTTGCACGACTGCGCGCAGCTCGGTTTTCTCGCAAACCGTTTTATGCAGAATCGGTCTTTTTTCCAGACCGACAATCGGTGCAGGAACGGGAATGCCGCTCATCCGCTCTAAATCCGCTTGCAGGGCGAAGGCATCGCCGTTGGCATATTTCTCATCCAGCGCAGTCATGACATCCTTTGTGAATTTGTAGGGGCTTGCGGTGGAGACAATCACCATAGGGGTGGTATCGCCGCTTTCTGCCTTATATTTCCGGTACGCTGCATAGGCAACTGCTGTATGAGTATCCATGACATAGCCTGTTTTCTCGTAGAAATTTTTAATCGCTGCGAAGGTTTCTGCCTCGGTTGCATATGCGCCGCTGATTTTTTTCTCTGTAATCTCTGTGCGGTATACGCCGTTTTTATTCAAGCTTTCCATTTCCGCCTTTGTGGCAGCCTGTCCGCCCATATGCGCCAGAAGACGCTCCAGATTGCTGGAAACCAGGATGTCCATGGAGGGGGAGACGGTTACATGGAAGGGTCTGTTTTTATTATATTCCCCGGTGCGGAAGAAATCATAGAGTACCTTGTTTTCGTTGGAGGCGCAAACGAAATGGCCTACGGGCAGACCCATTTTCATGGCGTACCAGCCGGCGAGAATATCACCGAAATTGCCCGTTGGCACGGTGAAATTCAATTTCTCGCCGCTTTTGATTTCGCCCATACGCACCGCTTGCAGGTAGGCGTGGAAATAATACACAATCTGCGGTACAAGCCGACCGATATTGATGGAGTTGGCAGAGGAGAATTGGAAACCCTTTGCCGCTAATTCCTGTTCCAGTTCCTTATCTGTGAAGATATGCTTTACAGCGGATTGGGCATCATCGAAATTTCCGCGTATGCCGACAACGCAGGTATTTTTCCCCTCCTGTGTTACCATTTGCAGCTTTTGCACGGGGCTGACACCGTCCTCGGGGAAGAAAACCATGATTCTGGTGCCTGCGACATTTGCAAAGCCCTCCAGAGTTGCCTTGCCCGTATCGCCGCTGGTTGCGGTGAGGATGACAAGCTCCTTTTGCAGCCCGACCCGTTTTGCCGCTGTTTTCATGAGATAGGGGAGGATGGAGAGCGCCATGTCCTTAAAGGCGAGGGTTCTGCCATGGAAAAGCTCCAGAAACAGGGCATCGCCTTTTTTTACTACGGGGACAATTTCGGGGGTATCGAATTTTTCGTCATACGCGCCTTGGATGCACGCCTGTAATTCCTCCTTTGTGAAGTCCAAGAATTTGCTTAATACCTCATACGCCAATTCCTGATAGCTCAGCTTACCTAATTCCGTGAGAGATTTTTCTATTTTCGGAATCTCCTCCGGGATATAGAGCCCGCCGTCGGGACAGATGCCTCTCAGGATTGCCTCGGATGCGGTTGCTTTGATGGATTGATCTCTGGTGCCGATATATGTCAATGACATTTGTTCCACTCCTTTTTTCATATTTTATTCAAATAGAGAGATTTTTTGGAAAGAAGACCGTGGGGCTCCACTCCGCCGCCCCGACAGGTTTTTTCTCCGATTTTTATGAAACTAGTTCTATTGTACAGGGTTCGGAATATTTGTCAACCGCAATAAAACAAATGTCTGCCTTTGGTGAACAAAAAATCATTCCCACTTCCAGCTGACAGGGTATTTGTTTTTCAGGCGACCCTTCTGCCGCTTTGCCCAGCCGAGGGGAAGAGCGTCCACACAGACAAGCGTCCAGCCATCCTGACCGTCTGCCGTAACCGTTTCGCCCTTCAGATAGCGAATCGCCCGTTCATCCGACAGGGAGAAATCTGTGATATTTTTCACGGCTTCTTTTGTAAGACCCATAGCAAACGCCTGTGCGGGCGTAAACCGACCCTTTATAAGCGTGCCGAGAAGCCAGCCTGTTCGCAGGACACGCAGCTTTTCCAGCCTTGGCGTGCCTTCGGGCAGAAGATACAGTCCATCGCCGTAGCTCTTACAGATTCCCTGAGGCAGTTCACGCAGGGCTTCCCGAGCGAATTCCAAGAAGGCGTCCGGTGTCTTTGCTCCGTTGCCGCCCTCCAAGGGGACTGCGGGGCGCTCCGGTGCATCTTCCTTCCGCAGGAGCGCCAGAAAATGCCCCTCCCCCTTTAGACGGTGGGGGTACAATCTTGCACAAGCCTCATACGGCGCAAGTCCTGCCGCAAAGCCGTTTTTCTTCTCTATGGGCAGGAGGCGGAATGCGGGATGACGTTTTAGAAAATCGGCAATGCTTTTCTCGTTTTCTGCGGGGGAGAAGGTGCAGGTGGAATATAAGAGCAAGCCGCCTGCCCGCAGCATCGGCGCACACGCATCCAAAATCTTTGTCTGCTCTGCTCGGCAAAAGGCAAGCATTTTTGCATTGCGGCTTTTTATCATATCCGGCTCCTTGCGGAACATACCCTCGCCGCTACAGGGGGCATCCACTAGGATTTTATCGAAAAATTGCGGTAGGCGTGCGGAGAGGCGCTCGGGTGTTTCGCTTGTTACGATGGCATTGCGAATGCCTGAGAGCTCCACATTTTTCAAGAGGGTTTTTGCTCTGCCCGGACTGATGTCATTGGCAAGCAGAAATCCCGTACCGCCAAGCCTTGCGGCAAGCTGTGTGGTTTTTCCGCCGGGAGCAGCGCAAATATCAAGCACCCGATCGCCTTTTTCTATCGGCAAAATCGCTGCGGGACTCATTGCGCTCGGCTCCTGCAAATAATACGCCCCGGCGTGATAGTAGGGGTGCTTGGCGGGACGCTCGGTGCTGTTATAATAAAAGCCTGTATCGCACCAAGGCACGGGGGTAAGGGAAAACAGGTTCTTTGCCACCAGTGCCTCGGGGGAAAGCTTGAGGGTATTCACCCTCAGTCCATAGAGCCGTTCCTCGTCGAAGGAAGCCAGATATTCCCTATATTCCTCGCCTAAAAGCGATTGCATCATTTCTGTATAATCCAAAGGAAGCTGCATTTTTTCTTCTCCTCTATCATTGTCCTACATCTGCATACCCCCTCATCATACCGAAGGCGGGGCGGCTTGACAAGTGGATTTCCGTTTTTTTCCTTTACAAAGCGCCCAAGCCTATACTAAGATAACAAAGACAGTATTGCGAAGGACGTGAAAGGGGAAAATTACTATGGGGAAAAATATCTGGAAGCCGGGAACGGTGCTTTATCCCGTGCCTGCCGTCATGGTCTCCTGCGGCACGATGGAGCAAAAAAACATCATTACCGTCGCATGGGCGGGCACGGTCAACAGCGACCCCGCCATGACCTATGTTTCGATTCGCCCGAGCCGTCATTCCTATCAGATCATTCGGGAAAGCGGCGAGTTTGTTATCAATCTGGTTACGGAGCGGCTGACCTTTGCCTGCGATTTTTGCGGTGTCCGCAGCGGCAGAGAGGTGGATAAATTTGAGGCCATGCACCTGACCGCGAAAAAGGGTGAGACGGTTGATGCGCCGATTATTTGCGAAAGTCCTGTGAATATCGAATGTAAGGTAAAGGAAATTATCTCGCTGGGGACGCACGATATGTTTCTTGCGGAGGTCGTTTCGGTACAGGTCAGCGAGGAATATCTGGACGAAACGGGAAAATTCCACTTTGACCGTGCGAAGCCGATTTGTTATTCTCACGGCGCGTATTATGCTCTGGGGAAGAAAATCGGCGGCTTTGGCTATTCTGTGCGTAAAAAGCAATCTGTACCGCAAAAATCTGTGCAATCAAAAAAGCCCTCCCTGCGGAGGAGGACTGTGAAAAAGTCGAAGAAAAAATAATTGGTGCGGAGGGGGAATTCTATTCGGATAGAATCCGTTTCGGGCAAAAAGCAATGGCATCCGACGCGACCAATGTATAGAAAATGCCGTTTTTTTTCCCCTCAAAGGCGGTTTTATGGCTCTCTGCGCCGTGCAGATGCCCATAGAGCACCTGCTTGACCGGATACTCCTGTAGGATTGCCGTAAACGCGGAGGGCTCCCGTTTCTCGTTCATCGGCGGGAAATGCAGCATCAGGAGTATCTTTTTTGCGCCGTCCCGCATGGCGGCATCCAGAGAAAGGCGCAGACGCACCTGTTCCCGCTCATAAAGCTTTTTATCCTGCGCCGTAAAATGCGTATCATTCGGGCAAAGCCAACCCCGGGTGCCGCAGATATGCCAATCGGCGTAGCGGTCGAAGCTGTTTTTCAGAAAACGCATCTCGGGGTAGCGCTTCTCCAGTCTTGACGAGGATTTCCACCAATAATCGTGATTCCCGCCCAGCAGTATTTTCCGTCCTGGCAGACGATCAATTACATCCAAATCCGCCGCGGCATCCTCCAAGTGCATTCCCCAAGAGATGTCCCCGGGGAGAAGCACGGTATCCGCCGAGGTAACGGTACGCTCCCAATTTTCTATAATTTTTTGACTATGATTCCTCCACTGCGCTCCGAAGATGTCCATCGGCTTCTGCGCGGAGAAGGAAAAATGCAGGTCAGCAATCGCGAATAGAGCCATGCGCGCCCGTCCTTTCTTTTATATCCGATATACCTCTGCCAGAACATTCAGCTTTTCGTTAAATGCTCGCAGACGTTCCATATCGTCACTATTCCATGTATCGGAAAATTCACGGTTAATTGCATCCATATCCTCCTGATTCAGGACGAAATAGAGCTTACGGATATTTTCCAGGATATTCGAGGTCATTTGTCTGCGAATTTCATGTAGCCGCTGTGCGTTGGTAATCTCCTCACGGATGGTGGACATTTCGCGATCCAGACGAAACGCCGCTTCTGCACAGTTATGCAGCCGATCCTGTAATTCCTGCGGGATATTGCCGCTATATTTATAGCGCAGGGAATGCTCTGCTGTTGCCCAGAAATTCATCGCGTTGGTGCGAATCTGGATTTCGGCGAAGACCTCACGCGGGCCAAGCGCAGTGCTCAGGGGATAGCGGATGATGATATGATAGCTGCGATAGCCGCTTGCCTTGGTATTGGTGATATAATCCTTTTCCTGCACGATGGTCATATCTGTGCGGGAACGCACCAAATCGACCACTTTTCGGATGTCCTCTACAAACTGACAGAGGATGCGGATGCCGGCGATGTCCTCGATTTCCGCCTCCATGCGTGCGGGAGGGATGTGCTTTCGCCCCGCCTTATCCAGAATACTGGCGGGGGTTTTCAGCCTGCCGGTAACGGCGTCTATGGGAGAGTAGATGCCCAGATGGCGACATTCTTTATCCAGATTTTTGAATTTCAGGAGCAGCTCCTCCACTGCCTGCGCATAGGGGTAGAGCAATTCTTTCCAGTTAATGATTTCCAAAGGGGATACCTCCTTCACAGGTGCGCTCCAAGCAGAAAACCGATTTTTCTGTCAGGAGACACTCTTCACTTTTTTATTGTACTATAAACGCCTGCGGCTATGCAACGAAAGTTTCTCTGAATTTGCACGAAAAAACCGCGGATTTTGCAAAAGAGGACGGGGAGTGTCTTGAGGTTTACCGGAATAGGAAAAGAAAGGCGGAAAGGCATTGATTTTATCGTCTGCATGGCGTAAAATAAAATCGGTGTAATATGATGTATATGCGGCGGAACTGCCGAAAAAAACGTCTTAGCAATGAGAAAAAATGAGAAAAAAGGAGAGCAGACGGCATGAAATTGTTTATTGACACGGCGAATGTGGAGCATATCCGCGAGGCAAACGACCTTGGTGTTATCTCCGGTGTTACCACAAACCCCTCTTTGATTGCGAAGGAGGGCAGAGATTTTGTTGAGGTGGTAAAGGAAATCACGACGATTGTGGACGGACCAATCAGCGCAGAGGTTATCAGCCTTGACCATGAGAGTATGGTCAAGGAGGCGAGAGAACTGGTAAAAATCCACAAGAATATCGTGATTAAAATTCCCATGACATTGGAAGGACTGAAGGCGGTAAAAATCCTTGCCGGGGAGGGTGTAAGGACGAATGTGACGCTGATTTTTTCCGCAGGACAGGCTTTGTTGGCGGCGAGGGCGGGCGCAACCTATGTCAG
Source organism: Sodaliphilus sp. (assembly GCA_963640305.1). GTDB lineage: Bacteria > Bacillota > Clostridia > Lachnospirales > Anaerotignaceae > Anaerotignum_A. Next base: position 6,111 of record CAVHYX010000017.1, on the reverse strand, counting down.
CCCCTTTTTGGGCAGAGTGGATGACATCGGCTCTGTCGGCATGACGTTGATTGAGGAGATTGTGGATATTTTTGCGGTGCATGGCTTGGAGACGGAAATTATTGCGGCTTCTATCCGTAACCCGCTGCACGTGATTGATGCGGCGAGGGTCGGCTGCCATATTGCAACCGTACCGTACAATGTGTTAATTCAAATGGCGAAGCATCCGCTGACGGATATTGGCATTGAGCGGTTTTTGAAGGACTGGGAATCGGTACCCAAGAAATAAGTTATTTTTGAAACAGCAAAGAAAAAATGGAGCTTTTGGAGGAAAACCAAATGAATAACATCGACAACCTGACAATCAATACCCTGCGTTTTTTGGCGGCGGAGGCAATCCAGAGAGCAAAAAGCGGACACCCCGGACTGCCTCTTGGCGCGGCACCTGCGGCATATACCCTCTGGGCAAAGGAGCTGAAAGCAAACCCTGCAAACCCCAACTGGGATGACAGGGACAGATTCATTCTCTCCGCAGGACACGGCTCTGCGCTTTTGTATGCCTTGCTGCACGTTTTCGGATACGGCCTGACGATTGAGGACTTGAAGAGCTTCCGTCAGAGGAATTCCCTGACACCCGGACATCCCGAATACAAGCATACGAGGGGAGTCGAGGTAACAACGGGACCTCTGGGACAGGGCATTGCGAATGCGGTCGGCATGGCTTTGGCGGAAAGCCATCTGGCGGCAAAATTCAACACTCCGGAATACAAGGTGGTAGACCATTATACATACGCACTCTGCGGGGACGGTTGTCTACAGGAGGGCGTTGCCTCCGAGGCGGCATCTCTGGCGGGGACGATGGGGCTGTATAAAATTATTGTACTCTACGACAGCAACCACATTACGATTGAAGGGGATACAAGGACAGCGTTTACGGAGGATGTGCTGAAGCGCTTTGCGGCTTACGGCTGGGATACGTGGGAGGTTGCAGACGGCAACGATGTAGAGGCGATTCTTGCGGCGATTACGGCGGCAAAGGGAACGGACAAGCCCTCCATCATCAAGATTGAGACGAAAATCGGCTACGGCGCACCCAACAAGCAGGGAAAGGCAGCTGCACACGGCGAGCCTCTGGGCGAGGAGGAAATCAAGCTGACAAAGGAGAATCTGGGCTGGCCTTATGCAGACAGGGAGTTCTTTGTTCCCGAAGAGGTGAAGACGCATATTGCGGCAATTACGGCAGAGGGCGCAAAGGCAGAGGCAGAATGGAACGAGATGTTTCGTGCGTATGCGGAGAAATATCCCGAGTTGGCGAAGGAATATGCGGAATGGCACAGCGACAAGATAGCGGCTGACCTTTTGCATGACGAGGATTTCTGGAAGAACGAGGGCGACCTTGCGACCAGAGCGGCCTCCGAGAAGGTTTTGCAGAAGGTGGCAAAGGCAGTACCGAACCTGTTCGGCGGGTCTGCGGATTTGGCACCGTCCAATAAATCGCAGATGAAGGACAGGGAGTATTACAGCAAGGAAAACCCTGCGGGTTCGAATGTGCATTTCGGGATTCGTGAGTTTGCGATGACGGCGATTGCGAACGGCATGGCGGTGCATGGCGGGGTCAGACCGTATATTGCGGGGTTCTTTGTATTTGCGGATTATATGAAGGCAGGGTTTCGGATGGAGGCTTTGATGGGACTGCCTGTGATTAGTATTCTGACGCATGACAGCATTGGTGTCGGCGAGGATGGCCCGACGCATCAGCCGATTGAGCATTTGGCGATGCTGCGGAGCTTGCCGAACTTCAATGTTTTCCGTCCCTGCGACACAAGAGAGACAGCGGCGGCATGGTATACGGCGCTGCACAGCAAAACAACACCGACAGCGCTGGTGCTTTCCAGACAGAATCTGCCTACTTTGGAGGGTACGGGCAAGGATGCACTGAAGGGGGCATATGTACTGAAGGACTGCACGGGGAAACCGGAGATTCTTTTGATGGCGTCCGGCTCTGAGGTAGAGCTGATTTACAAGGCGGCGGATGAATTGGCGGCAAAGGGCGTGAAAGCAAGAGTGATTTCCATGCCGTGCTGGGAGGTTTTTGAGGCACAGGATGCAACGTATAAAGAGAGTGTGCTGCCGAAGGAAATACGTGCAAGGCTGGCGGTTGAAGCAGCAGCGGACTTTGGATGGCAGAGGTACACAGGGTTAGACGGAGATGTTATCTGCATGAACGGATTTGGAGCGTCTGCACCGGCGGGTGTATTATTCAAGGATTTTGGGTTTACGGTGGAGCATATAGTTGAGAGAGCGTTGGCTTTAGTGAAGAGATAAGAAAAGAAAAGGCTTAAGACCTTGGGAGCTCTGCCCCACTACCCCGTTAAGACCGCGGGGACTTTGTCCCCACCACCCCTACCAAGGGGGTCACCCTCTTGGAACCTGAGTTGCAGAACCATGTACATAGTTCTGCGGAAGGAAAGATAATGGCGATAGACCGCTGCAAAAGCAAGGATTTGCTTTTGCAAATAAGGTGCAGGGGATTATCCCCTGCTGGGGTTTGGGGCAATGCCCTAAGGTCTTTATGTTTTAAAACTGTGGGGATTCCGGATGGGTTTCATCCGGATTTTTTTAATCATAGAGAGGATGAGACTTCATGCGTACATTTATTGCGATTGAATTGGAGCAGGAGACGAAGGACGCACTGCTTACACTGCAAAACGAGGTACAGCATTGTTGCCGTGGGGGGAATTTTACACCGGCGGATAACTTTCACCTGACCCTGCATTTTTTAGGTGAGGTAGCGGAGGAGGATTTGGATTACCTACGCGAAGCACTTTATGAAACCGCACGCCGCAACCGCCCTTTTTCTCTGATATTGAATCAAATCGGGTTTTTCCCACGGGGAAACAAAGGAATTTTATGGGCGGGGGTTGCGAAAAGCGATCATTTGCAGCGTCTGTTCTCTACATTGGAGAAATCCCTGGAGCAGCAGGGCTTTGCGAGAGAGCGCAAGCGGCTGAGTCCACACATCACGCTGGGGCGCGAGGTTGAGCCGCAAAGAGGCTTTTTACAGGTGCAAAAAGAGGTTACGGTTACGCCGACACGGTTTTCTGTACGCAGGATTACCCTGATGGAGAGTGTGCGTCGGGGCGCGAAGTTGGTTTATATCCCCCTGTTTCGACAGGAGCTATACGGGAAATAAAGTACGTCTATTGTTGAAGGGAAAAAGTGCTTTACATTTATTTTGTTAAATCATTGACAAAATTGAACAAACTTTCTGCGGAAAAGGGCAGAAAAAGACAGGCTTTGTTGTTCATTGTTCCGAATTATATGTGGTCTGAGCGAATCTTATTGAAATAGCAACGGGTTTTTCCTATACTTGTATTACAACAGAAAGATGTTTTTTTATTTTTTAGGAGGAATGTAGCTATGGCAAACACAACGGTATTTTTCCCCGGATATTCTGCGGGCGAAAATGCTTACATGGAAATTGACAGAGTATGCGCGCCTTACGGGACAAAGGCGGTCGTCATCAGTGATGAAATTTCCATCAATGCGACACGAAAATACTTGGACGAAGCGACCAAGGATGGTATTGTGAAGCTGGAATATCAAGTTTTTCCCGGCGAGGCTTCCTTTGAGGCTGTGGAGGCTTTACAGGAAGAAGAGAATGTGAAAAATGCGGATATGATTTTCTGTCTGGGCGGCGGCAAAGCCATTGATGCCGGCAAGCTTGTGGCACACAACCTGAACAAGCCGTATTTCACCTTCCCTACCATTGCTTCTACCTGCGCCTGCAACTCCGCACTGGGGATTTATTATTACCCTAACCACGAATTCCGCACCTTCTTCCGTGTGGACAGACCACCGGTTCATATTTTCATTTCTACGCAGGTTATTGCGGAGGCACCTGCGGCTTTCCTTTGGGCAGGCATCGGTGACGGGATGAGCAAGGAGACAGAGGTTAAATTTTCCGCAAGAGGCAGAGAGGCAGAGCTGACGCTGGAGGAGCAGGCAGGTGTTGCGCTTTCCGGCTGCTGTACGGAGCCGCTTTTGCGCTATGGCATACAGGCAATGGAGGATTGCAAAAACAACCGTGCGTCCAAGGCAATCGAGGAGGTTGCGCTGGATATTCTCATCAACACGGGTATGGTTTCCAATATGGTGGATTCCGCGAAATACAACACATCTCTGGCACACGCTTTTTTCAATGCGAGCACGACGCTACCTCAGATTGAAGCGAGACACAAGCATGGCGAGGTGGTTTCCTACGGGACGCTTTTGCTTTTGACGCTGGATAAGCAATATGACAAGCTGGACAGATTCTTTGAATTCTACAAGGGCATGGAGCTGCCGACCAAGCTGGCTGATCTGGAAATTGCGGTGGAGGAACTGGATCCCGTTTTGGAGCTGGCGGTACAGAGATACGATTTGGACGTGGTTCCCTATGAAATTACACCTGCGATGATTAAGGATGCAATTTTGGAATTAGAAGAATATAACAAAAAAAGAGCATAAACAGGTAGTTTTCAGCTACGGTTTTTTGTGAATTTCACAGAGGATGCCTTTGGCGAAACTTTGGCACTTTTTACAGAAAAACAGACTGGAAAAAGACCGAAAAATATTTTATACTGATAGCGTGTGAAAATTGGGTTGAAAAATGCAGTTTTCACGGCGGAAAATGCCAATACGTTGTCTTACAAGCGGGAGCGAGTAACGCCTCCGCAGGCACAAGCAAACAAATCAAAGGAGGAAACAAATTTATGGAATTTGGATATTCTAAGGAGCAGGTGCTGCTGAGAGAGATGTACAGGAAGTTTGCTGAAACGGAAATCAAACCTCTGGCAGAAGAGCTTGACGAAGAAGAGAGATTCCCGGAGGAAAGTATTCCCAAGCTGGCAAGATACGGCTTTATGGGTATTCCCTTCCCGAAGGAATATGGCGGCGCAGGCGGTGATTATCTGACATATGCAATGGCAGTGGAGGAGTTGGGTAAGGTTTGTGCGACAACGGCGGTTGTTGTTTCCGCACACACCTCTTTGTGTGCAGGTCCTATCTACTACTTCGGTACAGAGGAGCAGAAGCAGAAATATCTGGTACCCTTGGCAAAGGGCGAAAAAATCGGTGCATTCGGTTTGACGGAGCCCAGCGCGGGTACGGATTCCTCCATGCAGCAGACGACAGCTGTTTTGGATGGGGATGAATATGTTTTGAACGGCACGAAGGTATTTATCACAAATGCCGGTTATGCCGATATTTATGTTGTTATCGCGATGACGGATAAATCCAAGGGCAACAAGGGTATTTCCGCATTCATTGTGGAAAAGGGCACGCCCGGTTTCTCCTTCGGTAAGAAGGAAAGAAAGATGGGTATTCGCGGCTCCGCAACCTGCGATCTGATTTTTGAGAATTGCAGAATTCCCAAGGAAAATCTTTTGGGCAAGGTTGGTCAGGGCTTTAAAATCGCTATGCAGACATTGGACGGTGGTCGTATCGGTATCGCTTCTCAGGCGTTGGGCATTATGCAGGGGGCGATTGACGAATGCGTAAAATATGTTATGGAAAGAAGACAGTTTGGCAAGAAAATTGGTCAGTTCCAGAACACACAGTTTGAATTGGCAGATATGGCGACAAAGGCAGAGGCGGCGAAGCTTCTGGTATACGAAGCAGCGGCAACGAAGGACGCAGGCAAGCCCTATAGCCACCTTTCTGCGATGTGCAAATATTTTGCAGGCTCTACAGCAAGTGATATTACGAGAAGATGCTTGCAGCTTTTCGGCGGTTACGGCTACACCAGAGATTACCCGATCGAGAGAATGATGCGTGACGCGAAAATCACGGAAATCTACGAAGGCACCTCGGAAGTACAGAAAATGGTTATCTCCGGCTGGATGAAACTGAAATAAGAATGGCATAAAAACGGAAGGAGAAAAAATCCGATGAAGATTTTAGTTTGTATCAAACAGGTTCCCGATACGGTTGAAGTAAAAATCGACCCCAAGACCGGCACACTGGTGCGGGACGGCGTACCCTCTATTATTAACCACGATGATAAGACAGGTATTGAGGCGGCATTGAGAATTAAGGAGCAGCTGGGCGGCACAGTTACCGTTGTTTCCATGGGTCCCCCGCAGGCAGATG
>CAVHYX010000016.1:0-10558 GCA_963640305.1 Sodaliphilus sp. | reverse complement strand
TACCGTCTCCACATGCACCGTCTGCGGAAACTGATCCACCGGCTGCACCTCCTGCGTATGATAGCCGCCCGCCGCAAGCACCGCCAAATCCCGTGCAAGCGTTGCAGGGTTACAGGAAACATAAACAACCTTCTGCGGTGCAATCCGAAGAATCGTTTCCAAAAGGCGTGCATCGCAGCCCCTTCTGGGCGGGTCGACCACAACCACATCTGCCGTAACCCCCTCCTCCGCATACAGCCGCGGAATGACCTTCTCTGCCGCACCGACGGCAAAGGTTACATTGGTGATACCGTTTTGCACCGCGTTTTTCCGCGCATCCGCAATCGCCTCCGGCACAATTTCCACGCCGAAGACCCGCTTTGCTTTTTTTGCGAAGAACAGCGAAATCGTCCCGATGCCGCAATACAAATCCAGCACAGTTTCATCTCCCCGCAAATCCGCCAACTCCAACGCCTTCCGATACAGCACCTCCGTCTGTACAGGATTGACCTGATAAAACGAAAGCGGCGAAATTTCAAAGGTAACGCCATCAAGCGAATCGGTAATCGCATCCTTGCCCCAAAGCGTTTTGTTTTCCTTCCCAAGAATGACATTCGTTTTCTCCCGATTAACATTCAAAATAACAGAGACCACGCCCGCTATCTCTTGCAAACGCTCTACAAGCTCTGCGCTATGCGGCAGCTTCCTTCCGTTGATGACGATACAAACCATAATCTCGCCGCTGTTCCTGCCGATACGGGTCAAAATATGGCGGACAAGCCCCCGATGTGTTTCCTCATCATAAAGGGGAATCCGAAATTCATCCAGAAAATCACGCACAACGGCAACGATGGTATCATTGCACGCATCTTGCAAAAAGCAGCAATCGGTATCCACAATCCGGTGGCTGCGTTTGGCGTAAAAGCCAACCGCACAGCCATCCTTCCCCTGCCCAACAGGGAACTGCGCCTTATTCCGATACCGCCAAGGCTCGTCCATACCGATGGCAGACTTTACGGTGACATCCCGTATCCCGCCAATGCGCTCCAAGGCATCCTGCACAAGCCTTGTTTTATATGCAAGCTGCACCTCATAGGAAAGATGCTGTAGCAGGCATCCCCCGCAACTTGTCGCAACGGGGCATTTCGGCTCCCTACGGTTCGACGAAGGGGTTAGAATTTCCAGCAGCTTACCATATCCGAAGCTTTTTCTTGCCTTTACAAGCAAAACCAGGCATTTCTCCCCGGGCAGCGCACCCTCCACAAAAACCGTGTAGCCGTCTATCCGTCCGATGCCCTCGCCCGCACTGCCCAATGCGTCTATCTCTATTTCATAGATTTTATTTTTTTCTATCGGAATCATGTTCTGCTCCTTCTATCTCTGTTGCGGAAAATCGGCAAACCGTCCCATTGCAGATACAGGGGCGGCAATGGGCAAAATCCGGCTTTGCCCTCCCCGTGCCGTATTGCAGCATTTCGCGCATTTCCTTTACGGTCGTCAGCACCTCTCTACGGATTTTCGCCGTGTTTTTGATTTCAAACATACCATCCCTGTAAACAATCCGTCCCTTTGCCGGTTTTTTCCCATACACATCCTCCAAAATCAAAAAATATGCACCCAGTTGCAACAAATCTCCCCGATGCGGTTCCTCTGCCTCGCCGATATTGCCGCTTTTCAGTTCCACAGGGACAATTTTTTTGCATATCCTGCTGCAAAACACATAATCCGGCTTTCCCTGCAATTCATATTTCGCGGAATACAATAGCTTCCCGAAATTTTCCTTTCCGCCCCTACCCTGCTTTTGGTCGGCGTAAATCAGCGCATATCTCGGCATATCCTCCCTTGCCGGCAATCGCCGCACAGCGGAGCCCATGCGCTTCAGCAGCAAAAGAAGCGCAAGCAAAACGAAAACAGCAAGCAAAAAAACATCCGCAAGTTCCACGCCGTTTCCAATATTTTTAACCCATTCCACCATGTTGTATCCAGATATATCCCCCAAGCGCCGCAACAACAAACAGCAGCAGCAAAAGCTCCCAAGTCGCACGCCGTAGTCTGAGCGAAAAATAGCTGCTTCGGTGATATTTTTCTCCTTTCCGAAATTCGCTTGCAAGGCTATCCTCCAAATGCAGCCTTTCGTTGCGCTCTGTATAGAGACGCCGTAGCTCTCTCCTGCCATACAGGCGCTCATAGTACCACTGATAGGGACAATAGTCATATTTGCTGATTTCGTGTGCGGAAATTGTTTTTCGCTCCATCATTTGTAATCACTCTTGCGGATATTCCTTGCCAGCATACGGTGATATCCTGCCCAGCTGCCCTGCGTATTGTCTGCGGCAATCATCTCCTCAAACATCTTAGCTTTTGCATCCATGTTATCGGCACAATGCAGAATAAAGGCCTCTATAGTTTCAGGCACTTTCGGAGAGCCATATTCCAGCTCGCCATGATGGGAAAGGATGCAATGCAGCATCAGCGTCTCCAGCATCGGCGGGAAGCCCTCGATTTTTGCCGCAGTATCCCGAATCAGCTCCGCTCCGATAAAAATATGCCCCAGAAGCTGCCCCTCATCGGTATAATCATTCTCCGGAAAATCGGAAAGCTCCATGATTTTTCCGACATCATGCAACATCGCGCAGGCAACCAGAATATCTCTGTCCACAAATTCGTAGCGCGGCGCCATGAAATCGCAAATCTGCGTCACGGAAAGCGTATGCTCCAGCAAACCGCCGCGGAAGCTGTGGTGCATGGTTTTTGCGGCGGAATGATACTTGAAATCCCTGCTGACAGCGGGGTGCTTTAAGAAAATTTCCTCCAGCAGCTTTTTGATGTAGGGACTCTGAATCGTCTTGATATAGCCGAGCAACTTGGCATACATTTCATCCATATTCTTCTCTGTCACCGGGATAAAATCCGCAGGGTCATATTCCCCCTCGCGACTGCGGCGAATCCGCTTGATATTCAGCTGTAATTCATTGTTGAATGTGGTCACAAAGGCATCCACCTTAATAAAGTCATTCTCCTGAAAGCTCTGAATATCCTTATTGATGTCCCAGACCTTTGCATCCACTATTCCTGTTTTATCCTGTAGCTTCAGGGAAAGATAGTTCTTCCCATTGCGGGACTTCATGCTTGTTCTGGATTTACAGAGATAATGCTCAACAATGCTTTCGCCCTCTCTTAATTCATTGATATATTTCATACCGTCCTCCGTTCTATCCTTGCAGTGTCCAAGGTTACGCAACCCCCGTTTTAGATTATTATTATACTATATTTTCCCTTCAAATGCACCGATTGTTTTCTTTTTTCGGAAAAGGAGCAGCCTTTCGGGAACAAAGAACGCTGTTTGCACGTCGAATATTTAGAAAAATTTAAGGGCAATCAACTTGGTTTTTTACGATAGACATGGTAAACTGGAAACAAAGTGAAAAAAGGAGGACCTTCTATGAATCAGAAATATCTTTGCGGCGTACTTTCTGCCGCCGTTTTGCTGGGCACATACCCAAATACCGTTTTTGCGGCAGACCTGACGGAAGCTCTGGACTTCCGCAACGCAACGGAAAGCCTGACCGGTGACGGCTGGTCTTGGGATGCAAACAGCCTGACCTTGACCCTCGAAAATTTTTCCGTTACCGTACAGAAGGGAAATTTGGAGGAACGCGCGGCAATTTATCTGCCGGAGGAGAGTACCGTCCGAGTCAACGGGGATCAGAACGAAATTACCACGTACGCCTATGACTGCGATGCAATCTACTGTGAAGGCGAGCTTGATTTTGACGGCAGAGGGACGCTGAAAATCAAAACGGAAAGCTATCCTGCCAACGCCATTTATGCCGTACAGGGTCCTGTCAGCTTCTACGACAGCGTGAAAATCATAACGGAGCCCGAAGGATATGCCATTTATGTAGAAAATGCAAAGGGGCAAGATCCCGTCATCAGCGTGCAGGATGATGCAAAGGTAAGCTTCCCGAAGGAGGATGAAAAAAGAACGACCGTGCTGATTACAAAAAAATCCTCTGTCAAGCAGGGAGAAAACTGGCTTGATTTTACAAAATCCTATGACGAATTTGACGATACGGTCGAGCTGATTGCAAGGACCACACCGTCTAAGGAAGAAACCAAAACAGATGCAGCAAAGACCGACGAGGCAAAGACGGTAAACGAATATCGGTTGACCATCGGCAGCAACGACATCCTGAAAAATGGGGCAGTTTCCTATACCGCCGATGTTGCTCCTTATATTAAAGACGGCTACACCATGCTGCCTCTGCGGGCATTGCTGGCAATTTCCGCTCCCGAGCAGACGATTAGCTGGGATGCGGCAAAGCGCATGGCAAGCACCGTTGTCAACGGCAAGTCCGTTCTTCTGGCACCCGATGCGGCAACCTATCAGAAGGGCGATGAGACGGTGACCCTTTGCACTCCTATCACATTACAGAACGGCAGGCTTTTCCTTTCTCTTAGAGATTGGCTTACGGTAATGGAGCAGGATGCGTCTTCGCTGACATGGGATGCCGAAGCCAAAACCGTCACTCTGAAAAATTAAGCTTTAAGGAAATAAAGGAGGCTCTTTTGCTAACGCCACTGTATAACTAAGATTACATACGCAAAAGCTTTAGGCACAGCCAACGGATTTCATCCTGCAAGCTGTGTCTTTTCTTCTTTTCTTAGGTAAGGTATAATGAGTATCCCGCTGAAAACCGATGAAACCATTTCGATTGAAGGGTTCCGTCGCTGCAAGCCTTGGTGTGTTTTTCGTATACAAACATCTCGTAAAGCCCCACTGCGCTTTTGCACATCTCTTACGGCTTCAATGATGAAAACCAAAATTTCAATGAAGGAATCACGATAAATAAAAGCTGGCAATAAAAAACAATGCGACCGTTATTCATGCAGATGATATTGCATATGCGTATATTGTCCATGCCTTTTGGTGTGTTTGCCATATTGAATTGCAAATTCAGGGCAGCGGTGCAGACAAGATAAGCACATGACACATCGTTCTTTTATCCATTCAGGCGCTTGATTTTTGACCCTAATCGCCGAAACAGGACAGCTTTTGGCGCACAGTCCACAACCGACACAGGTGTCTTCAACCGAAAAATGCTTTGTTTTACGCATTGCCTCATATCCTATGCTATGACCGATTCTTGCAATCAGATCAGGTAGTTTGTTTTTCATAAAATCACCGACGGCAGAGCTCTTGATTTTTTCAATAATACAATCAATTTCAAATTCGGCATTATCATTGATTTGTCGCACCTTTTCTTTATTGCTCAGGTCGAATATCGGAGTCCATGTATCCGGCATTTTTATGCTGAACCTCGCACATAGCGGCAACCCCTTGGGCGCAAGAATTTCATCTGCAAATCGTCCTGCCTGCCCCGGAGTTGTTCCGTAGGTTGCCACGAAGTATATATAATTTGGTTTGGAATGTAAATCTAATTTTTTCAAAAATTCAGCTACAATAGCGGGCAACCCAAAAGAATATGTGGGACTTACAATGCCGAGCATCTCATATTCTGCATCAAAAGAGAATGCTTGCTTTTTATAGCAATTTGCAACAGAAACGGCAATATCGTCCGTTGCGGCTGCGATTCTGTTGGCAACATATGCGCTGTTTCCGGTTGCCGAAAAATATAAAATCATACTCTATCTCCCTCTCCAATACCTGCAAGCTTAACAAGGAACGTATCAGGCATTGGCTTTTCCGGTAAATGATAGCCCTTTTGACACTCCCCTTGCCGAGAGGTCTGGTTTAACGCATGGGGCTTGACCTCTCATCTTTTTTGTGTCACTTCATTTCAGCATATATAAATCCTACAGGCTTTTTTCTGCCTGCATCGCGCAAATCGTATCTCCGATGCGCTTCAGCCCAACTGCGATTCGGTCATCGCTCAAATGAATGAAGCACAGGCGGATATGCCTGTTTTCCTCCGCACCGATGGCATATTGGCTCCCCGGTGTCAGAATGACATTTTTCTCAAGCATACGGTTGCAAAGCGCCTCCGCATCCACACCAGAGGGAAGCTCCACCCAAAGGCTCACGCCGCCGTTCGGATAGCCGTATTTCACGGTATCGGGGAAGTATTTTTTTGCTGCGGAAAGCGTTTTTCGGTATTTCTCACCGCCATAGCGGCGTGCCTCCTTTGCGTGCTCTTCCCAGCCGAATTCTCTGAGATAATATTCCAGCGCCCGCTGGATAAATCCCGATGCGGAAATATCCGTAGTATACTTGGCCTCCAGCACTGCCCGCCGAATCTTTTTCGGCAGAACAATCAAACCCATACGCAGTCCCGGCATTAAAATTTTGGAAAAGCTCTTGATATAGATAACTCGATTTTTATAATCCAAAGCCTTCAAGGGGACAACCGACTCCCTGCCATAACAGAAATCGTAGAAATCATCCTCCTCGATGATATAGGTATCATATTTTTCCGCCAATTCCAACAGACGGCGTTTTTTCTCCATAGAATAGGAAACGCCGGTCGGGGTCTGATAGTACGCCATCATATAAATAAAGCGCGGATGGTAGAGCTTTAGAAAATTCTCCAAAAGCGTCATGTCCATGCCGTCCTCCTGCAAGGGAACCTCTACCAATCTTCCCCCTCGGGATAAGAACGCGCCCGCCGCCCCGTAAAAGGTCGGCTTTTCCACAAAGACAATATCCCCATACCGCAGCATCGCCTTTGCAATAATATCGATGCCCTGCTGCGCCCCGGAGATAATCTGCACATTCTCTGCACTTGTCTGAATCCCATAATTCGCCAGATAATGGCAAAGCTGTTCCCGAAGCGGCGCATACCCCATACTATCCATATAGCGGAAAGCACCACCTTTCTCCCGATCCAAGACCTCGTTGAACGCTTTCTTAAACGCATCCACAGGAAACATTTCGTGCGGCAGAGAAGTGCTTGTAAAATTGATGGCATTCTTCACAAAAAAGCTCTCATCAAAGGAACGCAGATTGCGGCTCGCCACAGGCTCCGGAATATGCTCCACCGGCAAAGGCGAAACGAAGGTGCCGCTCCCCACACGAGAATACACCAGCTGCTTCCTTTCCAGAGATTGATATGCGTGAACCACCGTCACGGAGTTGATTCCAAAATGCTCCGCCAACCTACGGATGGGCGGCAGCTTACTGTTGGCAGACAGACTGCCGCTTGTAATCAATCCCTCAATCCCCTCCGCCAGCTGCTGATAGAGGGGTGTAGCACTCGTCCTGTTCATCTTCAGCCGAAAAATTCCTTCCATAATAATATACCCCAAATCCTCTAAATTTTTGTATTACTTTTTCGTATCATATCGTTTTCTGCCGGAGGCTCCTGCGATGCCCAGGGCTTCCCTATATTTTGTAACGGTACGGCGGCAAATCCGGACACCCTCCGCAGCAAGCTTTTCCGTCAGCTCTCTATCGCTGAAAGGCTTGCTTTTTTCTTCCGCATCAATGATGGCACGCAGGCGATTTTTGATGTTATCCGCAGAAACATTTTCCTCCGCTTGCGCAATCGACTTGGAAAAGAAGGCAGACAGAGTGAAAACGCCTCGTTCGCACTGCAAGTATTTTCCCCTGACGGCACGGCTAACAGTGGATTCATGAATTTCAAGCATCTCCGCAACATCCACCAGACGCAGGGGCATAAGCTGTCCCTGTGGTTCTAAGAAAAATTTCTTCTGCTTTTTTACGATTGTCTCAACCACCTGCTGTAAGGTACTTTCCCGCCGCGCAATGCACTGTAATGCCCATTCCGCACGCTTGAGTTGCTCTGTGATATATTCCTCCGTCTGTTCATCCGCTTTTTCACGCAAGAGCTTAACATAACCGCGGTTGATGTACAGGTGAGGGATAACGGTTGTATTTGTGGTGACGATAAGCTCCGCTCCGCGGCGCTCCACCAAAACATCCGGCACAACATATTCCACACTGCTTTCCCCCGCAAAGCCGCTGCCCGGCTTGGGTTGGCAGGAACGGATTTCCTGCAAAGCACGCATGAGCTGCGCCAGGGAGACCTTTTCCACCTTCGCGATATGAGAATAGCGATTTTTCGCCAATTCATCCAGATACTTCCTTGCCAACTTCATCGAAAGGGCGGAGGCATTTTTTTGTTTCAGCTGAATAAGGATACATTCCCGCAAGCTTCTTGCTCCCACGCCCGCAGGCTCTAGGGCTTGAAACTGCGCCAAAATCCTTGTGGCAGTCGCTTCCTTCATGGGGTATTTTGCCGTCATCATTTCAATGGCATCCTTTTCCAAATAGCCGCTTTCATCCGTACTTTCCGCCAAAAAACGCAGAACTGCCTTATGCTCCGCAGGAATTTTCTGCGTATTGATCTGAAAAAGCAAAAATTCACGCAGACTTTGTCCTTCTTTTTTCCCAAAGGCGCCTGCTTCGCGCTCCCGCTCCTCCTGCTCATGCTCCATGCGGTAAAAGCTGCGGTTCTGCTCATCCGCCTCCTCGAGCCATTCCAGCTTTTGCAACAGCTCGCTTTTCTCCTCCGATACCGACACCTCTGCTTCATTCCATTCCACAAGAGGATTCTCCTCCGCAAATTCCCGAACATATTCGGAAAGGGTCATGGCGTTCATCTGTAAAATCTTTACAGACTGCTGCATTCTTTGTGATAAAATCTGCTTTTGTTGTACCTGAAGCGACAGCTCCATAAAAGAATCCTCCTTCCTTGCTTACGCATATCCTTTTGGTGTAATCGTATCATAAAATCAGATAAAATCCCACTATTTTGTTTCACTGTCTCTAAAAAAAAGGAAAAATATCCCAAGAATATGGTAATAAATGAATATTTACTTTTAATAAATATAAGTGTACACTATAGACATTGACTCATTCGCATACAAATCATCTGAATTGTCTGCGAATGTCTCTGCAATAGGATAATACAAAGAGCAGATTTCGACATTATTTGGCGGAAGAAGGGTTCTTTTTTGACAAATTTAGGTGAAAATTTCTTTTGAAAAAAAGTTTTTTCACTTTTTTTCTGCAAAATGATTGAGAAATTCTTATTTTTGTATTAAAATATTGCTGTTATATTATAGTTATTTTTTTATAAAAGTATAACTTTAACCCGTGCCATCCCTTGGCACATAACAAAATTTGAACAGAGGGGGATAATATGCAAGCTTTAACGTTCAAACGTGGTGTACATCCTCCTGATGGGAAGGAACTGGCAAAAGACCAGCCCATCAAGGTGATTATGCCCAAAGAAAACTCTGAGTTGTTCTACCCTTTAAGCCAGCACATCGGCGCGCCCTGTGAGCCGCTGGTAGCCGTCGGCGATCGAGTAAAGGTAGGACAAAAAATTGCTGAATCCGGCGCATTTATGTCTTCTCCCATCTTCGCTTCCGTTTCGGGCGAGGTTGTGGACATCAGACCGATGCTTGTGCCCATCGGCGCAATGGTAAAGTCTATCGTTGTGAAAAACGATGGCAAAATGGAGGAAATCGAAGGTCTTAACGAAGGTAAGGATTACACAACCATGACCAACGACGAAATTCTGGCAGCAATCAAGAATGCCGGCGTTGTCGGTCTGGGTGGTGCAGGCTTCCCTACCCATATCAAACTGAATCCTCCCAAGGATACACCCATCGACTATATCCTCGTTAACGCGGCTGAGTGTGAGCCTTACCTCACCTGTGACTACCGCCTGATGCTGGAGGAACCCGAAAGAATCGTAAGAGGTCTGCAAATCATGCTGAAGTTGCATCCCAACGCAAAGGGTGTCATCGGCATCGAAATGAACAAGCCCGAGGCAATCGCTTCCATGCAAAAGGCGTGCGAGGGCGTGGATAACATCACCGTTCAGCCTCTGGTAACAAAATTCCCGCAGGGCTCCGAAAAACACCTGATTTACGCGATTACAAAAAGAGAAGTAAAATCCGGTGCATTGCCCGCATCCGCAGGCTGTATCGTAGACAACGTTGATACCGTTGTTGCAATCGAAAGAGCAATCTGCAAGGGCAGACCTCTGATGAGAAGAATCGTTACCGTTTCCGGTAAGGGTATCAAAAACCCCGGCAACTACAAAATCAGAATCGGTATGACACTGAGAGATTTGGTAGATGCCATCGGTGGTTTTAATGAGGAAAACCCTCCCGTAAAGCTGATTGCAGGCGGTCCCATGATGAGTCCCACACTGTATACGCTGGATGTTACTTCCGTAAAGACAACCTCCGGTCTGCTTTGCTTCACCAAGGATGAGGCATACATTCCCGAGGAGAAAAACTGTATCCGTTGCGGCAAGTGTGTAGAGCATTGCCCCATGGGTCTGATGCCCTTCATGCTGAACGCCTGTGCTGTCAAGGGTGACGGCGAGGGCTTTGTAAAGCATCATGGTCTGGATTGTATCGAATGTGGCTCCTGCTCCTACGAATGTCCTGCAAAACGTCAGCTGGCGCAGTCGATCAGAGCAACAAAGAAGATCGAAGCAGGCAAAAAGGCAGCAGCAGCAAAGGCAAAAGCAGAGGCTGAGAAAAAAGCCGCTGAAGAAAAGAAATAAGAAGGGGGAGAATAAAACATGGCTAATTTTGTAGTATCCGGTACCCCTCATGTGCGTTCCAAAGAATCCAT
>CAVHYX010000015.1:0-27669 GCA_963640305.1 Sodaliphilus sp. | reverse complement strand
AAGTTCCGCAAAAACGGTAGTTTTTGCAAATAGGGTGCAGGGGATTATCCCCTGCTAGGGGTAGTGGGGACAAAATCCCCACGGTCTTTTAGGGCAGATTTGAGATGAACGGAGTAAAAAAATGAACGAAAAAGCATTGCATACGTTGGAATATGACAAAATCATAGAAAAGCTGGTGGGCTATGCGGTTTCGCCGACGGCAAAGGAGCGGGCGGCGGCTTTGCGCCCTTCTGCGGCGATGAGCGATATCATCGCTTGGCAGGAGGAAACGACGGAGGCGACTGCTATGACGCTGAAAAGGGGCACGCCCTCCTTTGGCGGCTTTCGGGAGATTCGTCCGCAGCTAAAGCGTGCCTCCATGGCGGGGATTCTTTCTATCGCGGAGCTGATGGCGATGGGCGAATTTGCGTATGTCTGCCGCAAGGTAAAAAATTACGGCAAAAAGGAGAATAAGGACGAGGTCTATGCCCGTCTGGATGAATATTTTGATTTGATTATCCCGCTGGATAAGATGGAAAACGAAATCAGTCGCTGCATCCTTTCGGAAACGGAGATTGCGGATGATGCGAGTGCGGGACTGCGGAGTGTCCGCCGCGAGATCAAGGTATCCAACGACAGGGTGAAGGAGCATCTGAATGGGGTCATCAATTCCTCGGCTTATCGAAATATGCTACAGGATTTTGTGATTACGATTCGGAATGACAGATATTGCGTACCTGTAAAGGCGGAATACAGAAGCGCCTTCCCGGGGATGATTCATGACCAATCCAACACAGGCTCGACGCTTTTTATGGAGCCCTTGAGCGTGATCCGGCTGAACAACAAAATCAAGGAATTGCAGGCGAAGGAAAAGGAGGAAATCGAAAAGATTCTGATTGCTCTTTCGGATTTGGTGACGGCGAATGCGTTTGCGATTGAGGGGAATTTGGAGCTGTTGACACAGCTGGATTTTATTTTTGCAAAGGCGAGCCTTTCCCTTGCTATGGACGGGACGCAGCCGATGTTCAACACAAAGGGATATATTGACATTCATAAGGGGAGGCATCCGCTGCTGGATAAAAAAACGGTTGTGCCGACGGATATTTATCTGGGGAAGGATTTTACCACGCTGATGATTACAGGGCCGAATACGGGCGGCAAGACGGTTGCCTTGAAAACACTGGGGCTGTTTACGCTGATGGGGCAGGCGGGGCTGCATATTCCGGCGTTTGACCATTCGCAGTTGGCTGTGTTTGATAATGTATTTGCGAGTATCGGGGATGAGCAGAGCATTGAGCAGAGCCTGAGTACCTTCTCCGCGCACATGACGAATATTGTCAGAATCATGGACGAGGTAACAAATGAATCTTTGGTGCTGTTCGATGAGCTTGGCGCAGGGACGGATCCGACAGAGGGCGCGGCTCTGGCAGTTGCCATCATTCAGGCGCTTTTGGAGAGGAAAATCCGTACTGCGGTGACCACGCACTACAGTGAGCTGAAGGTATTTGCGCTGACAACAGAGGGAGTGGAAAATGCCTGCTGTGAATTTGACGTGGAAACGCTCCGCCCGACCTATCGGTTGCTGATAGGAATTCCGGGGAAGAGCAATGCGTTTGCCATTTCCAAGCGGCTGGGCTTGCAGGAGTATATTCTGTCTGCGGCGAGGGAATTTATCAGCCGGGATGAGGCGCGGTTTGAGGATGTGATTACCGATTTGGAAATCAGTAAGAAATCCGTCAAATTTGAGCAGGAGAGAGCCGAGACATACCGCAGAGAGGCAGAGGCGTTGAAAAAAGAGGTCGAACGGCAGAAGGAGAAAACGAGAGAACAGAAGGAAAAAATTCTTGCCAAGGCGAGAGAGGATGCAAAGCAGCTTTATATCCGGGCAAAGGAGGAGGCTGACGGTATCATCAAGGAGATGAATAAGCAGGCGAAGGCGGAGAATAACCGCACGAAGGCGCTGGAGCAGAGACAGAAGCTGAACGAAAGGCTTTCCTCTATGCAGCAGGATTTTCTGAAATCGAAAAAGGTAAAGCCGAACCATAAAGCGCCCGAAAGCCTGAAGCCGGGTGACAGAGTTTATGTCATTTCCTTCGACCGGAATGGCGAGGTGCTGACGGCGCCCGATAAGAATAAAGAGGTTATGGTGCAGATGGGTATGATGAAGATGAAGGTGCCGATGGCGGAGCTGATGCTGGATGATACCCCCGAACCGAAGGAAAAACAGAAAAACCGGCAGCCAACGAAGGCACAATTCTCTAAGAGCCAATTTATTTCTGCTGAGATTGACTGCCGCGGACAGCTGGTGGATGAGGCGATTGCCAATATTGATAAATATATTGATGATGCGTATTTATCCGGATTAAAGCAGGTTGTGATTATTCACGGGAAGGGCACGGGCGCACTGCGCGCCGGTGTGCAGAATTATCTAAAAATGAATTCTCATGTAAAAAGCTACAGACCGGGTACCTTTGGCGAGGGCGAAGCCGGGGTTACGGTCGTGGAATTGAAGTAAAAAGAGGCTTGGACTGCGGAACAGAGGTGAATGAGGATGGACAAGCAAAAAATTTTAGTCGTGGATGACGATAAACACATTGCGGAGCTGATTTCTCTTTATATGATGAAGGAGGGCTATGAAACGCAGGAGGTTTATGACGGGAAGGAAGCGATAGCGGCAGTGGAAGGCTTTCAGCCCGATTTAGTCCTGCTGGACTTGATGCTGCCGGGGATGGATGGCTATCAGGTCTGCACAGAGGTGCGAAAAACGAGCCGTGTGCCGATTATTATGCTGACGGCGAAGGGCGAAACCTTTGACAAGGTGCTGGGGCTGGAGCTGGGCGCGGATGATTATATCGTAAAGCCCTTCGAGCCAAAGGAGCTGGTGGCGCGCGTGAAGGCGGTGCTGCGCAGGTATGAGCCGAAGCAGGAGGAGGATAAAAATATTCTGAAGTTCGGGGAGTTGGAAATCAATCTCTCGAATTATTCCGTAACCTATCAGGGGAGGAGTCTGGAGTTTCCGCCCAAGGAATTTGAGCTTTTAAGCTTTCTGGCACAGCATCCCAATCGGGTTTTTACGAGGGAGCAGCTACTGGATCGCATCTGGGGCTATGAATATGTGGGCGACACCAGAACGGTTGATGTACACGTCAAGCGCATCCGCGAAAAGCTGAACAGCGAGGATGAATGGGGGATCCGCACCGTTTGGAGTGTGGGCTACAAGTTTGGACAGAAATAAAAAAACGGAAAAAAGGCTCTGACGGCAAAAAAATGCCGTAGAACCTATGCTTTTTCTTATGGCTTACGACTTATGAAGGATTTGTATCATCCTTTGGCGTTTCGGCAGGAATTGCCTCTCCGTCAACGGTGACCGCCTCAGCAGGAATTTCTTCCGCAGGAGCATCTTCTGCGGAAGCGTTTTCCACAGGAGCTTCTTGCTGTTCCTGCTCCGCTCTTTGCTGTAGCAGCGCTCTGCGCCTTGCTTCTTCCTTACGCATATTGGACCAACGCAGCATAAAGCAGAGAATCAGCAGGAACAAAATCAGATAATGAAAGCTGTTCATATTGCTCCATTCGATACGGGTCATCACGAGAATCGCCAAGGCGATGAGGATTAAATCGCGAATCGGTATTTTTTTCCTTTTGGGAGGGGCATTTTGTGGCATATTCTTATTATTTTCCATAAGACATTTCAAAGGCGGGGGAGCCTTTCTCCTTTCTTGGGTTTGTTTGCAATAACGAAGCTATAAGAACAGTATAGCATGATTCTGCGGATTTGTAATGCTTTTTTTCGGTTTTGGAGGAACGAAAAATGAAAAAGGATTCCATTGTACGGAAGCAGCTGCTTTTATATATGGTGACCATTGCGGTATTTGTGGCGGTGGTATGCGGTGCACTGACTGTGTGCTATACCCGCCATTATATGAGCGAAAAGCAGCAGGAGCTGATTGAAAAAGGGGCAAAAATCGCAGAGGCGTATCAAAAGGGATACCATACGGGGAATTTGAGCGATTTAAGCTATGAGTTGTATATCCTAGAGAATTACATGGATGCCGGTGTGCTGGTCATCAATAAGGACGGCGAGGTTGTTTTGACCTCTCCGGGGGTGAGCGAGTTTTTTTCGGAGGAAAATCGTATCAGCCAAGCATTGATTGAAAAGGTGCAAAACGGGGAAATTGTTTCGGTGCAGACCAAAAGCGGACAGCTTTCCGACACCCCGCTTCTGGTGGTCAGCTATCCGTTTTCGGAGGGGCATCTGGCGGGAATTTTAATGTGCCGCCCCATGCCGGAGATTGAAGCATCGCTGAAGGAGATGTATGAAATCAGCATTGTCAGTCTGTTTTTTATCTCTCTGCTGGGGCTTTTGGTCAGCTATGTGACGGCAAAATATGCCGCGCTGCCGTTGATGCGGATGAATCGTGCGGCAAAGGTCATTGCAAACGGCAATTTCGAGGAAAGGGTCGAGGTGCGTGGCAGAGACGAGCTGGGCGAGCTTGCCCAAAGCTTTAACCATATGGCGGAGAGTTTGCAAACGCATGAGAAGGGGCAAAGAGATTTTATTGCCAATATTTCGCACGATCTCCGCTCTCCCCTGACGAGTATGCAGGGGTTTTTGACAGCTATGCTGGATGGGACGATTCCGCCGGAAAAGCAGGAGCGCTATCTGAAAATCGTTTTGGAGGAAACCGAAAGGCTTTCCCGTATGACACAAAGCATTGTGGAGCTGAGCCGCGCACAGAGCAGTGCGATTTTGCTGGATGAGACGGATTTTGATTTGAATGAACTGATTCGCTGGAATATTGAAATACTGGAGCCGCAGCTCGGCGCAAAAAATGCGCGGATTCATGGAATTTATGAAGGAGAGCAGACGATGGTACATGCGGATCGAGATAAAATTTCCCGTGTGCTGCAAAATTTGCTGGGGAATGCCGCGAAATTTTCGCCGGAGCATGGCTTGATCGAGATAGAAACCACGCTTTTGGAGAAGAACAAGGTGCTTGTTTCCATCAAGGATGAGGGTCCTGGTATCGGCGAGGAGGATCAGAAATATGTGTTTGACCGTTTTTATAAGACAGACACCACACGCAATATGGATAAAACGGGCAGTGGCATCGGGCTGGCGATTGTAAGAGAATTCTTGCAGGCACACGGAGAGACGATTACCGTCAAAAGCGAGGAGGGCAAGGGCGCAACCTTTGCTTTTTCCTTGAAGCTGGCAAAAAAAGAGAACTAAAAAAAGAACCGGGAGAGGTTGATTCTCTCGGTTCTTTTGTTATCTTACAGCTTTTCCGCCTCGTCCATCCAGATGCGGCCGACTGCATCGGTGGGCATACGCCAATCGCTTCTGGGAGAAAGGCAGAGCGCACCGACCTTCGGCCCGTCCGGCAGACAGGAGCGCTTGAATTGCTGCATAAAGAAACGGCGATAGAAGTTTTTGAGCCATTTCAAGAGGGTTGCGCGGTCATATTCATCGGCAAAGGCCTTTTCCGCAAGGAACAAAATCTTAGCGGGATGGAAGCCGAAGCGGATGATTTGATAGAGGAAGAAATCGTGCAGCTCATAGGGGCCGACTAAATCCTCGGTTTTCTGGTTGATTTTTCCGTTTTCATCCGGAGGCAGAAGCTCGGGGCTGACGGGGGTATCCAGCACATCCAACAGAGCGGCGGACGCCTCTGCGTCTACCTCGCCGTTGGTTGCGACCCATTTTACGAGAACACGCACCAGCGTTTTGGGAATGCCGCTGTTGACGCCGTACATGGACATATGGTCACCATTATAGGTTGCCCAGCCCAAGGCAAGCTCGGATAAATCCCCTGTGCCGACCACCAGACCATTGTATTTATTTGCCAAATCCATCAAAATCTGGGTGCGTTCTCTTGCCTGTGCGTTTTCGTAGGTGACATTATGCAGGTTGACATCGTGGTCAATATCCTTGAAATGCTGAAGCACGGCATCCCGAATGGGAATTTCTTTCATTGTGATGCCCAAAGAACGCATGAGGGTCAGGGCGTTCTGATAGGTTCTGTCGGTTGTGCCGAAGCCGGGCATGGTAACACCGATGACATGGGTACGGTCGATGCCGAGATAATCGCACGCCTTGGCGGAGACCAGAAGTGCCAGCGTAGAATCCAGACCGCCGGAGATGCCAATGACAAGGGAATCGGCATGGGTATGCTCCAGCCTTCTTGCAAGCCCTGTTGTTTGGATGGCAAAGATATTTTTGCAGCGCGCATCCGGCTTTGCGGTCGGAGCGAAGGGGACGTTAGAAAGGGGTCTTGTCCAATTTTCCAATGTCGCAGCCTCCGCTATATCGAAGAAAATCTGACGATAGACTGCCTCTGTCTTTTTCAGCTGAGACATGAAGGTGGTGTGCTTCCGGCGCTCCGCCGCCAGCATTTCCACATCAATATCGGCAAAAATAAGCTGCCCCTCTCTTGAGAAGGATTCTGTTTCGGCAAACAGCGTGCCGTTTTCGTAAATAACGCTATGCCCGCTGAAAACGGTATCCTGTGTGGATTCACCAATGCCGGCAGAGGTATACACATAAGCGGACAGGCAGCGCGCGGATTGCTGCGACACCAGCTGACGACGATAGCCGGGCTTGGAGGCAAGCTCGTTGCTTGCGGAAGGATTCAGGATGAGCGTTGCACCGTAAAGACTCAGATAAGAGCTGGGGGGGATGGGAACCCAAAGATCCTCGCAGATTTCTGCGCCGATTTTCAAATCGGGTATATCCGTTGCCGCAAAAATCAAATCTGCGCCGATAGGAACGGTTTGTCCTGCGTAGACGATTTCCTCCGAAAGCAGGTCATTTGCGGAAGAAAACCAGCGCTCCTCGTAAAATTCACTGTAGTTGGGGATATGCGTTTTGGGAACCAGCCCTAAAAGTCTGCCCCGATAGAGTGCAACGGCGCAGTTGAACAGCTGATTATCCGCCGCAACGGGAACCCCGACCATCAAAAACAGGTTCAACGAAGCGGTTGCGGCTGCGATTTCTGCGACCGCCTGCTCCGCCGCCTGCAAAAGCGGCATCTGAAAGAATAAATCCGCGCAACTATAGCCGGTAACGGAAAGCTCCGGAAAGGACAGCACCTGCACACCTTTGTCTGCGGCGACATTCGCCAGCTTCACAATTTCCTCTTTATTGTAAATGCAATCGGCAACCCGCAGCTTTGGCACAGCTGCACCGACCTTTACATAGCCATACATAGCTTCATCTCCTTAAATCCTTAAAATTTTCTGAACAGACCAATGACCTTGCCTAAAATGGATACATCCTTTACGATGATGGGCGACATAGAGGAGTTTTCCGGTTGCAAGCGAATAAAATCCTTTTCGCGGTAGAAGGTTTTCACAGTGGCAAAATCCTCAATCAGTGCAACGACGATGTCGCCGTTTTTTGCCTCGTGCTGCTGCCGCACCAGAATCAAATCCTTATCGAAAATACCCGCCTCAATCATGCTTTCTCCCTTTACCCGCAGCATGAATACGGTGTCGTTATGGATATAATCCACGGGGATGGGGAAGGTATCCTCGATATTTTCCACAGCAAGAATCGGGGTACCTGCGGTGATATTGCCGACGATGGGCACATTTACCAGCTCTCGCCGCGGCACCTCAAAGCAGGGATCCAAAATTTCGATGGCTCTGGGCTTGGTCGGGTCTCTGCGAATCAAACCTTTTTTTTCCAAACGGGCAAGATGTCCGTGTACGGTGGAGGTGGACTTCAGTCCGACTGCCTCACAGATTTCCCGCACAGAGGGGGGGTAGCCCTTTTCCATAACCTCCGCCTTCATATATTCCAAAATTTGCTTTTGCTTTGCGGATAAGTCGTTCATATACTCACTCCTTATGATGATGGTATCCAAATCGTTCGGAACGATTCCTGTTACGATGTGCGCGCACTCCGAAAAAAAGTGCTTCTCTTCGGAAAGCGGGCTGTACAATCATTTCCAATTCCGTATGTTCGCCCCCATTATAGCATAGGATGAGACTAAAATCAAACCTATGTTCGCAAAATTTTCAAAAAAGTGTTGACAAAGAATGTTTGTTTGTATATGATACGAATATAAAACGAAAATATGTTCGCAAGGAGGGGCGGAAACATGGAGAGAAGGACACAAAGACGGGTAATCAGAAAATCTCGTAAAATCAGAGAGCGTATTTTTTTGCTGCTGACGCTGGCATTGATTTTTTGTCTCGGAACCCTTGCTATGGGCGCGCAAAAGGGCACCGAAACCGAAACCTACTATGAATCCGTAATCATTTCCAAGGGGGATACGCTTTGGGGCATTGCGGAGGAATATAAGGCAGAGGGACAGAAAACCGAACAGGTGATTGATGCAATTTGTGAGGTAAATGGGTTAAAAACAGCGAACATACGAGCGGGCGAAAGTATCATCGTACCTGTGACAAAGGGAATATGAGCGAGAGGAAAGGGGTGCGGGGATGCATCCCCTTTTTTCATTGCTTTAGAGAAAAGGAAAGGAATTTGGGGCTTTTGCATCGATAATCCTGTATAGAGTGAAATTTGATAACGGAAAAAGGGAGAGAAATTTCTTAAGTATTTCTTACGGTTTCGAGAATCCATTGCACCACAAAAGGCTTTTATGCTACTATAAAGACAAAAAAATGCGGCAAGAGGCTTATCCTGTGTATGCAGGGAGGGGTTGCGGAAAGGAGGATGCACACAATATGTTTCCGTGGATTATTGTTTTGGCGATTCTCGGACTGGTGATGATTTTTGCGGAAATACTAATGCCGGGGTTTGGGCTGTTTGGTATTTTGGGCGTGATTTCCCTTTTTGGTTCGCTGATTTTTGCATATAAGCTTTATGGCTTGGTTATCTTTTTGATTTTATTGGCAGCGGCA
This sequence comes from Sodaliphilus sp., assembly GCA_963640305.1. Taxonomy (GTDB): domain Bacteria; phylum Bacillota; class Clostridia; order Lachnospirales; family Anaerotignaceae; genus Anaerotignum_A. The sequence goes on along the minus strand of CAVHYX010000015.1, from coordinate 18,822 downwards.
GTGGGGATTTTTCTTGCTATGATTATTTTTGCCGAAAAAAGCGGGCTGTGCCGCAGGGTCGTGCTACAGGACAGGCAGGAAGCGAAGGATTTTGACGAAAGTGTTTTGCAGGGGCTTTTGGGGCAGAGCGGCGTGACCTGCTCGACGCTACGTCCCTTTGGGTCGGCGGAGATTGCCGGGAGGACGGTGGATGTTCGCTCACAGGGGGATTTTATGGACAGAGGAGAGCGTATACAGGTGGTGCAAATTGTGGGAAAAACCGTGATTGTGAAGCGATGCGAGAAAAAGGAGGAGGTATAAACGATGTTTGGAATTTTTGGATTGATTGTTCCCTTAATTGTGATACTGGTCATGGTGGGGATTTTCTTGAGTTTTGTCCCCTTGGGACTATGGATTTCCGCGATTTCCGCAGGTGTGCGGGTCAGCATTTTTTCACTGGTCGGGATGCGTTTGCGTCGGGTGCGTGCGGATAAAATTATCCGTCCCTTAATCAAGGCACAGAAAGCGGGGATGGATGTGAACGCGAATCAGCTGGAGTCCCATCTGCTTTCCGGCGGGCGTGTGGATAATGTGGTAGATGCACTGATTGCGGCGCACAGAGCGAATTTGGATTTATCCTTTGAGCGTGCGGCGGCGATTGATTTGGCGGGGCGGAATGTGTTTGAAGCGGTTAAGATGAGTGTAACGCCCAAGATTATTGAAACGCCTTGGATTGCTGCGGTTGCCATTGACGGCATCGAGGTCAAGGTAATTGCGAAGGTAACGGTGCGCGCAAATCTGGGCAGGTTGGTCGGCGGTGCAGGAGAGGAAACGATTATTGCCAGAGTCGGCGAGGGTATCGTAACGACGGTGGGCTCCTCGCAAAGCCATAAGAGCGTGCTGGAAAACCCCGATTTGATTTCCAGGACGGTGCTTACCAAGGGGTTGGACAACGGAACGGCATTCGAGATTTTGTCCATTGATATTGCGGATGTGGACATTGGCAGAAATATTGGCGCACACCTGCAAATTCAGCAGGCGGAGGCAGACAAGCAGATTGCACAGGCGAAAGCGGAGGAGCGCCGTGCAACGGCGATCGCGAAGGAGCAGGAGATGAAGGCGGAGGTCGAGCACATGAAGGCGAAGGTTGTGGAGGCGGAGGCAGAGGTGCCGCGTGCCATGGCGGAGGCGCTGCGTAGCGGAAACCTGGGTGTGATGGACTATTACCGTATGCAGAATGTGCAGGCAGATACCGCGATGAAAAATAATGTCGGCAAGACGGATTTGGGTGCGGTTTTCCAACCACAGCAGGCTTCTGACAAAAAAGAGGTTTGATGCGACGCGCTGTTTTTCCAAAAAAAAGGAAAATGTATAAAAGCTTGCGGGCGAGACATACTATGACTGCGAGAAAGGCTCGCCATGGAAGAAATGAAGCATACAGGAGGTCATAGTGATGGACAAGAACACCAATCAGGCAAGCAACAAAGCGGAAAAAAGCAATCAAAAGGGCATGAACAGAACGGAATTTGCACAGGAATACAGCATTGATACCGGCAAGGCGGACAAGACCAACAAAACCAATAAAACCAACAAAGCAAATAAGTGCAACTGATAGAGAAGACAGCCCTTTTCGAAAGAAGGGGGCTGTCTTCTCTATTATGTATTTGCCGAAAAACAAGAGGGATCCGCAAAAAGCGTATTGACAAAGAGGGATATTGATGATATAATCAGAAAGCTTTCATCAGTATTCGGTTTGAATGGTGTCGCAAACAGAAGAGAGAAAGGCATTTTAATCCTCGATAGCTCAATGGCAGAGCATCCGGCTGTTAACCGGAGGGTTGCAGGTTCGAGTCCCGCTCGGGGAGTTTTTCTTTGGTCCGTTGGTCAAGGGGTTAAGACACCGCCCTTTCACGGCGGTAACGCGGGTTCAAATCCCGCACGGATCATGTGGCGCCATAGCCAAGTGGTAAGGCAAAGGTCTGCAACACCTCTATCCCCGGTTCAAATCCGGGTGGCGCCTTTGGATTGGATTTCGATTTTATGTCGGAATCCTTTTTTTGTGCAAAAAGATGGGGGTATCCTCCCGGTGATATTTTTTGTCGGGAAAAGTATACCAAAAAGGGATTGACGGAATCGAAAAAGAATAGTATACTGGAACACAACAGATGTGCATGGCGCCATAGCCAAGTGGTAAGGCAAAGGTCTGCAACACCTCTATCCCCGGTTCAAATCCGGGTGGCGCCTTTTCAGAACGCTGGAGCAGCGTTCTTTTTTTGATTCCGCAAGCAGCTTTTTATGGCTTTGCAGACCCTTGCGGGGTGTTATGGAGTTGTGATACGATAGCAATGAGTATACAGGTAAAAAAGTTAGAGGAGGCACGAATCATGAAAGAGACCGGGAAGATATTTGTCATTGGACATAAGAACCCCGATACGGATTCGATTTGCTCCGCGATTGCTTATGCGGCATTGAAAAATCAAACGGACGAGGGCGAATTTGTCGCAAAGCGCGCCGGAGAAATCAATAACGAAACGAAATATGTGTTGGATTTTTTTCAGGTAGAAACACCCACTTTTATCTCGCACGTCGGTACGCAGGTCAAGGATGTTGCCATTAAGCCCACTCCGACGCTGGACGGGGATATTTCCATCAAAAATGCGTGGAAAACCATGCGCGATTTGCAGGAGGCAACGATGCCGATTGTCGATGATGGGATATTGACGGGCATTATTTCCGTCAAGGATATTGCTACGGCGAATATGGATATTTACGAAACCCGCATTTTGGCGATGTCTCATACGAAATACAGCAATGTTTTGGACGCCGTTGACGGTACGATGCTGGTTGGGAGCCCTGAGGAGGAAATTACAAAGGGGAAAATTTTGATTGGAGCTGCGAATCCCGATTTGCTGGAAAATTATGTAGAGGACGGGGATATGCTTTTGACGGGGAACCGTTTTGAAAATCAGCTTTGCGGGATTGAAATGAACGCAGGCTGCCTGATTGTCTGCACCGGCTCGCCTATCTCCAAGACCATTCAAAAGCTGGCAAGAGAGAATAACTGCAAGGTGATCAGCACGCCGCACGATACCTTTATGGTGGCAAGGCTGATTTCCCAATCTGCGCCGGTGCGGTATTTTATGAAGAAGGATCACCTGATTACATTCAGCAGTGAGGATTTTATCAGCGATATTCGGGATACGCTGGCGAAAATTCGGCACAGGGATTTCCCTGTTTTGGACAGAAACGGGCGGTATTGCGGGATGCTTTCCAGACGCTCGCTCTTGAATATGGATAATAAGAAAATTATTCTGGTGGATCATAACGAAAAGACACAGGCAGTGGACGGTATTGAGGAAGCGGAGATTTTGGAAATTATCGACCATCACAGATTGGGTAGCATGGAAACGACAATGCCGGTTTATTTTCGGAATCAGCCTGTTGGCTGCACCGCAACGATTATTTATGATTTGTATCAGGAGAACCATGTGGCGATAGACAAGAAAATCGCGGGACTGCTTTGCTCCGCCATCCTTTCGGATACGCTGATGTTCCGTTCGCCCACCTGCACGCCGAAGGATAAAAAGGCGGCGGAGCTGCTGGCAGAGATTGCGGGTATCGACATACAGGAGCACGCGGAAAAGATGTTCCATGCGGGCAGTAGCTTAGCGGATAAAACGCCGGAGGAGATTTTCTATCAGGATTTCAAAAAATTCAGCAGCAACGGCAGGAATTTCGGTACCGGACAGATTTCCTCCATGGATAAGGAGGAGCTGGAGCAGCTGCGTCCCAAGCTGGCGGCTTATATGGAAAGCGCTGTGAAGGAGGGCGAGATGCTGTTCTTCCTTCTGACCAATATTTTGACGGAGTCCTCCGACTTGGTATTTGCCGGAGAAGGTGCGAGGGATTTGGTGAAGGCTGCCTTTGGAGAGCCGCAGGAGGATTGGGTACATATCCCCGGGATGGTTTCCAGAAAGAAGCAGTTTGTGCCGAGTGTTCTGCATATTTTACAGCAATAAAGCAATAAGGAGCCGAGATGAAAAATTATAAGATAGTTTTGGCGTATGACGGTACGCACTACAACGGCTGGCAAAAGCAGGGGAACACGAAAAATACCATACAGGAACGGCTGGAGGGAATTTTGCGGGAGCTTTGCGGCGAGGAAACGGCGGTTTTCGGTTCCGGCAGAACGGATGCGGGGACACACGCCACAGGGCAGGTTATGAATTTTCATATAGATTGGGACGGCACCGCAAAGGAGCTTCTGGATGCTTTGAATGAAAAGCTGCCCGAGGACATCGCGGCGCTTTCCGCCCAAGAAATGCCCCCGCGCTTTCATAGTCGGCTCAATGCAAGGGTGAAGCATTATTCCTATTCCCTCTGGACTGGGAAGCGTTCGCCCGTTTTCGAGCGGAAATATATCTTTCGCTGCAAGGAGGATTTAGATGTTCGCACAATGAAGCGGGCGGCGGCAGCCTTTATCGGCACACATGATTTCAAGAGCTTTTGTGCAAACAAGCGGATGAAAAAGTCAACCGTACGCACGCTTTATGAGATTGTGTTTGAGGAAACGGAGGATAAGCTGACCCTGCATTTTTATGGCAACGGCTTTCTCTATCAGATGGTGCGGATTCTTGTGGGAACGCTCATCGAGGTGGGCGAGGGCAAGAGGGACGCAGGCGAGATGGAGGATATTTTGCAGGCAAAAAGCAGAGAGCGGGCAGGCTTTACCGCGCCGAGTCAGGGCTTGTTTTTGCGCGAGGTATTTTATGAGGATTGGAAAGGCGGCAGCGAGGCATGATTCGTGTATCGGGATTGAAGATGCCTGTTACGGGCGACCGAGGGGTCTTGGAGAGGAAACTGGCGAAGGCGTTGCGCGTGCCCGCAGAGGAAATCAGGGCGTACCACATTTTCAAGCGCTCCTTGGATGCGAGGAAAAAGGACGACATCCATTATGTCTATGTGGTGGATGCGGAAGTGAAAAACGAGAGCAAAATTTTGGAAAGGAGCAGGGATAAGCAGCTTTCCCGTACACCTGATTTGAGATACAGATTGCCGCAGGGGGAAAAGCAGCCCCCGAAGCGCCCGGTTGTGGTTGGCTTTGGCCCTGCGGGAATGTTTGCTGCGCTGCTCTTGGCGGAAATGGGGATGCAGCCCATCGTGCTGGAGCGCGGCGGAGATGTGGACAGCCGCGCACAGGCGGTGGATGCCTTTCGGAGCACGGGTAAGCTGAATCCGGAAAATAATGTGCAGTTTGGCGAGGGAGGCGCGGGGACCTTTTCCGACGGGAAGCTGACTACGCGTATTAAGGACCCCCGTTGCCGCAAGGTTTTGGAGGAGATGGCGGCGGCGGGCGCACCGGAGGAGATTCTCTATGATGCTAAGCCGCATATCGGGACGGATTTGCTGCGCGGCGTGGTGAAGCGGATGCGGGAGAAAATCATTTCTCTGGGCGGAGAGGTGCGTTTTTTTGCGAAGGTAAGCGGTTTTGAATGGAAGAACGACTGCGTGTGTGCGGTTTTTCTGCAAAACGGCGAGAAAATCGAAACAGAGGATGTTATTTTGGCGTTGGGACATAGTGCAAGAGATACCTTCACTTTGCTATATGAAGAAAATTTTGCCTTAGAGCAGAAGCCCTTTGCCATGGGGGTACGGATAGAGCATCCCCAGCGGATGATTAACGAGGTGCAATATGGTGCGGCGGCGGAGCATCTCCCTGCGGCGGATTATCGGCTGACCTATACCACGACGAAAAACCGCGGGGTATACACCTTTTGTATGTGTCCGGGTGGATATGTGGTTGCGGCGGCATCCGAGGAGGGTAGGCTTGCCGTAAATGGCATGAGCGAATATAAAAGGGACGGGGAGAATGCGAATTCCGCATTGCTGGTGCAGATTTTTCCTGAGGATTTTGGGAGCGAGCATCCGCTGGCGGGGATGTTTTTGCAGCGAGAGTTGGAGGAAAGGGCGTTTTTGGCGGGTGGCGGCGACTATACTGCGCCTGTGCAGACGGTCGGCGGTTTTCTGGAGAAGGAAATGAGCGGACGGAGAGAGGTTGCGGCGACCTATCGCCCGGCGGTAAAGGAAAGCCGCCTGAATGAGATTTTTCCTGCTTTTATGACGGAGGCGCTGCGTGAGGCGCTACCGGCTATGGGCAGGAGACTGAAGGGCTTTGACCGCGCGGATGCAATTCTGACGGCGGTGGAAAGCCGTAGCTCTTCCCCGATTCGTATTTTGCGCGATGAAACGGGCATGAGTGTCCGAAAACGGGGCATTTATCCCGCGGGAGAGGGTGCGGGCTATGCGGGCGGCATTGTCTCTGCGGCGGTGGATGGGCTTTTTGCGGCGGAGCGGCTGGCGGAACGATACGGTTGGAGGAAATAAATCAGGACCTAAGACCTTGGGGACTTCGGTTCAAGCAGATTTTGCTTCGCGAATCTTGCCCTTCGGACAACCGCCGTATCCATTCGGCGGTGTGTATCCCAACACCCCCACAAGGGATGCTGTCCCTTGACCCATTTTGCAAAAGCAATAAATGGCTTTTGCAGATATAAAAAATCAAGGCTTTCTCTAAAATGAAAAATAGAGAAAGCCTTAATTTTTTATATCTCCCCTCGCAGAAGCAAGGTCTTGCTTCTGCGTATTGGGTTCCGGGGGGATTATCCCCTTGGTGGGGGCGGTAGGAACAAAGTCCCCACGGTCTTAGCGTTCCCTCCGGCAAAGGTAATTATTCCGCTGTGGCTGTTACAATCACAAGGGAGCCGTTGCTTCCGTCTGTGACAAAGCCGAGGGTGAAGGTATCGCCCTCTGCCAATGCGCCGATTACCTGACCGGCATCGGATGCCTCATCAAACTGGAATGCGCGCACGCTGCCATCCTCCATGGTGACCTCCACCGTGTGCGAATCGGAAAGGCCGTTAAAAACGGCGGTTATGGTCTGCTCCGGTGTCAGGCTGCTATCGGAGGTGTTCCGTTCCGTCATCGTCATGGCAGAAACGCTGCAAAGATAAGCGGGTGTTTCGATTTCATCGGAGAAGGTGTTGCGTACCAAGGTGACATCAAAGGCGGCAATCAATGTTCCCTCACCATCGGTGCCCCAAAGCTCTGCTGTCAGGGTGTAGCCGTCCTCTGTGGGTTCCATGTTGGAAAGCCTGGTTTCGGAAAGACCGATATCCCCTTCGTAAAGCAGGTAAGCATCGGATTCCGCATCATAGGAGACATTTCCCTGCAATGCATCGGGCAAATCGGGCAGACCCTTATAATCGCTGAACAGCGCAATCGCATATTCTTCCATCACAGAGGTCGGAACCTTGAGCTGATATGTATCGGCAAGCAACTCTACTCCTTCATGCCCGCTGCTGTAGGCGCCTGCAAAATAGTACAGAGCGGTCCAGAAAAATTCCGGGTCATCGGGTGCATATTCCGTTTGATTTTCCACCATGCAGCGAGCCAGTGAGTCGATAGGATCCTTCATGGAAGCGACTACTGTTTCATCAGAGGGAATCTCATCCTGCTTTTTGCACGCTGCCAGAGAAAACAGCAGGACGCCGGTCAGTAAAAGCGCCAATATTTTTTTCATTTGTGTTCCTCCTTTTTTGTTCCGGTTTTGAAGCTGATTTTTTCTCATTTATAGTATAACGCATATTTCAAAAATTTCCATACCAAAAATCTTTCAAATTTATAAAGATTCCCTCTTTTTTCGTACAACGCAACAAGCTAAGCTGCATAAGTAGGGAAAAGGGCTTTACCGTAGAAGGGAAAAATGCTATAATTGGTGTCAGGCTTTGCCTGGTAGAAGGAAGGCTGAACAAAAAAACGGAAGGAAAGGAGGATAGCGGAAAGAGGTAAAAAAGCGCCAGAGCCGCAAAGGTGCGCCCGAACAAGAAAACATAAATGCTGAAATGCTGAAAGCTACGGCTCCGAAGGATACCGGAAGGAGATTTCCTTGTATCCGCAGCCCTTCCGCTATTTCATTTCCTTTATGTTTTTGCTCGGGACACACCTAAGGTGCGGCTGACGAGGCAGGAGTTGCGAAGCGACGGAGGGGCATCGCCCCAAAGAGCTTCCATATCGAAAATTCGGCGGATGCTCCTCGCCCTTTCGTTCAGGGACGCAGGCCTTTTTACAAAACGGAGCGGGCAACGCTCCCGACAAAAAGAAAGGCAACGGACGAATAAATTCATTTGGAGGTTGAATTTTATGTGCGGAATCGTAGGATATATCGGCGATAAGCAGGCTGTTCCTGTTTTGCTGAACGGTCTGACGAAGCTGGAATACCGTGGATATGACTCTGCGGGGATTTCCGTCTATCACGACGGGATTCATACGGTTAAGGTAAAGGGGAAGCTTGTGGGCTTGCGGGAAAAGCTCGAAGGGGATACGCAAACTGCCTCCCATATCGGCATCGGACATACCCGTTGGGCAACCCACGGCGTACCCAATGAGATTAACAGCCACCCTCACAATAGCCAAAACGGTAAAATTTCTGTGGTACATAACGGTATCATCGAGAATTATCTGGAACTGAAAAAAATGCTTCTGGAGAAGGGGTATCACTTCAAATCCGAAACGGACACGGAGGTAGTGGCGCAGCTGTTTGAGGATTTATATGACGGGGATATGGTTTCCACTATGAGAAAGCTGCTGGAAAAAATACGCGGTGCATACGCCTTGGGCATTCTGTGCAGCGACCATCCTGATACGCTGGTTGCGGCAAGAAAGGACTGCCCGCTGCTGATTGGTCTGGGGAAGGGCGAAAATTATATCGCCTCCGATATTCCCGCTTTACTGGAATACACGAGAGAGTATTATTTGTTGGAGACAAACGAGATTGCCGTTTTGCAGGCAGACGGGGTGAAGCTGTTTGACTTGGACGGCAAGGAGATACAAAAAGAAGTCTACCATGTGACATGGGATATTGATGCGGCGGAAAAGGGCGGCTATGATTATTTTATGATGAAGGAAATCATGGAGCAGCCGGAGGCGCTGCGCAAGACCATTCAACCGAGAATCAACGAGGACGGCATCCATCCTGAGGAGCTTTCTCTGACAGAGGAGGAAATCAAGGGCTGTGGGCGGATTCATATTGTTGCCTGCGGCAGCGCGATGCACGCCGGCATGGTTGGAAAATATGTGATAGAGGAAGCCTGCCGCATCCCCGTTGCGGTGGATATCGCATCTGAATTCAGATACAGAAATCCCATCCTTGGAAAGAATGACCTTTGCATCATCATCAGCCAAAGCGGGGAAACCGCGGATACGCTGGCAGCCCTGCGGGAAGCGAAAAAGCAGGGCGTGCGGGTGCTTGCGATTGTTAACGCGGTTGGCAGCTCTATCGCAAGAGAGAGTGATGCTGTGATTTATACCTGGGCGGGGCCGGAGATTGCCGTTGCCACAACCAAGGGCTATACGACACAAATTGCGGTGCTGTATCTGATTGCGCTGCATTTTGCAAGGATACGTGGCACGATGAGCCAAGCGGATTACGCTGCGGCGATTCGAGAGCTGCATGAGCTGCCCGAAAAAACAGCCGAGGTGCTGCGTGCGGGTGAAAAAATCGCAGAAATTGCGAAGAAATATGCAAAGTGTGAGAATGCCTTCCTGATTGGGCGGGGGTTGGATTATGCGGTAGCGATGGAGGGCTCCTTAAAGCTGAAGGAAATCTCCTATATCCATAGCGAGGCATACGCCGCAGGAGAGCTGAAGCATGGCACCATTTCTTTGATTGAGGACGGTACACCGGTGATTGCCATTGCCACGCAGGAGGGTCTTTTTGAGAAAACCGTCAGCAATATAAAGGAGGTCAAGGCGAGAGGTGCAAGGGTCTTGGCGATTGCGCCGGAGGGCTGTACGGCGATTGAGGATGTAGCGGATGAGGTGGTTTATCTGCCGCAGGTAAATCATTTGTTTACCGCTTCATATAACGTGCTGCCGTTGCAGCTGTTTGCTTATTATATCGCGGTGGAGCGTGGCTGCGATGTGGATAAACCCAGAAATCTGGCAAAATCCGTTACTGTGGAGTAAGAAGGAGAAGGACTTGGAGTGTTTTTACTGCCAAGTCCTTTTTTCTGCTGTTTTTCCGCAAAAAAAAATCTCCGCCGAAGGGGTTGACAGAGAAAAATAGAAGTGATACACTCTACATGAATTAGTTATAGCTAACGGAAGAGAGGAGGAGAATATCCGATGAATCTGACGGAAGTGCAGGAGGGACAGGAATATATTGTGAAGGCAATTGTGACCGATGATGAAGATATGGATTCCTTCCTGTTTTCTTTGGGCTGCTACAGCGGAGAGCCGATTACAGTCGTAAGACGGGTGAAGGGCGGATGCGTTGTTTCCATCAAGGATGGACGGTATACCATTGACAATCATTTGGCGGCAGCGATCGAAGTATAAGTGATGAAGAAATTCATCACATATATTTTGCATATAGGTTAGATTCAGCTAACTCAAAAGCAAAGGTAACAAAACGAGTAAAAATTAGGAGGAAGTAGAAATGAGAATTGCTTTGGCGGGGAATCCCAACAGCGGCAAAACCACTATGTATAATGCGCTCACGGGGAGAAATGAGCGTGTCGGCAACTGGGCCGGCGTTACGGTGGATAAGAAGGAATATCACATCAAGAAGAATTTTTATGACGGGGAAGAGATGATTGCGGTCGATTTGCCCGGTGCCTATTCCATGTCTCCCTTCACATCAGAGGAGAGCATTACCAGTACATATGTAAGAAACGAGCATCCCGATGCAATCATTAATATTGTAGATGCAACAAACCTGAGCCGTTCCTTATTCTTTACCACACAGCTTTTGGAGCTTGGTATTCCTGTTGTGGTTGCGCTGAATAAGAGCGATGTCAACGAGAAAAAGGAAACAAAAATCGACGAGAAGCTGCTTTCCGAGAAGTTGGGCTGTCCGGTTATCAAAACCGTTTCCGTTGCGGCAACGGACAAGGGCTTGCAGGAGGTTGTCAAGGCAGCGGCGGCGCAGAAAGGGAAGGGGCAGGAGGCTCCCTATTGGGAGGGCGAGGTAGACCTGACCGATAAGAATGCGGTTACTGAGTCCGACAGAAAGCGCTTTGAATTTGTAAACAGCGTTGTAAAGCAGGTGGAAACAAGAAAGATTCTGACAAAGGAGAAAAACAGTCAGGATAAGCTGGATGCGGTTTTGACCAACCCCATCGGCGGCATCTTGATTTTCATTGGCGTAATGTTTTTGGTATTCGATATTTCGCAGTCCTTGCTGGGGCCTTATCTGGCGGATATTCTGACAGGCTGGATTGAAGCCTTCCAGGGCTTTGTTTCGGATAGCCTTTCGGGCGCATCTCCCTTCATGCAGGCCTTGGTGGCAGACGGTATCGTTGGCGGCGTTGGTGCGGTTGTCGGCTTCCTGCCTCTGGTTATGGTAATGTATTTCTTGATGGCGCTTTTGGAGGATTGCGGCTACATGGCGCGCGTTTCCATGGTTTTGGATCCCATCTTCAAGAAGGTTGGTCTGTCCGGTAAATCCGTAATCTCCTTCGTTATCGGCACCGGCTGTGCAATCCCCGGTGTTATGGCGGCGCGTACCATCCGAAATGAAAGAGAGCGCAGAGTTACGGCAATGCTGACATCCTTCATGCCCTGTGGTGCAAAGCTGCCCGTAATCGCTTTGTTTGCGGGAGCATTCTTCGCGGATGCGTCTTGGGTTGGCACGCTGATGTATTTCGTAGGTATCATCCTGATTTTCTTCGGTGCGCTGATTATCAATAAAATTGCAGGACACAAGGTAAGAAAATCCTTCTTCATCATGGAGCTGCCCGAATATAAGCTGCCCAGCCTAAAAAGAGCATTTTATTCCATGTGCTCCCGTGGTAAGGCTTATATCGTAAAAGCGGGTACGGTTATTTTGGTATGTAATACAGTGGTACAGATTATGCAGTCCTTCACATGGAACTTGCAGCTGGTAGAGGAAGGCATGGAGCATACCTCCATTTTGGCTTCCATCGCATCTCCCTTTGCTATCCTGCTGATTCCTCTGGGCTTCGGCGCATGGCAGTTGGCGGCGGCAGCAATCACAGGCTTTATCGCAAAGGAGAATGTTGTTGGTACACTGGCGGTTTGCTACGGTGTTACAAACTTCATTGATACGGAAGAGCTTGCGTTGGTGAGCGGCGGCAGCGAGGTAGCGACCATCATGGGTCTGACAAAGGTTGCGGCTCTGGCTTATCTGATGTTCAACCTGTATACCCCTCCCTGCTTTGCGGCAATGGGTGCAATGAACTCCGAAATCAAGGATAAGAAATGGCTGTTTGGCGGCATCGGTCTACAGTTTGCAACAGGCTTTATTATCGCTTTCTTCGTATATCAGATTGGTACGCTGGTTACGACAGGTGCGTTGGGCAACGGCTTCGTTCCCGGCTTGATTGCGGTCGCTGTGATTGTTGCAATCATTGTACACCTGATTCATAAGGCAAATAAGGAAATTGCAACAGAGTATGCTCTGGGTGCAGGCGTAAAGAACGCGTGATTCTGACACAAAAGGAGTCTTTGGTATGATAGGCATGATAGATATTTTCGCCGGTTTATTGGTGGCGGTTCTCGTTGGTGCAGCCTTGCTGTATATCCATCGAGAGAAGAAGAAGGGCGTGACCTGTATCGGTTGCCCGAATGCAGGCGTCTGCCACAAGCACCGTAATACAGAGGATGATTGTGGCTGTCATACAGAGAGATAAGTATATCAATCCCTCTTTTGCCCCTCGCAGGTAAATCCTGCGAGGGGCATTTTTGTATCTCTGCCTTGCGGAGAGAGGCTCATGCGCAGAGGCAGAGAACTTTGTTTTTCAATCGACTCTCCCGTAAACGGAGCCGAGCTGTCTTGACCGGTGTGATTGGATATTTACTTTTTCAAGATATTTCTGCAACTAAAATATATGGAAAGTCGCAAACGAAGGTTTTCTGAAGGTTTTCTGAAGGTTTTCCGAAGGCTTTTTCTTGCAGCTGAAGCCTTCCGATTTCCTCGGCATGGTTGCCAATACAAAAACGAGCCCTTTTGGACTCGTTTCTGCATTTAAGAGAGATAATAGAGTTATTTAAGAGAGTTTATTTGAGGAGTTTTGCCCTCGCTTTGTATGCGAAGGCGATATAGAAAACATCTGAGTCAGATGCTATCTAACAAAAAAATCAATATGCGCCGAAGCCTTCGCCGAACGCGGTGCATTGTACCTTTGCATCCCCGTCGGGGAAGCCGTTTACCATCAGACCCTCGTCATACAGGTTTGCGCCTGTCTTTGTTACTCTTTCTGCCCAGTCGCGCATCCACTGCCCATCGCCCCAGCCGTAGGAACCAAACAGAGCAACCTTTTTGCCGCTCAGCTTACTCTCGATTGCGGAGAAGAAGGGGTCAAACTCGCCTTCCTCCAGCACTTCATCCCCCATTGCGGGGCAGCCAAAGGCGATTTTGTCGTAATCCGCAATATCGCCGGTGAATTGGTCTACAGAGCACAGTTCCGTGCCTTCGCCCATACCTGCTGCGATTGCACTTGCCATGGATGCTGTGTTGCCTGTGCCGCTCCAATAGATCACTGCTTTTTTCATCATGTTTTGCCTCCTAAGATGTCATTATGTTTTTTATATCGCTGCGCCTGTGCGTGTCGGTGTCAAAAGAGACACAATATCCGCACCTGCGGAAGCTTGCTCCATCAGTTTTTTTCTGCATCCGGCATAGCTGCGGAAGGTGCGGAGGGCAGCCTGTTCGTCCCCATAAACCTTCCAATCCCCGACCAGCTTGTAATTATGCCCCTTTTCACGAATAAAGGCAAAAACATCCTCCGCGGGATAGCCGAAGAAGAAACCAATCTCGTGCGGAAATTCCGCGCCACGAATGATGCGCTGACGCAGGATGCACAGGGTTTTGTAAAGAGATGTTTCCTTGTCCAATGCTTTGGGATAACCCTGCTTGACGAGAAATTCCTTTACAGCAGGCTGCTTGAAATATTGCAGCATCATATCCTTTCGATAAACGAGAAGATATACCCGCTGTTTTTTGCAGTAAAGGTATTCCACGGAAATGCCCAGAGGGGCAAGAGCTTTTTTATATCTGTCAATCTCCTTGCGATAATCTGCCAGACAGTGAATCGAAAAGGAAAACAGATTTGCCTGCTTTCTGCCCAAAAGAGCAGGGGAGGCAAAGTATAATAGATCTTTTTCAAAATCAGACATGAGATACCTCCTGACAGCATTTGATTAGCTTAGGCTAACTAAATGCCAAAAAACAAAATTATGCACAATATTGCCCAAGGATACGCTTCAGCGCAGAAGAAGAGCTGCTGTGGCTACGTTCGATGGTGATATTGTTTTTTTCTGCTTCCTGTACGGCACCGTTTACCATGATATGAGAAACAGTGCTGGTGAAAAGGATAATCAAATCCGCCTGACCAATCTGTCCTTTGAAATTACCGGGCAGCTGTGTAAATACCTTTCCCTTACAGTTGAACTTTTTACAGATGTCCATATATTGTCGAACCATTCTGTCGTGTCCGCCTACAATTACAACACTCACGAGGATGACCTCCTTTTGTTTTTAGTTAGCCGTAGCTAACTTATAAGAGTAGGATAGCATACAAAGGAAACGCTGTCAAGCAATTCCTATAAAATTTATGTGAAAAATATTTGCAGCGCCGGAAAAAGGAGGCAGACTTATATTTTTTAAGAAATGCGGGAAACTAAGGGAAATGATTTTCGGGAGGGAAATGGTATGATAGAAAGAAAAGTGATTTTGCATAATAAAACAGGGCTGCACGCCCGTCCGGCCTCGGAATTGGTTGCCTTTGCAAAGCAGCTGCCCTGCAAGGTATATTTGGAGCATAACGGAAAGCGAGCTGCTGCCGACAGCATCCTACAGCTGTTGGCGCTGGGGGCGAAGGAGGGCAGTGAGCTGATGCTTTCTGCGGACGGCGAAGGGGATAAGCATTCTGTGGAGAAGCTGGAAGCCTTTTTGGCGATTCTGGAGGGATAGGCATGGAGGAAATCAGAACGGAGCAGCAGAGAGCGAAGGGGATTGCTGTAGGGAAGGCGTTTTTTCTGAAAAAGCCGGATTTATCGGCACAAAGACGGGAATTGTCGCCGGGGGAGGTTGAGAAGGAAAGGCAGGCATTTCGGCGTGCGCTGGAAGAGGTGCGAGAGGAGCTTTCGCCCTTGGCAGCCGGCAATCCCATTTTTGCCGCACATTTGGATATGGCGGAGGACGATACCCTTTCCGCGGGTGTAGAGGAAAGAATTGCGGCAGGCAAGAATGCACAATGGGCGCTGGAGGAGCAGATGGAGGAAAGCTCTGCACTTCTGGAGGGCTTGGAGGATGCTTATTTGCGGGAACGCGCAGCGGATGTGCGGGATGTTTGCCAACGCATTATGGCGGCATTGAAGGGCATAGAGGGAGGTGCTCTGCAAAGTCCGCAGGAGCCGGTGATTTTGTTTGCGGAGGAGCTGCACCCCTCTGATACGGCAAGGCTGGATTTTCGCTATATCAAGGGCATTGTGACAGAGAGAGGCGGTGTGACGGCTCATGTTGCCATTCTTGCCCGCAGTATGGGTCTACCTGCTCTTTTTGGCATGACGGGGATTTTAACTCGAGTGCGGGAGGGGGAGACGGTTATTTTGGATGGTACACAGGGGCTGCTTTTGCTTTCTCCGGATGAGAGGACAAGCGTGGCGTATAGAGAAAAGCAGCAGGCAGAGGCGGAGATGAAGCAAAGGCTGAAGCAGCTGAGTCTGCTGCCTGCTGTTACAACGGACGGACGGCAGGTTGCGCTTTTTGCCAATGTGGGCAGTCTTAAGGATGTTACGCTGGCAAAGGAGCATGGCGCGGAGGGAATCGGGCTGTTCCGCAGTGAATTTCTATACATGGAGAGCAGCCGTTTTCCAACGGAGCAGGAGCAATTTGAGGTTTATCGGCAGGCGGCAGAAATACTGAAGAAGCCGATTACCATTCGCACGTTGGATATTGGCGGGGATAAGAACCTGCCGTATTACCGGTTTGAGCGGGAGGAGAATCCGTTTTTGGGATGGCGGGCGATTCGTTTTTGTCTGGATATGCGGGATGTATTCAAGACACAGCTGAAGGCGATTCTACGCGCCGCTGCCTTTGGGGAGATACGGATTATGTATCCCATGATTGTTTCTTTGGAGGAATTTCGCAAGGCAAGTGCGCTGCTGGAGGAATGTAAGGCGGAGCTGCGAGAGCGGAAGGCGCTGTTTCGGGAGAGCATTGCTACGGGCATTATGGTGGAGACGCCGGCAGCGGTTATTTTGGCAGAGGAATTGGCGAAGGAGGTTGATTTCTTCAGCATTGGAACGAATGACCTGACGCAGTATATCCTTGCGGCAGATCGCGGCAACCGGAAGCTGACTAAGCTTTACAGCCCCTTTCATCCTGCGGTTTTGCGAGCGATTGCGGGGGTGATTGCGGCAGGGCATAAGGAAGGGAAGGAGGTCGGGATGTGCGGTGAATTTGCGGGAGACGTGAGGGCGGTGCCATTCCTTCTGGGAGCGGGATTAGACGAATTCAGCATGGTATCTAATGAGATTGCGGCGGTGCGCTATCAGGTGCGGGGGCTTGCGATTCAGCAGGCAGAGCTGCTTTCCCGAAGGGTATTGGCGGCGGAAACGGAGAAGGAGACAAGGCGGCTTTTGGAGCGGTAGAGAATTCCCTTCGGAAAGACGACAGCCGCCCGATTTTAGCAGTGCCGCACTCTTGAACTGAGCGGCCAAAGCACTATATCGCTTTTGCATGGCGGAAAACAAGGCTTCCCCTATTCTTTCAGAGAAAGCCTTGTTTTTTATATTTTTCCTCCGCAGAAAAAAGAGCGCGTTTCCGCAAAAAAACTATGGTGCAGGGGAACGATTCCTCGTTAGTGTAGCAAGGCGGAACGCCACGGCCTAAATGGGGTAGGGGGGAAACCCTCCCAAGTTTTTTCGCTTCTCTCTGTTTCCTTTTTTGCAAAAAAAAATGGAAGTTACAGGGCTCGAACCTGTGACCCTCTGCTTGTAAGGCAGATGCTCTCCCAGCTGAGCTAAACTTCCATAATTTCTTGGTGCTTCGATTTTTTTAATTTCTCTGTGGTCTGCTTTTACGCTTCCACGGATGACCCGTAGGGGAATCGAACCCCTGTTTCAGCCGTGAGAGGGCCGCGTCTTGACCGCTTGACCAACGGGCCTTAGTTGGTAATGGTAGAGTAGCGGAGGAGGGAGTTGAACCCCCGACACTGCGGGTATGAACCGCATGCTCTAGCCAACTGAGCTACTCCGCCACAGGTTGACTCGTTCAGTATACTGCCTTAAATATGGTTTGTCAAGAGATTTTTTATAAGTTTTTTTACAAAAACCCTTCCGCTATTCCTCGCGGTTGATATATAGGATTTCATTCGACTTTACCATGCCAAGCTTCTCTCTTGCCACCTGCTCGATATAGGTGTCGCCGGTATAATATTCCTTCCTCGCTTCAAATTCCTGTTGCCGTTCCTCCTCTGCGGCAATCTCCTCCGCAATCAATGCGGATTCCTCCTGCACCTGCCGATATTGCGCTGTCTGCTTGCAAACGCTTACCGCAACCGCCGCCACAAATACAAACAGGAATGTTCTGAAAAAAAGTGCGGTCTTTTTTATTTTGTTTCTATTTCTCCTTCTCCGCATCATAAAAAGCCTCACCAATCTTTTCTAAATCTTTTCTAAATCTTTTCTAAATCTTTTCTAAATCTTTTCTAAATCTCTTCTGAATCCCTTCTAAATCTTTTCCGGAACTCTTCCAAATCCCGTCACAATCATTCGCGGTTCATTTTCTGCGGAATATCCGCCAATGTATGTGCAGTCGTCGTAGTATCATTTTCACATAAAATTTCGCCGATTGCAATAGTTTTTTCCTTTGTTTTTCGCAAAATCTGCCGATTTTTCGGATAGGACGGCAAAAAATAAGCCATAACAGACGAAGAGGCGTTGTCACAATACGCAAAAGCAGGAAAAAAGCTGCTCGAAGCACGGAAAAAATTTTCTCTCCTGCGGCAAGCGTAAAGCGGCTGAGTGTCAAAAAATACAGCCCCATCCCGCCAAAAAGCCCCAGAAGCGCAAAAAAACGCATTTCTCCCGCGTTGACGCGCAGCAAGACGCCGAATACAAAAAATACCGCAAAAAGCCAGAACAAACCATCCTCCGCCTGCACCAAAAGCGTCCTGTGGCGCACCGTGCGGCGAAGCAGCCGCAGCCCGTCGTAGAAAAGGCCCATTCCGCCGCCCAGAAGGATAGTCAACAGAAAAAGCTGTGCCTGTGCGTGTAGGGAAAGAATCATGCGCTTCGCCCCCTCTAGCGAAACAGCCGGCTCAAAAGGGAGTGCTTTTCCGCAAGTGTGCCGTCGGAATAAAGCAGGCTGTCGATGCTACCCTCCACAATCACATCGCCTGCCTCCAAATCCAGCTTGCCGATGTGCATCCCCGCGCCTTTGAGCAACAAAAGACCGCAAACCGTCTCCATCGTAATCCCTTCCTCGTCGAAGGACAGCACCTCTAGGACGCCGCCGATTTGCGCCCGCTCCCGATCCTCCAGTCGCAGTGTATGTCTGCCGGGTTTCTTCTTTTCCTCTGCCATAAAAAAACGCCCCCTCTGTTCCAAGGATATGCTGACAGAAGCAGAAAAAGAACCCTTTGGGGAGCTGAAAAACCCAAAGACCTTAAAGACTTAAACCCTTGAGGATTCCTGTTCAAGCAGACTTTGCTTCGCAAACCTTGCCCTTCGGGCAACCGCCGCATCTGTTCGGCGGTGCGTCCATCAAACTCCTGCAAAGGGTATGATACCCCTTGACCCCCATTTGCAGAAGCAAAT
>CAVHYX010000014.1:0-71647 GCA_963640305.1 Sodaliphilus sp. | reverse complement strand
AGAGCAACGGCCTTCTAAGCCGTGGGTCGGGGGTTCGAATCCCTCCTGATTCATTTCGAGCCATTTTCCTTGCGACAAGAGAAGATGGTTTTTGTTTTTTTCGGCAGGAAAGGTTGCCTATTCTGCCTGATTGGGGTATAATAGAGCGTAAGCGTATGCCGAAATAAGAATTTTATGACTTTTGGGGAGGTAAAAATATGAGCAGAATCCAAACAATCGCAACACGCGACCTGAACAAATCCGTGCAGAACGGCGGCTGCGGCGAGTGCCAGACATCTTGCCAGTCCGCTTGCAAAACATCTTGCGGTGTAGCAAATCAGCCTTGCGAGAAGCAGTAACGGCAAAACAAAACGAAAAATCGGAGAGGGGCTGTCGCAAACAGCCCCTTTTTGTATGTCAACAGAATTGAGCAGAGTGATGAGGGAGAAAAATGGTACATCAATATAAATTGAATGGGTATAACATTGTGCTGGACACCTGCAGCGGTTCTATTCACCGCGTGGATGACCTAGCGTATGATGTGATTGAGAGGATTCGTACAGAAACACAGGGGGATATTATTGATGCCATGCTTGAAAAATATGAGGGCATCACGGCGGCGGATGTGCAGGAATGTATTGACGATGTGGTGGCGCTCAGAAGGGCGGGCAAGCTGTTTACACCGGACAATTATGAGCATTTGGCATATGATTTTAAGGCAAGAAATACGGTAATTAAGGCGTTATGTCTGCACGTGGCGCATACCTGTAATCTGAATTGCTCTTACTGCTTCGCAAGTCAAGGGAAATATCAGGGGGAGCGCACGCTTATGACATTTGCGGTTGGCAAGCGTGCAATTGACTTTCTGATTAAAAATTCCGGCACAAGAAGAAACCTTGAGGTGGACTTTTTCGGCGGAGAACCGTTGATGAATTGGGAAGTTGTGAAGCAAATTGTGGCATATGCCAGAGAGCAGGAGAAGCTGCATAACAAAAACTTTCGCTTTACGCTGACCACAAACGGGATGCTGATTGATGAGGAGGTCATTGATTTTGCGAATAAGGAGATGCACAATGTCGTGCTTTCTCTGGACGGCAGAAAAGAGGTACACGACCATCTGCGGAAGGATTACGCGGGGCAGGGCAGCTATGACCGTATTGTGCCGAAATTTCAAGAGTTTGTGAAAAAGCGCGGGGAAAAGAGCTACTATATGCGCGGGACATTTACGCATAACAATGTAGATTTCACAAATGATTTATTTCACATGGCGGATCTGGGCTTTACGGAATTAAGCATGGAGCCGGTTGTCTGTGCGCCGGATGACCCTTATGCGTTGACGGAGGAGGATAAGCCGATTCTCTTTGCACAGTATGAGCTTTTGGCAAGGGAAATGCTGAAGCGCAAAAAAGAGGGCAGACCGATTACATTCTATCATTATATGCTGGATTTGGAGCATGGTCCCTGTATTTATAAGCGGATTTCCGGCTGCGGCAGCGGTACGGAATATATGGCTGTGACCCCTTGGGGGGAACTGTATCCCTGCCATCAATTCGTGGGGGATGAGAAATACAGCATGGGTGACATCTGGAAGGGCGTTACCAACAAGGCGGTGCAGGATGAATTTAAGTGCTGCAACGCCTACGCCAGAGAGGATTGCAAGGATTGCTGGGCAAAGCTTTACTGCTCCGGCGGCTGTGCGGCGAATGCCTACCATGCGACGGGCAGCATTACGGGGATTTATGAGTATGGCTGCGATTTGTTCAAAAAGAGAATCGAATGTGCCATTATGATGAAGGTAAGTGAGGCAAGCGAGTAAAATGTCTTCAGACCCATGCTTGCATGATTGGGAGGGGAAAGACAGAGCGAGCCTCGAAAAGATACTGATTTGAGGGATTTTTATGGATACGCCGATTTTTGATTTCATCAACGCATACGAAAAAAAGGATGCCTCCAGACTGCATATGCCGGGACACAAGGGGGCAAACTTTTTGGGCTGCGAAAAACGGGATATTACGGAAATATGCGGGGCGGATGCGCTTTATGAGGCAAAGGGAATTATTGCGGAAAGCGAGAGAAATGCGACGGAGGTATTCGGCTTCGGCAAAACGATTTACGGGACAGAGGGCTCCTCACAGTGTATCCGCGCGATGCTTTTTCTGGCCTTGCAGGAAAGGGGCGAAAAACGCCCTGTGGTTTTGGCGGCACGGAATGCCCACAAGGCATTTTTATATGGCTGCGCTTTGCTGGATTTGGAGGTGGAATGGCTTTTGCCCGAGGGGAGGGGAGGGCTTTGCACCTGCCCGATTACGGCGGAGAGGGTAGCGGAGAGGCTGGCGGAGGTACGCCCCTTTGCCGTTTATATCACGGCGCCCGATTATACGGGGTATTCGCCTGACATTCGGGCGATTGCGGCGGTTTGCAGGGCGGCGGGCGTGCCGCTTCTGGTGGATAACGCACATGGGGCATATCTGAAATTTTTGCAGCCCTCCGAGCATCCTGTGGATTTGGGGGCGGCGATGAGCTGCGATTCCGCGCACAAGACCCTGCCGGTGCTGACGGGCGGCGCATACCTGCATTTCTCTGCGGAGTGGGCGGAACGGGTCGGCGAACGAGCGAAAAAGGCGATGGAGCTGTTTGGCTCGACGAGTCCGTCCTATTTGATTTTACAGTCTCTGGATTTGTGCAACACATACCTGTCGGAGCAGTATATGATGCGGCTTTCTCATACCTTGCGGCGTTTGGAGCGGCTGCGAGAGGTGCTGATGGAGCAGGGCTGGACAATGGCAGATAGTGATCCCTTAAGGCTGACGATTTTGACGGGCGAAAGGGGCTACCGTGGCGCGGAGGTCGCAGATGCTTTGCGGACGCATGGAGTGGAGTGCGAATTTGCCGATTTGGATGCGGTGGTGCTGATGGTGACACCGGAAAACAGAGAACGAGATTTTCTGCGCATCGAAAAGGCGCTGGGCAGTTTGCCGCAGAAGGAGAAAATCAAGCTCTTTCGGATGCCGCAGCTTCTGTCGCAGCGAAAAATGCGGATTCGAGAGGCGATTTTCAGCCGATGGGAGGAAATTTCCTGCGAAGCAGCAGTAGGTCGAATTTGTGCGAGCCCTTGTGTTTCTTGTCCCCCTGCGATTCCCATTGCGGCAAGCGGAGAGGAAATTACGGCGGAGCTGCTGCCAATTTTTCAGGCATACGGGATTGAAAAAATCGAGGTTGTGCGGGAATGACGAAGCATATCTTTTTTTTGTGCGGAAATTTTACATTTTTCTTAAATTTTTTGAAAAAGGAACAAAAGCGTGCACCATTGTGCTATGATGTTTTACGGTAGATGGGGGAACTTTTTTTGGAAAGACCCCGTCTTATGTATGGGTGCAAGGGAAGAAGGAGATGAGGGAATGTACCAAAACAGGAAAGTGGCAAAGCGTGTCATGGGGATGGCGCTTGCTGCAATGCTTTTGCTTTCGCCCCTATCGGCTTTGGGGATGGAAACGGCTTATGCCGCAACGACTTATTATACTCAGAAAACGGAAAAAACAGTGACCCGTGGGGTGACTTATGAAAAAAGCAGCCGTATGACGGATGCGGGGGTTCAGAATGTACACGTGCTGAAGGTGGATTTAACGGAAGGTACGCTGGAAATCAGAGAAGTGGAGAGTACAACGGATTATGGCTTAAAGGAAACGGTGCAGAAGCTTTTGACGGATAACGGCGCGATTGCCGGAGTCAATTCCGATTTCTTTGGCTTGAGCGGAACATATTCTGCGGCATTCGGTCCGGTTGTCCGTGACGGAGAGACGATTTCCGCGGGGACGAGTCTGAATCACGAGGAAGGACAGTACGCAACCTTCTTTTTGGACGAGGACGGCAATCCCTTCTTTGATTATTTCACCATGACGGCGAAATGCGGCAACGAAAAAAAGAGGATAGAGCTTGCCTCTTTGAATAAAATTACCTCGATGGTATATCCGATTTATCTGGACAGGAACGCCATGACGACGACGGCAAGCTTGGACAGACGCTTTCAGAATCTCGTAAAATTTACGGTGGAAAACGAGAAGCTGACGGCGATTTCCCAAAAGGGAGAGGTTGTGACCGTGCCGGAGGACGGCTATTTGATTGTCATGAGCGGGGATTATTATGACAAGGCGGCATATATGCTACAGGTGGGGGATGAGATGACGCTGGACATCACCTCCTCTGTGGATTTGGATAAGGTGGAAACAGCCTTTGGCGGCGGCGGCAAGCTTTTGGTTGACGGAAAAATCGTGGAGGCAAACTCCATTGTTGCGACGGGGAGACAGCCCAGAACGGCCTTCGGCGTCTCCAAGGACGGCAAGACGGCAATCCTTATGGTTGTGGACGGCAGAGGCGACAGCATTGGTGCAACGCATTGGGAGATGGGACTTTTGATGCAAGAATACGGTGCATACGAGGCGATCCACTTAGACGGCGGCGGCTCCTCTACCATGGCGGTGAGGACAATGGAGGATACGGCAGTGACGGTGCAGAATCAGGTATCCGAGGGTTCCGAACGAAAGGTTATCAATGCCGTGGGGATTTTCCAAAACGCCGAGAAGGGCGAGATACAGGAAATACAAATTCAGCCCTCTATGACAAGAACCTTGGCGGGAAAGGCTGTGGACTTTACCGTTTATGGTCTGGATACATACGGGAACCGCATTGAAATTCCTGCGGCGGAGGTAACACTGGATGCAGTTGGCGTGGAAGGGACATGGAGCGGTTATACCTTTACGCCCAAGACGAGCGGTACATTTACGGTTATCGCAACCTACAACAATCTGGTGGCAACACAGCAGAATGTGGTAAGCGGAGAGGTGGCAAGGCTGAGCCCCACCAATGCGAGCATCAAGCTGAACGGCGCGGGCGCAACGGCAACGATTGCCATGCAGGCGTATGATGGAGATGGGTTCTCCTACTGGGTATCCACAAGCACGAGCTACAGTGTGGCGGACGAGAGCGTTGGCTCTGTTTCCGGCAATATTTTTACGGCAAAGAAGGAAGGCGCTACCTATGTCAAATGCGAGAAGGATGGTGCGGTTGCTTATATTGCGGTAACGGTCGGTAATGTGGCGGCGGTGCAAACACCTGCGGCAACGATGGTACAGGATGCGATGCAGCAGACGGTGACAAGGGCGAGTGACGGAGCGTATTATTTCAATGTTGCCGGAAAAATTGCGTATACCGGCACACAAAAAATTGCTGCCGAGACTTATAATGCGGCGCGGGCAAAGGTAAAATCCTATGTGGATGCGAATGCGGAGGTAGCGATTTATGGCGCTGCAAACGATATTCAATCCGCAAAGAAGCTGGATTCCCTGACATGGAACGGAAACTATCGCTTCTTAAACAGAGGAGGTGTCAGTCTTGCCATGGTTTCTGCGGCAAAGGGTGGCATTACGGCGACTGACCCGACGCAATGGGCAAGGTTTACGGCAGACATCGAAAATGCAAATAACGATACGATTGTTTTTGTGATGGATAAGACCCCCTCCGACTTTAGCTCTGCGGCGGAAGCAAGCTATTTCCGCACGATTTTGAGCAAATATGTGGAGCAGGGGAAGAATGTCTTTGTGATTTCCTGCGGCAACACAGGCTATTGGAGCTCTGTGAAGGATGGCGTGCGCTATGTCAATCTGCCCGACCTCTGGAAAGCGGATGGCACGGTCAATGCAAACTATAAAATGCTGCGCTTCCGTGTGCAGGAGGGCAATGTGATTTACGAGACAGTCAGCATCAAATAAAAAAAGAAAAATGTTTTCGGGGAAGCGCTCTCTGAAAACATTTTTTTTGAAGTGCTGCTTTTGGTTGTAAAACAGGCAGGAATAAGGTACTATTAGAATAGACTGTGGACCGTATTTTTCGCCGAAGTGGAGGAAACGGAATTTTTTATGGATTTTAGGAGTTTATTATGTCCGAAAAAGGCAATCAGGCGGTGAAAACCGTCAGCTTGATGATGTTAATTACCCTGTTTGGGAAGTTGCTGGGGCTGTTGCGGGAGCAGCTCTTGGCGGCGAATTACGGAACGGATATGGCGGCGGCGGCATTTTTGCTGGCAAGCCGTATCCCCCGTACCTTTTTCGATGTGATTTTTGCATCGGCGATTTCCGCAAGCTTCATTCCGGTTTTTGTGGAATATTTGCAAAAAAGGGGGCGACAGGAGGCGTTTGCACTGGCGAATCGCTTTATGACGATGATTTCTGTCGTTACGATTCTCATAATGCTTTTGGGGATGGCGGCGGCAAAGCCGCTGACGCTTTTGATTGCCCCGGGATATGATGTGGAAACGGTGACGCTGTGCGTGGGGCTGTTGCGGATGCTTTTCCCGACCATGCTGTTTACGGCAGTTGCCTTTTCCTTTGTGGGGATTTTACAGGCCTTGGAGGAATTTAATGTGCCGGCGGCGCTGAGCGTGGTTTCCAACGGCGTATTGATTCTGTATTATATTTTCTTTAACGAGAAATTCGGGATTTTGGGGCTGACGGTCGCGTTTCTGATTGGCTGGGCGATGCAGGCGGTCATCCAGCTTCCGTCTCTTTGGGGGAAAGGCTATCATTACCGTCCTGATTTTCATTTTCGTGATGAGGGGCTGAGAAAAATCAAGAGACTAATGCTGCCGGTTATGGTCAGCACATGGATTCAGCCGATTAACTTTATGGTCAATACGCGCTTTGCCTCGCAGCTTTCCGGCGGGAGTGCGGTGAACGGCGAGCTTGGCGTTTCCGCGCTGGAATATGCAAATAATTTATATACGATTATTGTAGGCGTTTTTGTGCTTGCGATTGCAAATATGGTTTTTCCGAAATTTTCCCGTATGACGGAGGATAAAAGGGAATTCGGGCTGGCGGTCAGAGGGACGCTGAAGGCCATGATTTTCCTCTTGATTCCCATGACGGTGGGGCTGATGGCGCTGGCACAGCCCGTGGTTTCGCTGATTTATCAGAGAGGCGCATTTAACGAGACGGCAACCGGATTGACGGCGGCGGCATTGTTCTTTTTTGCGCTCGGCATGGTTGGCTACGGCGTACAGAATATCCTGAGCCGCGCCTTTTATGCGAATCAGGATGGGAAAACGCCGTTTTATTCGGGCGTGGTTTCCATCGTCATCAATGCTTTGCTTTGTTGGCTTTTGCTGAAGCCTATGGGGATCGGCGGGTTGGCGTTATCCGCGGCGGTTTCCTCTATGGCGGCAGCGGTGGTGCTTTTGATTCCTGCGGTGAAGCAGTATCCCGATATTTTGGACAAGGGCTTTTTGTTCCAAATGGGGCGGATGCTTTTAGCGGCGGTGGGGATGCTGGTGCCGGTTTTGGGGTGCAAGCGGGTGCTTTTGCCGATCTTGGGCGGTCGTGTGATTGGGCAGATTCTGCTGCTTTGTATCTGCGGCGGCGTTGGTGTGGCAGCCTATATGATTTTTGCGAAAATTTTGAAAATCGAGGAAAGCGATTTTGTATTTGGTATGCTGCAAAGACGGCGGAACAGAGAAGGCGGGGAAACGGTTGTACCCTGTAATGAGAAAAAACGGAGAGCATATACAATGACAGAAAAAATTTCGGCGATCATAGAAGACAGTTTTTGTTTCCGACTGCTTGCGGCACTCTGTACGCTGCTGCGCTCTGCTTGGATGAACAGCATCGCATATCGCATTTATGCGGCAATTTGCGGGGGACTTAAAAATGCGTTTGAAGGCAGCGCGATTCTGAACTTTTTGCGCGCAAGCTGGGATAAATATCTCCATACAAGACATGGGATTCTGCCGCGGTTCTGGCATAATCTGGTGCATTGGAGCGGTATGGCGGTGCGAAGAGAAAGCAACGGCCTTGCGGCGGCGATGGGCGAAAGCTTTTTCTTCCGCGTATTTAATCAGAATTTTCTGATTCTCTGCCTTGCGGGGATTGCGGCGGCGATTCCGATTTTGCCGACCATGCTTCTGGCGGTTCTGGTTTTGGGGACCTTTCTCCTGTATTTTATTCAGCTTTTCTTAGGACGCGTGAAGATGCAGCGAACAAGCATGGTGAGTGTGCTTTTGGGCTGCTTCGGGGTTTGTATCCTCTATGCAGGAGTGACAAGCTATGCCTTCCCTTCTGCGCTTCTGGCAATGAGCCTGTTTCTGGTTTTGATGGCGGTGTTCTTTGTGGCAAAGGATGCCATTGATACGGAGGAAAAACTGAATTTTGTGCTCTGGGTGCTGATTTCTGTGGGGGCGGTGATTGCGCTTTACGCGATATATCAATACATCATCGGGGTGGAAATGGATACCGCATGGGTGGATGAGGAAAGCTTTGACATCACCACACGCGCGTACGCGACCTTCAGCAACCCGAATGTTCTGGGCGAATATTTGATTCTGGTCGGCTCTCTGGCGGCAGGGATGCTCTGGAAGATGAAAAATTGGTGCGGCAGATTGTATTATGCGGGCTGCTTCGGCGTAATCTGCTTGGGGCTGGTGGCAACGGGCTCCCGCGGGGCAATGCTGGGGCTGATGTTTTCGGCGGGGCTTTTCGTGCTGCTTTCCGAAAAACGGCTGATTCCCCTTGGGGTGGTTCTGCTGTTTATGATGCCCTTTATTCTGCCGGAAAGCCTTTGGGCGAGAATTGCAAGCTCCGTTACCATGAGCGATTCCTCCTCGCTGTACCGTGTGTCGATTTATACAGCGGCGTTGGATATCATCCGTCATTATTGGGTGACGGGCATCGGGATTGGGGCATTTAATCAGATTTATCCGCTGTTCTCCTTTGAGGCGGCGAATGCGTATCACGCACATAATTTATTTTTGCAGGAATTTATCGAGCTGGGGATTGTCGGCTTTGTTGTGCTGCTGCTGCTGGTTTTGTTCTTCTTCCAGAGACTTTACAGCGGGATGCGGACGGCACCGAGGCGGTTCCGCTTTCTGCTGGGTGCAATCTTCGGCGGCTTTGCGGGGCTTTTGCTACAGGGGATGACAGACCACCTCTGGTTTGATTACCGCATGGTGCTGTTCTTCTGGTGCTTGATCGGCATTGGGATGGCGACGGTGCGCGTGGCGGAGCAGAAGGGTGAAAGAGAAACGGAGAAAACAAAATGACGGAAAAAAGAATGAAAATCCTCCATGTTCTGACGGACAGAAATATTGGCGGCGCGGGGCGTTGGCTGTTGTATTATCTGAAATATTACGATAGAGAAAAATTTGCGGTGAAGGTGGTTTTGCCGCATGACAGCCTTCTGGTGGCTGCGGTGCAGGCCTTGGATGTGCCTGTGCTTGCGCTGGAGGAGATGGAGGACAAATCCTTCGACCGAAGGGCGCTCGGGGCGTTGACAAAAATTTTCCGCGCGGAAAGGCCGGAGCTTGTTCATACGCACGCGAGTATGACGGCGCGCGTGGCGGCAAGGAGGGCGCGAGTGCCGTATATCTTCCATACAAAGCACTGCATGGAGGGCGCGCCGGGCGGATTGGCAAAGAAGATTATCCGCAGAGAGATAAACGCGGTTTTCAGTGATAAAATTATTGCGGTCAGCAAGGCAGTACGCAGAAGTATGATTGTAGGCGGGACAAAGCCGCAGGAAATTGCGGTGGTCTATAACGGCATTGAGCGGATTCCCATTCCCACTGCGGAGGAAAAGGCGGCGCTGCTTGCCTCCTTCGGTGGAAAGGAAGGGGAAAAGGCAGTCGGCATGGTCGCACGTCTGGAGGAGGTCAAGGATCACGAAACCTTTCTCTTGGGGGCGAAAAAGCTTCTGGACAGACGGCGGGACGTGAGGTTTTATATCGTCGGGGACGGCAGTTTGCGTAAGGATTTGGAGCGGAAGGCGGCGACGCTGGGGATTCGCGAGCATGTGACGTTTACAGGCTTTTTGCAGGATGTGGAAGAAATAGAGGCGGCGTTGGATATTGCGGTGATTACATCGAAGGCGGAGGCGTTGTGCCTTTCCATTCTGGAAAGCATGATTGCAGGGGTTCCTGCGGTCGGAACGGACAGCGGCGGCGTGGCAGAGGTGATTCGCCACGGCGAGAACGGGTTCCTGATTCCCGTCGGGGACAGCGATGCTCTGGCGGAACGGCTGGACGAGCTACTTGCGGATGACGCAAAGCGAAACGCCTTTGGCGCACAGGCAAGGAAGGATGCCGAGGCGGGCTTTTTGGCAGATAAGATGGTACGAAAAATCGAAAGACTCTATGCGGAGGCAGGAAAATGAAAAATAGGAAATTATTCGGAATTTTCAATATTGTAGATATTCTGCTGATTCTGATTGTGATTCTCGTTGGCATTTTCGGCGGGAGGATGCTTTTGGGCGGCAGAGACGCGGCGGATCCGGCGGCGGACGCAAAGACCTATTCCTATGTTGTGATGGGGGAGGAGGTCGTTGCGGAAACGGCGAATTTCCCTGTTGTGGGCGGCAATGCCTACAAAAGCTCTACTTCGACCTATCTGGGCGTGGTGAAGGATATCAAGACAGAGCCTTTTACGGAAACCATGTTTAACCGCACAACGGGAAAATATGAGAAGGTGCCTGTGGACGGCTACAGCAATATTTACGTGACGATTGCGGGAAACGGGACGGAGACGGAGAAGGACATTACCGTGGAAGGAACGACCGTAAAGGTCGGGATGGAGTTGAATGTTAAGGGCAAAGGCTATGCCTTCAAGGGCATTGTGGTAGAAGTAAGGGATGGTGAGTGATGTGGCAAAGAGAAAACCGAACATTGTGGATATCCTCATTATCGTGGTAATCGTTGCGCTCTGCGCGGCGGCGGTGTTCAAATTCGGCGCGGTGAACAAGAGGGAAGCTACGGGGGTGGATGCCTCCGAGGAGCAGAAAATCTATACGGCGCTGATTGACGAGGTACGCATGGCAACGGTCAATGCACTGCATGAGGGAGACAGGATTTATGACGAGAAAACGGGCATCTGTCTGGGGACGATTACGGCGGTGGCGCACGAGCCCTTTCTGAAAAATGTGCCGTTGAATGACGGCACGATTCAGCCGGTGGAATTTCCCGACTACTATAGCGTAACGTTGACGATTGAAGGCCCTGTAACGGAAAAGGACGAGGGCTATTTCGTGGACGGCATTGTGGAAATGAAGGCAAATTCCGAAATGAATGTGATGACGAAATATGCAAAGCCGGTGATGAAAATTACGAGCATCAGTGAATGAGTGAGGGTGAAAGTATGAAAAAGTATAAAATTCTGATGGCTCTGATGGGACTGGAAATCGGAGGGGCGGAAACCCATGTGGTAGAGCTTTCCAAGGAGCTGAAAAAGCAGGGGTACGATATTATTGTTGCCTCCAACGGCGGTGTTTACGAGAAGGAGCTGGCAGAGGCGGGAATCCGACATTATCATGTGCCGCTGAATCAGAGAAATGTGCTGAAGATGGCACATTCCTATTTTCTCCTGAAAAAAATCATCAAAAAGGAAAAGGTGGATATTGTACATTCTCATGCGAGAATCCCCAGCTTTGTCTGCGGGATTTTGAAGGCGAGGATGAAGGACAGCTTTACCTTTGTAACTTCCGCGCATTGGGTATTTTATACGGGGATGGGGCTGAAATATATCTCCAACTGGGGACAGAAGGTGGTTGCGGTCAGCGACGATATTCGCGAGTACCTAATGGAAAATTATAAGGTGCGGTATGAGGATATTTTTGTGACCATCAACGGGATTGATACCGAAAAATTCTCCCCCAAGACGGACGGCGCAAGGGTGCGAAAGGAATTTGGCTTGAAAGAGGAAGAGCCGACGCTGGTTTATGTGAGCCGTATGGATGAAAGCCGCGCGCTGGTGGCGAGACAGCTCATCACGATTGCGCCGAGGCTGGTAGAGGCTATTCCCGGACTGCGGATGCTGATTGTCGGCGGCGGGGATGTCTTTGAGGAGCTTTTGGAAGAGAGCCTGAGAGCCAATGCGAAAATCGGGAGAGACTGCATTACCATGACGGGTGGCAGAACTGACATCAATGAGCTGGTAGCGGTGGCGGATGTTTTTGTGGGGGTGAGCCGTGCGGCACTGGAGGCAATGGCGGCGGAAAAGCCTGTGATTGTTGCGGGAAACGAGGGCTATATCGGACTGTTTGCGGCGGACAAGCTGGCGCAGGCACAGGAAAATAATTTTTGCTGCCGCGGCTGTGCGCTTTCCGATGAGGCGTTGCTGTATCGGGATGTGGTACACGCCTTTTTGGATTTGACGGAGGAGCAGCGTCGGGAAATGGGCACATACGGCAGGGAGGTTATCTTTCGCTATTATTCCGTTACGAAGATGGCGGAGGATTGTATTTGCGCCTATCAGGCGGCATGGAAGGAAAGCCATGAGAAGCAGTATAACGTGGTGATGAGCGGCTATTACGGCTTTAATAATACGGGCGACGAGGCAATCATGCTTTCCATGCACAAGAATATTCAGGAGATGGGCGAGAACTATCATATTACCGTGCTTTCCAACAAGCCCAAGGAAACGAAGGAGAAATACGGCATTGAGGCGGTGTATCGCTTTGGATTTTCGGATGTGCTCCATGCAATCCGCAGATGTGATGTTCTGCTCTCCGGCGGCGGCTCTCTCTTGCAGGACAGCACCTCGACCCGCTCTCTGATGTATTATCTTTCTATTACGGCGACGGCGAAGCTGATGCGGAAGAAGGTCATGCTTTATGCAAACGGCATCGGGCCTGTTTCCGGCAAGCGTAACCGTAGGCTGGTGAAGCAGGTGGTCAACAAGGCGGATTTGATTACGCTGCGGGAGGAAAATTCCTACGAGGAGCTGCTTTCTATGGGGGTCAATCCGAAGAAATGCTTTGTGACGGCGGATCCTGTATTTACGATGGATGGTATTGACAAGGAGGAAATACAGACGATTCTCCGTGAGGAGGGCATCCCGACAGATCGGCCAATGGTGGTGGTTTCTGTGCGTAACTGGAAGGATATGGATCAATTCATCGGTCGTTTTGCGGAATTATGTGATACCATTGTGGAAAAATATCAGCGGAACATCGTGTTTTTGAGTATGCAGATGCCGAATGATACTGCTGTGGGAGAAAAGGTGCGCAAGAGAATGAAGCAGAAGGCTTATATCCTACAGAACAGCTATTCTCCTTATGAGGTGATGGGGATTATTTCCGAGGCGGATTTTATTTTAAGTATGCGTCTGCATACGCTGATTTTTGCGGCAAGACAGGCAGTGCCTCTGATTGGCTTTATTTATGACCCCAAGATTGAATATTATCTGGAGAAGCTGGATATGCCCAGCGGCGGCACGCTGAAGGAGTTCGAACAGGAGGGGACGCTGGCGCTGGTGGAGGATGTCATTTGCCACAGGGAAAACTATGTGGAGCGGCTAAAGCAGAAGGAAAAGGAGCTGGAGGCTTTGGCACATAAAAACGAGAGGTATTTGGAGCGGCTGCTGGAACGCAGAAAAAAATAAAGGGGGATTCGGTATGAATCAAAAAACACATATACTGGGCGTGCCTTTTGATGCGGTGACGATGGCGGAGGCTGTGGCACGCGCGGAAGCGATGCTTACGGAAAGCGGACAGCATTTCATCTGCACCCCAAACCCGGAAATTGTCATGGAGGCGCAGAAGGACGAGGAGCTGATGAGTATTCTGAGAGAGGCGGATCTGGTGGTTCCCGATGGAATCGGCGTTGTATGGGCTTCCAAACACAGCGAAATTCGTCTGCGGGAGCGTGTGGCGGGTTATGATTTGACGCAGGGACTGATGGCACGGCTTGCGGCAACGGAGAAAACCTTCTATTTCTTTGGCGGTGCGCCCGGTGTGGCAGCGGCGGCTGCAAGAAGGATGACGAAGCAATACCCGGGGCTAAAGATTGTTGGGGTGCATAACGGCTACTTTGATGAAAAAGAGGAAAAGAACATCATTCGAGAGATGCAGAAGAAGGCTCCATCTGTATTGCTGGTGGGGCTTGGCTCACCCAAGCAGGAGAAATGGATTTATGACAATCTTCGTCTGGTGGGGGCAAAGGTAGCAATCGGTGTCGGCGGCAGCTTCGATGTGATGGCGGGGAATGTAAAGCGTGCGCCAAAGCTTTTTCGGAAATTGGGGTTGGAATGGCTGCATCGCCTGATTACACAGCCGACCCGCTGGAGGCGGATGCTGCGCTTGCCAAAATTTGTGCTGACTGTTCTCAGGACAAGGGGGCATTAAGCTTTTTTTTGGAAAAATTGTGCAGTGCGAAAGCGCTTGCGCAGAGGTCGTGTATCAGGGCAGGATGCGAGGGCATTTTTGTGTTTTTTTCAAAAAAGAATACTACTTCGGAAAAAGGATTCTTAGGAATATCGACAGGACAGAATTTTTCTCGGCTGAAAAATGATGGGGAAGTTTCGGAAGAATGGATTTTATGATGCGGAAAAATAGCGCGTATTTGGGACGGAAATCCGTACTTTCCGCGTTATTTGATAAAATCAAGGGTCAGTTTTAATAAAAAACAGACCCTGTTTTTATGTAAAAATCAGGGGAAAAGAGATTTTTACTGTTTTTTTGCACTTTCCTCTTTTTTTTTTTGGCATTTTGTTATAAAATAAGCGTAGGTAAAATTGATACCTCGGTGAAGAGAGGTTTTTGGACAATTTATACAGAGGAATGGCAGACAAAACAACCGGATTTCAGACAGAAAAAGTATTGGGGTGAAGGCAATGATTTCAAATCAGATTTTGCAGAGTACCATCGACGGATTGAAGAGCATCACAAGAAAAGAACTGAGCGTTGTGGAGAAGGAGGGCAAGGTGATTGCCACCACAGAGGAAAACATGATCGGACGCCAAATCGACGCGGTGGAGAATTTTATCAGCTCTCCCGCAGAAAGCCAGTTGATTTTGGGCTATCAGTATTTTAAGATTTACGACAATGGTGTGCCGGAGTATGTCATTCAGGTGAAGGGCGAGGATGAGTCCGGCTATCAAATCGGAAAAATTGCTGCTTTTCAGATTCAGAGCCTTTTGGTCGCTTACAAGGAAAGATATGACAAGGATAATTTTATTAAGAACCTGCTTTTAGACAACCTGCTTCTGGTGGATATTTATAGCCGCGCAAAGAAGCTGCATATCGAAAACAATGTACATCGCATTGTGTATCTGATTGAGACGAACATTGATAAGGAAATGAATGCGGTTGAGATTGTGCGGGGCATTTTCCCTGCCAAAACGAAGGATTTCGTGACAGCGGTGGATGAGCACAGCATTATTCTGGTGAAGGAGCTGCGGGAAAAGGAAACGGCGGATGAGATTGACCGGATTGCAAAGACGGTAGAGGAAACGCTGAACATGGAGACAAACAGCAATGTTTATATTGCCAGCGGGACGATTGTCAGCGACCTGAAGGATGTTTCCCGTTCCTACAAGGAAGCGAAGATGGCGCTGGAGGTTGGCAAGATTTTTGAGACGGAGCAGTACGTGGTCAACTACGAAAAGCTGGGTATCGGGCGTTTGATTTATCAGCTGCCGCTACCGTTGTGCCGGATGTTCATCAAAGAGGTGTTGCATGGACTGACGATGGATGATTTTGATGATGAAACATTGGCAACCGTCAATAAGTTCTTTGAGAATAACCTGAATGTTTCCGAAACCAGCCGCCAGCTTTATATTCACAGAAACACGCTGGTATATAGGTTGGATAAGCTGCAAAAGATGACGGGTCTGGATTTGCGGAACTTTGATGATGCGATTATTTTCAAGATTACGTTGATGGTCAGCAAATATATGATATACATGGACAGAATGGCATATTAAGTGCTACCGGAAACGGAAAAAAGAAGAACAAGAGGGGCGAGAATTTTCTCGCCCTTTTTTATGGGAAAAAGTGGTTTTCCGCAAAACGCCGATCCTTG
Source organism: Sodaliphilus sp. (assembly GCA_963640305.1). Classification (GTDB taxonomy): domain Bacteria; phylum Bacillota; class Clostridia; order Lachnospirales; family Anaerotignaceae; genus Anaerotignum_A. The sequence continues at coordinate 55,836 of CAVHYX010000014.1, read as the reverse complement.
CGCGGATATACTCTTGTTCCCTGTACGGATTTGTGCTATAATCAAATACTGTCGAAGCGAATTTTGCAGATATTTGTCGGTGCATTGTTCGGCAGGAAAAATTTTTGATGAAAAGGGAGATGTATGCGTTATGATTCACATGAATAACGTAACAAAAATATATCCCAACGGCTCTATGGGTGTGGAGAATATCCACCTGCATATCCAAAAAGGGGAATTTGTGTTTATCGTTGGCTCCAGCGGGTCGGGGAAATCCACCCTGATGAAGCTGCTTCTGAAGGAGTTGGATCCGACTGAGGGGGAAATTGTAATCAATCAGGTGAAAACGAATACGTTGAGCAGAAGGCAGATTCCCTATCTGCGCCGCAATCTGGGTGTTGTGTTTCAGGATTTCCGCCTGCTTCCGAATAAAACGGTATATGAAAATGTGGCGTTTGCCATGCGTGTGATTGAGGCACCCGGGCGCATCATCCGCAGGAATGTGCCGGCTGTGCTTTCGCTGGTCGGGCTGGGGCAAAAGGGCAGAAGCTACCCCAATCAGCTTTCCGGCGGGGAGCAGCAGAGAACGGCGCTGGCGCGGGCAATTGCCAATAATCCGCCGATTTTGATTTGCGATGAGCCGACGGGGAATTTGGATCCGGATACCGCCTACGGCATTATGAAGCTGTTGGACGACATCAACCAACGCGGGACGACTATTGTGATGGCGACCCATGCGCGGGACATTGTGGATGCCATGCAGAAGCGGGTTGTGACGCTGAAAAACGGGCATATTATCAGAGATATTGAAAAAGGTGGTTATAGCGATGAAGCCTAGTACGATTAAATATTTTGTGAGAGAGGGGCTCAGCGGCTTAAAAAAGAATATGCTGATGACCATGGCATCTATCGTTGCCGTTGCCGCCTGCATTTCGATTTTGTCCTTTTCTTACTGCGTGGGGAGCAATTTGCAGTATATGCTGGCACAGATGGAGGACTCCATCGGTATCTCCGTTTTCCTGAAGGGGGAGCTGAGCGGAGAGGAAATCGAGCAGATGAAGAAGGACATCGCGAAGATAGACCATGTGCAAGATGTGGAATACATTTCTCCGATAGATGCGCTGGATCAACTGAAAAAGGACTGGGGTGCAGAGGAGGATATTTTTGTCGGGCTGGACGGAGAGAACAACCCGCTGTCCCATTCCTTCTCGATTACTCTGGACAGTATTGAAAATCAGGATGCGGTTTTGACGGCGTTGGACGGCATTGACGGCATCGACAATATTCGGCACGGGCAGACGGAAACGGAGCTTTTGTTGAAGGCGAGCCGCATCTTTAATGTAGGCAGTGTGCTGGTGATGCTGCTTTTGGGCGTAATCTCGGTTATGATTATCATTAACACCATTCGTATTTCCGTGATGAATCGAAGGATTGAGATTAACATTATGAAATATGTGGGGGCGACAGACTGGTTTATCCGCTGGCCGTTCATTGTAGAGGGCATCATCATTGGGCTGATCGGTGCGCTGGTGCCGCTGCTTTTGGGATTTCCAATCTACGCGAAGATTACGAGTGCAATCTTTGATTATCTGCCGGTTATCAAGTTTATTCAGTTCCGGCTGACAGGGGATGTATTCGGGTTTTTGTTCCCGTTTGGGCTTGCCTTTGGGGTGGCGCTGGGGGTAATCGGCAGCGTTTCTTCTATCCGCAAGCATCTGCGGGTATAAGTCGGAGGATGGAAAAAATTGGGAGGAAACGGACGGAATCGGACACTGGGTGGACACCTGTGTGGACACCAAAACGGACACCCGTGTGGACAGCAAGGGAAAAATGCCTGGGAGGATATTCCGACAAACAAGAGATTTTTCGGTGAGGTTATTTTATTTCATGGCTCCGGTTTCGGATTTTTTGTTTTACGATTTCCAATCAAGAATTAGGGGGAGTGCTTTTGGGAACGAAAAATGCCTCCCCTTTTTCTATAGGATAATTCCGAAGGAAAAAACATAGTATGAGAGAGAATGAAAAAAGCGAGGAGGTGCGCCCATGCAGAAAAAGGATTTTTGGAAGGGCTTTGGCACGGCGGTGGTGGTGGTGCTGCTTTGCAGCCTGCTTTGGAAGCCACTCTGCCGCATGATTCCGTGGCAGCTGCTTCCCTTTGAAATCAGCATGAGCCGTGAGGCAAAGGCGGATATGATAGAAAGCTATCTGGAAAAATACTACGTGGACGAGGTGGACGAGGAAGCACTGGAGGAGATGCTCTGCGTCGGGATGATGGCGGGGGTCGGCGACAAATATACATATTATCTTTCCCGCGAGAACATGGAGCAATATCTGGAGAACACCAACGGAAACTTTGACGGCATCGGGATACAGGTTTATATGACGCAGGAGGGCGAGGTCGTCATTGGCAGTGTGATGGAGGGGAAGCCCGCAGAGGAAGCCGGACTTTTGGCGGGAGATGTTATCATTGGCGTGGACGGAGAGAATATGGAGGGCAAGCAGCTCTCGGATGTGGCGGCAAAAATCCGCGGCGAGGAGGGCACGGAGGTGACGCTTACCGTGCGGCGCACAGGCGAGGCGGAGCCATTGGATGCCACCATGAAGCGGGTCACGGTCGAGGTGGAAAGCGTGGCTTGCCGAATGCTGACGGAGGAAATCGGTTATATTTTTATCAGCGGCTTTAAGGCGAACACCTATGAGCAATTTGAAGCGTGCCTTGCGAGCCTGGAGCAAGAGGGGATGCGGGGATTGATTCTGGATTTGCGAAATAACCCCGGCGGATTGGTGCGTTCGGTTTATCAGGTGGGCGATGCCCTGCTGCCGGAGGGCACGATGGTGTATACGCTGGATAAGCAGGGCAACCGCGAGGATTTGGAATGCGATGCGGAATATCTGGATATTCCCTTAGCGCTTCTGGTGAATGAGAACAGTGCAAGTGCGGCGGAAATCCTTGCAGGGGCGGTGAAGGATACGGGGCGCGGTACGCTGGTCGGCACACAGACCTTTGGAAAGGGGCTGGTGCAGCGGCTGTTTACGCTGCCGGACGGCTCCGGACTGAATATTACGGTACAGAAATATTATACGCCAAGCGGTACCTCTATCCACGGAATCGGGATTGCGCCGGATGTGGAGGTAGCTGCCGAATCTGCGACGCTGACGGAAATCCCTACCGAGGAGGACACACAGCTGCAAAAGGGCTTGCAGGTGATGCAGGAGAAGCTGCAATAGAAGCTGCAAGAGCAAAAAACGGGAAATTTATCGGTTTTTGCAGAAACGGGTCTTTTCAAGCGGAAAAGATTCCAGTATACTGTAAGGACAAAAAAGGAACAAAGGAGCAGCGGTATGTTTGATTTTATGAGTTTCGGTGAGAACATCGGCATTGATCTGGGTACTGCCACCGTTTTGGTCTACATCAGGGGGCAGGGAATTGTGATACGGGAGCCCTCTGTGGTTGCCATTGATAAGGATACCGACATGATTCTGGCTGTGGGAGAGGAAGCGAGACGGATGCTGGGCAGAACACCCGGCAACATTGCTGCGATTCGCCCCTTGCGTGAGGGGGTTATCTCCGATTACGGTGTTACGGAAAAGATGTTGCAATATTTTATTGAAAAGGCAATGGGCAAGCGCAACTTTGTGAAGCCTACCATTGCGGTTTGCGTACCGAGCAGTGTGACAGAGGTGGAGAAAAGAGCCGTGGAGGATGCGACCATGCAGGCGGGCGCAAGACGGGTGCATATCATTGAAGAGCCTATTGCGGCAGCAATCGGAGCGGGCATTGACATTTCCCGCGCCTGCGGCAGCATGATTGTGGACATTGGCGGTGGCACGACGGATATTGCGGTGATTTCGCTGGGCGGGGCAGTACTCAGCACCTCTGTCAAGGTTGCGGGGGATAATTTTGATGATGCGATTGTGCGTTATATCCGAAAAAAGCACAATGTTTTGATTGGCGAGAGAACGGCAGAGGAGTTGAAAATCAAAATCGGCACTGCTTCTATGCGTACCATGTCGGTTTGCATGGATGTGCGGGGGCGAAATTTGATTACCGGGCTACCGAAAAGCTTTACCGTTACCTCTGAGGAAATGCTGGAGGCCTTGCAGGAATCTGTTTTAACGATTGCGGAGGCGGTACACAGCGTTTTGGAGCGGACTCCGCCCGAATTGGCAGCGGATATTTATGAAAGAGGAATCGTCATGACCGGCGGCGGCAGTCTGCTTTACGGCTTGGATCAAACCATTCAAAATCGCACGGGGGTGCATACCATGGTGGCGGAGGACGCCGTAAGCTGCGTTGCCATCGGCACAGGGCGGTATATTGAATTTATCTGCGAAAATACGGAGACGGAGCGCCGAGAGAAACGAAAATTTGACATTGGCACGATGTTTCAGAAAAAATGAGAGGAGAGTATTCTTTTTTTGCGGAGGGCAGATTGCCGAAGGGAAAAATGGAGAAAAGTTTTTTTGCATAATTTTTCGGCTGAAAATTTGTGTAAAAATTATCATGGAATATTGAAAAAAAAACTACACAATTCTGAAATCTGTGTTATAATATTTTCGGAAAGAAGCTGTGGGACTTGTTATGCTTCACAAAAGCAAGGCAGTTTTCGGAGGCTTTCTCTTCATTTTGCCCTAACCGCATGGGGCAAGCCGCATTTTTACGGTGCGGAAAAAAATACTAATTGTTATTCTATAAACAATAGGAGGTCAAAGAGTTATGAACGCTTATATTGAACGCGTCATCGAACAGGTGAAGGCAAGAGACGCACATGAACCCGAGTTCATCCAGACAGTAGAAGAGGTTTTTGCTTCTATCGAGAAGGAAGTAGAGCTGCATCCCGAATATGAAAAGATGGGTCTGTTGGAAAGACTGGTTGAGCCTGAAAGACAGGTATCTTTCAGAGTAACATGGGTTGACGATGCAGGCAAGGTACAGGTAAACCGTGGTTTCAGAGTACAGTTCAGCTCTGCTATCGGGCCTTACAAGGGCGGTCTGCGTTTCGCTTCTAACGTATACTCCGGCGTTGTAAAATTCCTGGGCTTTGAGCAGATTTTCAAAAATTCCCTGACAGGTTTGCCTATCGGCGGCGGCAAGGGTGGTTCCGACTTTAACCCCAACGGCAAATCCGATATGGAAATTATGAGATTCTGCCAGGCTTTCATGACAGAGCTTTACAGACACATCGGTCCCGACGTTGACGTTCCCGCAGGTGATATCGGCGTAGGCGGCAGAGAGATCGGTTTCCTGTATGGTCAGTATAAGAGAATCAAAGGCTGCTGGGAGAACGGCGTACTGACAGGTAAGAACCTGGAGTTCGGCGGCTCTCTGTTCAGACCCGAGGCAACAGGCTACGGTGCTACATACTACCTGAACGAAGTTCTGGAGCACTGCGGCGACACCATTAAGGGCAAGACAGTTGCTATGTCCGGCTTCGGTAACGTTGCATGGGGCATTGCTATGAAGGTTGCTCAGTTGGGCGGTAAGGTTATCACTCTGTCCGGTCCCGACGGCTACTGCTACGATCCCGATGGTATCACAACAGAAGAGAAGTTCAACTATATGCTGGAAATGAGAAGCTCCGGCAGAAACCGTGCGCAGGACTACGCTGACAAGTTCGGCTGCGAATTCTTCCCTAAAAAGAAGCCTTGGGGTCAGAAGGCAGACATTTGTATGCCCGCTGCATTCCAGAACGAGCTGGATGTTGCTGAAATCGAACAGATCATTGCTAACGGCACAAAGTACTACATCGAAGTAGCTAACATGCCTACCACAAACGCAGGTTTGGCTCGCGCTATGGCTGAACCCGGCATGATCGTTGCTCCTTCTAAGGCTGTTAACGCAGGTGGTGTTGCTGTTTCCGCTCTGGAGATGGCTCAGAACTCCATGAGATACAGCTGGGAAGGCGCTGAGGTTGACGCTAAGCTGCATAGCATCATGAAGAACATCCACAAGATTTCTGTAGAAGCAGCAGAAGGCGCAGGCTTGGGTTACAACTTGGTTGCCGGTGCTAACATTGCAGGCTTCAAGAAGGTTGCAGCTGCTATGATGGCTCAGGGCTTGGTATAATCGAATTTGCGTTTGATTACACAAAGACGATAAAAGCGAAAAAAAGAGGGGCGGAGAAATCTGTCCCTTTTTTCTATTTATACGATTACTATAAGACTGTCCCTTGATCCATTTTGCAAAAGCAAATCCTTTCTTTTTGCAGGGCAAAAAATAAGATTTTCTCTGAAAATAGAGGAAGTCTTATTTTTGTTCTCCCGCCATTCCCGTTGTGGGGGTGTTGGGGGCAAAGCGGTCTTACGCCTTTGGTTCGAAAATTTTCTGCATACGTTGTAAATCGTATGCCAGAAGCCAATTTTTGCAATCCTCGTACAGAAAACGGATGGTATCGGGGGTTGCGGCAACGACATCCGCACCGCGGTCATCATAGGGATGGAACAGGAGATGCCGCTCGGTATCGAAGAAAAAGATGGCGGAGGACAGCTCGCGAAAGCCCTTGAAATCGGTGGCTAGGATGGCACGAAGCAGGGGCGCAATCTGCGGCGGCGTCCGGTTCATATCCCAGAGGAGGAAAATGCGCGTCATTGGCTCATCATCGGCGGTGCTTGTCGTTTGCTGATAGACCTCCGCAGGGGCGGGAAGGTGTGTCAGTATACAGAAGCGCTCAAGAAGGGCATCTACATCCGTTTTTACATCTGGCGTGCGATACAGCACCCAAAGCAGGGCATCGAACGGCGCGATTTTTTCATACAGGAAGGAAAGACGCCAAAGGGCACTCCGCAGATATTTCGGGTTGAGATGGGTTTTATCCAAAAAAATATCCAGAGAAGGGTCACCGAGCTCGAAACGCAGCGACACGGGGCTTTCGTAGAAAATGGGGAGCTGTAGGCGCTCGTTTTCGATTCTTTTCAGCGTTTCAGAAATCCTTTTGAATTGCATAAAAATCTCCTTTTTTTCTTTTTTTATCTTTTCTGCTTCAGAGGATGCGCGTGGCTGCCATGCAGGAACATGACAACGGCGGTTGTGGTGATGATGCCATAGCCAATCCAGCTTAAGGCATCGGAAACCTGCCCGAAAATGCAATAGCCGAGGATTGCCGAGAAAATGATTTGGCTATAATCATATACGGAAATTTCTCCGGCAGGGGCGTAGGTATAAGCCGCAGTGATGGAGAACTGCCCGCCGGCTGCTGCAAGTCCCGCAAGCAGAAGAATCAGAAGCTGCTGCGCGGTCATGGGGTGGTAGCAGAAAACGAGATAGGGCAGGGTGACGAGGCAGGAGAAGGCGGAGAAAAAGAAGACGATAAACGACCCCTTTACGCCTCTTAGACCAAGGGCGCGCACATAGGTATAGGCAACGCCGGCACCTAAGCCGCCCAAAAGCCCAATCAGGGCAGGGAAGCACGCGAGATTTGCGGGGGTTGGCTTGATGACGAAGAGCGCGCCGATGAAGGCGGCGGCAACGCAAAGTCCCTGAAAGAGGCGGATGCTTTCCTTTAGAATCAGAATTCCGAACAGGATGGCGAAAAACGGGGACATCTTATTCAGCATGGACGCATCCGCAAGCACGAGATGGTCTACGGCATAGAAATTGCAGAGGATGCCGACTGTGCCGCAGACGGAGCGGAAAAGGAGGTATCTCTTGGAGGTTTTGTCCAGCCGGATTGCGGGGCGCTCACGCAGGAGAATCAACAGGGCAAAAAGCATTGCGACGAAATTACGGAAGAAGCTTTTTTGCACGGAGGGCAAGTCGCCGGAAAGATGGACAAAAAGATTCATCAGCGCGAAGGAGAAGGAGGAAAGCAGGATACAGCAGATTCCTTTATTTTTTTGCGACATTTTCAGACTCCCTTTCTTCTTTCTTTTCTGCGCGGCGCTTGCGTTCCGCGGCCTCCGCCTTGGAGAAGGGGCAGCCGCAATAATCCTGCCGATAGAGGTGATAGGTGGCGGACAGCTCGCAGGAGCGACGATAGCCGTTTTTCTTCTTGAAATCGGAATAGAGATAGGGCACGCCGAAGGCATCGGAAATTTCCCGCCCCAATTCGTTCAGAATCTGCGCGTTTTTATGGGGGCTGATGGAGAGAGTGGTGGTGAAATAGGAAAAACCGCTTTCCTTTGCGATTTTCGCTGCCTCTGTGAGACGCAGACGGTAGCAGAGAAAGCAGCGCGTACCGCCCTCCGGCTCGGCTTCATGCCCCTTTGCCAAGGCGGAAAAACGCTCCGGCTCATATTTGCCCAAGAGGAATTTTACGCCGAGGTTCATTTCCTGAATCAGACGCTGCTGCTCGGCGGCGCGAAATTCAAATTCCTCCGCGGGGGAAATGTTGGGATTATAATAAAAGATTGTGATATTGAAATATTGCGCCAGATACTCCATGACATAGGAGGAGCAGGGGCCGCAGCAGCTATGCAGCAGCAGGGGGGGACGCTCCGCCGTTTGCAGGCCTTGCAGGGTTTGCTCCAGCACAAGCTGATAGTTTTGCTTCATGAAATTGCCCTCTTTCTTTGAAAATTATATGGTTTAGTTTAGCAGGAAAGGGGAGGAGAGTAAAGTGGGATTGGGTTGTATGGAAAAAAGTACAAAAATAATCAACAAAATTACGATTTTTGGGAGGGGAAGATAAAAAAATATATCATGAAATTTTGCGGAAAAAGGGGAGACGTTTTGGATAAAATGAAATTTCGACAAAAAACGGAGACAAGGCGGTTGCGGAAACGGAGCCGCGGAGAAAAGGGGGAAGAAGAATCACCTGCGCGGGCGGATGCCTGAGTTTTGCGGGAAAAGGGCATAAAAAAAGGCTTGACAGGCAACGCCGCGAGTGGTAAAATATTTCCACATTGGCAAAGATGCACATCAACCCATGCTTTGCTTTAGTATAGCATGGGGAAGGGAGAATTTCAACAGAAATTTTTGGAAATGACGGATTTTATGGGCGGAATACCCTATAAATTGCCGGGAGGGATGTGTTTTTTGTTCAAACCATATAAAACGGCGCGCTCTTGGCGCAAGGTTTGCAGTAGAAAAGATTGGCGGAAAGATGGAATTTTCTAAATGGGCAGGCTTTTGTCATGACTTCTGATCAAAGGAAGGGCAGGCAAAGGTCTAGATTTGTTTAGGGAATTCTAAATTTTTGCGCGAAAATTCTTTGCGGACGGGTCGTTGGATAGGCAGAAAAAAGAAATAGAAATAAGGAGGCGAGTGTCTCTTTGCTCCGCTTGACGGCGGCGATTTTTGTCGGTGCAGTTTAGATTACGAGAGGTGACAAGATGGAAAAAAACAGAATTCGTGCGCTTCGTATGGGCGACACAACCAGAATCAGTTATTCCAAAATCAACGAGGTTCTGGAGATGCCGAATTTGATTGAGGTGCAGAAGAACAGCTATCAGTGGTTTTTGAATGAAGGGCTGAAGGAGGTTTTTGAGGATATTTCTCCCATTACGGACTTTAGCGGCAACCTGATACTGGAGTTTACGGATTTCTCTTTGGATTCCGAGCCGAAGTACCCGATTGAGGAATGTCGGGAAAGAGACGCGACCTATGCCGCTTCCCTGCGCGTAAAGGCGAGACTCTACAACAGAGAGCTTGACGAGCTGAAGGAGCAGGAAATCTTCATGGGCGATTTTCCGCTGATGACAGAGACGGGTACCTTCATTATCAATGGTGCAGAGCGTGTCATTGTCAGCCAGCTGGTGCGTTCTCCCGGAATCTATTACGCATCGGAATTCGATAAGGTCGGCAAAAAGCTGCTTTCCTCTACGGTTATCCCCAACAGAGGGGCATGGCTGGAATATGAAACGGATTCCAACGACATTTTTTATGCGAGGGTGGACAGAACGAGAAAGGTTCCCGTTACTGTTTTGATTCGCGCGATGGGAATCGGTACCGACGCGGAGATTATTGAGATGTTTGGCGAGGAGCCGAAGATTTTGGCAACCATGGAAAAGGATGTGGCAAAATCCTACGAGGAGGGCTTGATTGAGATTTATAAAAAGCTGCGCCCCGGCGAGCCGCCCACCGTGGAAAGCTCCGCTTCTCTTTTGAATGGGATGCTGTTTGACCCGAAGAGATACGACTTGGCTAAGGTCGGTCGTTATAAATTCAACAAAAAGCTGGCGCTCAGAAACCGTGTACGCGGCGCGATTTTGGGCGAGGCTGTGGTTGACCCCATGACGGGTGAGGTTGTTGCGGAGGCGGGCGAAACGCTGACCATGGAGCTTTGTGACAGGATTCAGGACAGCGGCGCGGACGCGCTGTACATCCTCACACCGGAGGAGAAAAAGATTAAGATTTTGAGCAACCGGACGGTTTGGATTGACGGGTATCTGGAGGAATTCGGACTGACGGCGGAGGAATTCGGGCTCAAGGAGAGAGTTTACTACCCGATGCTGGCAAAGCTTTTGGAGGAAAACGCAACCGCGGAGGAGCTACGAGCGGCAATTAAGGAGAATATCCATGCGCTTTTGCCGAAGCATATTACGCCGGAGGATATTTTTGCTTCCATTAACTATGTGATTCATCTGGATTATGGCTGCGGTAATGTGGACGATATTGACCATCTGGGGAACAGACGTATTCGCTCGGTTGGGGAGCTTTTGCAGAATCAGTTCCGCATCGGCTTATCCAGAATGGAGAGAGTGGTGCGCGAGAGAATGACGACGCAGGATTTGACCGTTGTGACACCGCAGGCGCTCATCAACGTGCGCCCGGTTACGGCGGCAATCAAGGAATTCTTCGGCAGCTCTCAGCTTTCGCAGTTCATGGATCAGAATAACCCGCTTTCGGAGCTGACGCATAAGAGAAGACTTTCCGCACTGGGTCCCGGCGGTCTGTCCAGAGACAGAGCCGGCTTCGAGGTGCGCGACGTTCACCATTCCCATTATGGCAGAATGTGTCCCATCGAGACGCCCGAGGGTCCGAACATCGGACTGATTAACACGCTGGCTACCTTTGCGCGTATCAATGAATACGGCTTTATTGAAGCGCCCTACAGAAAGGTTGACCAGAGCGGTGACGAGCCTGTGGTTACGGAGGAATTCATCTATGTGACGGCGGACGAGGAAGAGGTTTATAACGTTGCACAGGCGAATGAGCCTCTGGACGAGGATGGTCACTTCATTCACAAGAAGGTTTCCGGGCGTCACAAGGAGGAAATCATTGAGGTGGATAGAACACAGGTACAGCTGATGGACGTTTCGCCCAAGCAGATGGTATCCGTTGCGACGGCGCTGATTCCCTTCCTGGAAAACGACGACGCAAACCGTGCGCTGATGGGCTCGAATATGCAGAGACAGGCGGTGCCGCTTCTGGTGACGGATTCGCCTGTGGTCGGCACGGGTATGGAATATAAGACTGCGAAGGACTCCGGTATTTGCGTAATCGCAAAAAAGCCGGGCGTTGTGGAGAGGGTTTCGGCGAATGAAATCGTTATCAGAAACGATGATGCCGAAAGAGATGTATATAAACTGATAAAATATCAGCGCTCCAATCAAAGCACCTGTCTGAATCAGAAGCCCATTGTTGACCTGGGGCAGAGAGTGGAGGCAGATCAGATTATTGCGGACGGCGCATCCACCTGCAAGGGCGAGCTGGCGCTGGGCAAAAACCCGCTGATTGGCTTTATGACCTGGGAGGGCTACAACTACGAGGATGCGGTTCTTTTGAGCGAAAAGCTGGTACAGGAGGATGTTTATACCTCCGTGCATATCAGCGAATTTGAGGCGGATGCAAGGGATACGAAGCTGGGGCCTGAGGAAATTACAAGAGATATTCCCAACGTGGGCGAGGATGCGCTTCGCGATTTGGACGAAAGAGGCATCATTCGCATCGGTGCGGAGGTACGCCCCAACGATATTCTGGTTGGAAAGGTGACACCGAAGGGCGAAACGGAGCTGACCGCGGAGGAAAGACTGCTGCGCGCCATTTTCGGCGAAAAGGCAAGAGAGGTCAGAGACACCTCCCTGCGCGTGCCACACGGCGAAACGGGTATCATTGTGGACGTCAAGGTATTTACGAGAGAGAACGGCGACGATGTCGGCCCCGGCGTAAATCAGCTGGTGCGCGTTTATATCGCACAGAAGCGTAAAATCTCTGTTGGGGATAAGATGGCGGGACGTCACGGGAACAAGGGCGTTGTTTCCCGCGTACTGCCTGTGGAGGATATGCCCTTCCTGCCGAACGGGCGTCCGCTGGATATTGTGCTGAACCCTCTGGGGATTCCTTCCCGTATGAACATCGGGCAGGTACTGGAGACGCACCTTTCCTTAGCGGCAAAGGCACTGGGCTGGAAAATCAGTACCCCCGTATTTGACGGGGCAAACGAGATTGACATTATGGATACGCTGGAGATGGCGAATGATTATGTCAACACAAGCTGGGAGGAATTTTCCGAGAAATGGAAGCCTCTTTTGAACGGCGATATTTATGATGAGCTGTATGCAAACAGAGATCACAGAGAAGAATGGAAGGGCGTTGCGCTGGGACGCGATGGCAAGGTACAGCTGCGCGACGGACGGAGCGGCGAGCCCTTCGACAACCGTGTTACGATTGGCTTCATGCACTACTTGAAGCTGCACCATCTGGTAGACGAAAAGATACACGCACGTTCTACGGGTCCGTACTCTCTGGTGACACAGCAGCCTTTGGGTGGCAAGGCGCAGTTTGGCGGACAGCGCTTCGGCGAGATGGAGGTTTGGGCGCTCGAGGCATACGGTGCGGCTTATACCTTGCAGGAAATTCTGACGGTAAAATCCGACGATATTGTCGGTCGTGTCAAGACATACGAGGCAATTGTAAAGGGCGAGAATATCCCCGAGCCCGGCGTTCCCGAATCCTTTAAGGTGCTGCTGAAGGAGCTGCAATCTCTTGCTTTGGATATTCGCGTGCTGCGTGAGGATCAGACGGAGGTTGAGATTAAGGAGTGCATCGAGGATGTGGATGACTTGAATGTCAACATTGACGGCTTGGAGCAGGACGAATACCGTCGCTCTGCCCCCGAGACACCGGAGGAGGAGCTGATGCGGGAATTCCTCTTTGACGATGAGGTTGGCGTGGAGGCGGACAACAGCGATTTGCTTTCCGACGATTATGTTGATGACTATTCCGATGAGGACGATTTCGATTACGAGGATGAAGAATAAGAAAGGAGAACAAACCCGATGAATACACAGAATACAGAGCAGGGAATCGTGTTTGATTCCATTAAGATTGGTTTGGCCTCTCCCGAGAAAATCCATGAATGGTCCAGAGGCGAGGTAAAAAAACCGGAAACCATCAATTACAGGACGCTGAAGCCGGAGAAGGACGGCTTGTTCTGCGAAAGGATTTTCGGGCCTACGAAGGACTGGGAATGCCATTGCGGCAAATATAAGAGAATTCGCTATAAGGGCGTTGTCTGTGACCGTTGCGGCGTTGAGGTAACGAAGGCGAAGGTACGGCGCGAGAGAATGGGGCATATTGAGCTTGCCGCTCCCGTTTCCCATATCTGGTATTTCAAGGGGATTCCCTCCAGAATGGGTCTGATTCTTTCCATGAGCCCCAGAGCGCTGGAGAAGGTGCTTTACTTTGCATCCTATGTTGTGCTGGATGCGGGGGATACGGAGCTGCAATACAAGCAGCTTTTGACGGAAAGAGAATACCGCGAGGCATACGATAAATACGGCAATGCCTTTGAGGCGGCAATGGGTGCGGAGGCAATCAAGAGGCTTTTGCAGGATATTGATTTGGAGAAGGAATCGGCGGAGCTCAAGGAGCAGCTACAGGATACAACGGGGCAGAAGCGTGTGCGTATCATTAAGAAGCTGGAGGTTGTCGAAAGCTTCCGTCTTTCCGGGAACAAGCCGGAGTGGATGATTTTGGATGCGATTCCGGTTATTCCGCCGGAAATTCGTCCTATGGTGCAGCTGGACGGCGGACGCTTTGCGACGAGCGATTTGAATGACCTGTACAGAAGGGTTATCAACAGAAACAACCGTCTGAAACGGCTTTTGGAGCTGGGCGCACCGGATATTATTGTGCGAAACGAAAAGAGAATGTTGCAGGAGGCAGTGGACGCGCTGATTGATAACGGCAGACGCGGCAGACCGGTTACCGGCCCGGGCAACCGTGCCTTGAAATCACTTTCCGATATGCTGAAGGGCAAGCAGGGGCGTTTCCGTCAGAACCTTCTGGGTAAGCGTGTGGACTACTCCGGTCGTTCCGTTATCGTGGTAGGCCCCGAGCTGAAAATCTATCAGTGCGGTTTGCCGAAGGAAATGGCAATCGAGCTGTTTAAGCCCTTTGTCATGAAGAAGCTGGTAGAGGACGGCTTGGCGCACAATATCAAATCCGCAAAGAGAATGGTGGAAAGATTGCAAACGGAGGTTTGGGATATTCTGGAGGAGGTTATCCGCGAGCATCCCGTTATGCTGAACCGTGCGCCGACACTGCACAGACTGGGGATTCAGGCATTTGAGCCTGTACTGGTCGAGGGGCGTGCAATTAAGCTGCACCCTCTGGTATGTACGGCATTTAACGCGGATTTCGATGGCGACCAGATGGCGGTACACGTACCGCTGAGCATGGAGGCGCAGGCAGAATGCAGATTCCTGCTGCTTTCTCCCAACAACCTTTTGAAGCCCTCCGACGGCGCACCCGTTACCGTACCCTCTCAGGATATGATTTTGGGTATGTATTATCTGACGCTGGAAAGAGAAGATCTGAATCAGAAATACACAGAGGATGTTTTGGATGCGGAAGGCAATGTCATCAGAAAAGCGGGCGATTTGATTATTCGCGCCTTTAAGGATGAGAAGGAAGCAATGCTTGCCTACGACAACGGCGAGGTAAGCCTACAGGAAATCATCCGCGTGAGAAGAACGCTGGAGTTTGACGGTGTACCGGAAACGAGGATGGTACAGACGACAGTCGGACGCATTATCTTTAATGAAGCAATCCCGCAGGATTTGGGATATGTGGACAGAACAAACGAGGAGACAAAGTTCGATTACGAGATCAGCTTCCTTGTAGATAAGAAGGCAATCGGTAAGGTAATCAACAAGTGCATCAACCGCTGCGGTGCAACGGAAACGGCGGCTGTGCTGGATAAAATCAAATCCCTGGGGTATCGCTACTCGACGAGAGCGGCAATGACCGTATCCGTATCCGACATGGAGATTCCGAAGGAAAAGGCGGAATATCTGGAGGAAGCGGAAACGAAGGTGGATTTGATTACAAGGAAATTCAGACGAGGATTGATGACGGACGAGGAGCGCCACCAGAAGGTAATCGAGGCATGGAACATTGCCGATGATAAGATTACGGCGGCACTGCTTTCCGGACTGGGGAAATATAACAACATCTATATGATGGCAAACTCCGGTGCCCGTGGCTCCAACAGACAGATTAAGCAGCTTGCGGGGATGCGTGGCTTGATGGCTTCGCCGAACGGCGGTATCATCGAGCTGCCCATTAAGGCAAACTTCCGTGAGGGGCTGTCCGTACTGGAATACTTCATTTCCGCACACGGCGCGCGGAAGGGCCTGACCGATACGGCGCTGAAGACAGCCGACTCCGGTTATCTGACGCGTAGACTGGTTGATGTTTCGCAGGATATTATTGTCAGAGAGTGGGATTGTTGCGAGGGCAGAGATATCGAGACGCCCTGCATGGAAATTTCCGCATTCATGGACGGCAACGAGGTTATCGAGGGTTTGCAGGATCGTATCCGCGGGAGATGGTCCGCTTATGATATTATTCACCCCGAAACGGGCGAAATTATTGTGCCGGGAGATACCATGATTACGCCGGATCAGGCTGAGGCTGTGGAAAAGGCGGGTATTAAGAAGGTTTGGATCCGGACGGTTCTGACCTGCCGCGCTGAGGTGGGTATCTGCGCGAAATGCTACGGCGCGAACATGGCGTCCGGCAGATATGTGCGTATCGGGGAATCGGTCGGCATTATTGCGGCACAGTCCATCGGCGAGCCCGGTACACAGCTGACCATGCGTACCTTCCATACGGGCGGTATCGCCGGCAACGATATTACACAGGGTCTTCCCCGTGTTGAAGAGCTGTTTGAGGCAAGAAAGCCCAAGGGGCTGGCGATTATCGCGGAGTTTGGCGGGAATGTGACGCTGAATGATACGAAGAAGAAGCGCGAGGTTATCATCACGAATCCCGAGACGGGAGAAACGAAGGATTATCTCATTCCCTACGGCTCCAGACTGAAGGTGTATGACGGGGATGTCATTGAAGCGGGTGACGAAATCACAGAGGGTAGCGTGAACCCGCACGATATTCTGAAAATCAAGGGGCTGCGCGGCGTACAGGATTATATGATTCAGGAGGTACAGCGCGTTTACCGCTTGCAGGGTGTAGAAATCAGCGACAAGCACATTGAGGTAATCGTGCGGCAGATGCTGAAGCGCGTGAAAATCGAAGAGAACGGCGATACGGAATTTTTGCCCGGCTCGCTGGTTGACTGGCTGACCTTTGAGAACACCAATGCCGCTTTGGAGGCAGATGGCAAGGAGCCCGCGAAGGGCACCCGCGTGCTTTTGGGTATCACGAAGGCCTCTCTGGCAACGGATTCCTTCCTGTCTGCGGCATCCTTCCAGGAGACGACCCGCGTTTTGACGGAGGCTGCCATCAAGGGCAAAATCGACCCGCTGATCGGGTTGAAGGAGAACGTTATCATTGGCAAGCTGATTCCGGCAGGTACGGGAATGACGAGATACAGAAATGTCGAGATTATTTCCGGCAACGAGGAGGAGGCAGACGAAAGACTGCGTGAGATGCAAGAGATTCGCGAGATGCGTGAAATGCGCGAGATGCAGAAGCTTCAGGATGCACCTGCGGAGGAAATGGTCTACATGGATGAGGACAAAATGATTTAAGAAGACGAAAGCGGGGGAGGAAAAGGATATATCCTTCCCTGCTTTTTTCGAGTAGGGAAAAAGTTGGGGTTTTGACGGAAAAGTCCTTGACTTTTGGGGATGGCGATGATAAAATTTTTTAGTGTCCGATTTTGCGGGCTTTTCTAAGCGAGCCCTGTAAACGGGGACAAAATCAGAAAAAATGCGATTTGCAGATGTATTATTTTATAAGGAGGTGCAGTTAATGCCTACATTTAACCAATTAGTGAGAAAGGGCAGAAAAACTGTTGAGAAAAAATCTACAGCACCCGCACTGCAGAAAGGTTTGAACTCTTTGCAGAAAAAAGCAACGGATGTATCCTCTCCGCAGAAGAGAGGCGTTTGCACAGCGGTAAAAACTTCTACACCGAAGAAGCCTAACTCTGCGCTGAGAAAAATTGCCAGAGTTCGTCTTTCTAACGGCATCGAGGTTACGGCTTATATCCCCGGCGAGGGACACAATTTGCAGGAGCACTCCGTTGTTCTCATCAGAGGCGGCAGAGTAAAGGATCTGCCCGGTGTGCGTTATCACATTGTCAGAGGCACACTGGATACGGCAGGCGTTGCAAACAGAATGCAGGCGCGTTCCAAATACGGCGCAAAGCGTCCTAAGGCCGCTGCCAAGAAGTAAGCTTCAAGCGAAGACAAATCGAATCAATGGAAATGCCTTATATCAATCAATACAATCTGCGATTGCTTAGACGAGAGATACATTGAAGGAGGATAAGGCATGAAAACACGGAGGAAAGCGCTCCGTGAAGTACCGAGAATAGTATTTATTCATCAAGGAGGGAAGAATCGTGCCTAGAAAAGGACATGTAGCAAAAAGAGAGGTCTTGGCCGATCCTATTTACAACAGCAAGCTTGTAACAAAGCTCATCAACAGCATTATGCTGGACGGTAAAAAGGGTGTAGCGGAAAAGATCGTTTACGGTGCATTCGACAAAGTAGCAGAAAAGACAGGCAAGAACGCTCTGGAGGTTTTTGAAGAGGCTCTGGCAAACATCATGCCTGTGCTGGAGGTTAAGGCACGCCGTGTCGGCGGTGCGACCTACCAGGTTCCCATGGAGATCAGACCGGAGAGAAGGCAGACGCTGGGATTGAGATGGATTACACTGTATTCCAGAAAGCGCGGCGAGAAAACCATGGTTGACCGTCTGGCAGGGGAGATTCTGGATGCGCTGAACAATGCGGGCGGCGCTTGCAAGAGAAAAGACGAAATGCACAAGATGGCAGAAGCAAACAAGGCTTTCTCCCACTTCAAATGGTAATCCCACAGCTTGGGATACGCCTGAGAAACCGCTGCGGCGGTTTTTAGAGAAAAACGAATGGAAATCGGGGAGCGGGGGAGGATGGAAGCTCTTCCGCGAACCGATTAGGATGATAAAAAGGAGGATTTCGCAGTGGCAAACAGAGAATACCCTCTGGAAAGAACCAGAAATATTGGTATTATGGCGCACATCGATGCCGGCAAGACAACTCTGACGGAACGAATTCTGTTCTATACAGGCCGTAACTACAAAATCGGCGATACGCACGAAGGTACGGCGACGATGGACTGGATGGAGCAGGAGCAGGAAAGAGGCATCACAATCACATCCGCTGCCACAACCTGTCATTGGAATGATAACAGAATCAACATCATCGATACACCGGGACACGTTGACTTCACGGTTGAGGTAGAACGTTCTTTGCGTGTATTGGACGGCGCTGTCTGCGTATTGGACGCAAAGGGCGGCGTTGAGCCTCAGACAGAGACGGTTTGGAGACAAGCCGACAACTATAATGTACCCCGTATGATTTTCGTCAACAAAATGGATATTATGGGTGCAGATTTCTTCGGTTCCATGAAGTCCATCGTGGACAGACTGGGCTGCCACCCCGTGGCACTGACACTACCCATTGGTGCGGAGAGCGATTTCAAGGGCATCATCGACCTGATGAAGATGAAGGCCTACTACTATGAAAACGCAACCGGTACAGAGGTAGACGAGGAAGACATCCCCGCCGAATATCAGGAGCAGGCGGAGGAATACAGACAGATTATGATTGAGGCGATTGCCGAAACAGACGAGGCGCTGATGGAGAAATTCTTCGCAGAGGAGGAAATCAGCGAGGACGAGTTGAAGGCTGCGCTGCGTAAGGCTTGTATTGCCTGCGAGCTGATGCCTGTTATGTGTGGCTCCGCTTACAGAAACAAGGGCGTGCAGAAGCTTTTGGACGGCGTTGTTGACTATATGCCCGCACCTACGGACATTCCCGCAATCAAGGGCATTGACCCTGCAACGGGCGAGCAGATCGAGAGACATGCTTCTGACGAGGAGCCCTTTTCCGCACTGGTATTTAAGGTAATGAACGACCCCTTTGTCGGGAAGCTGGCGTTCTTCCGCGTGTACTCCGGTACGTTGGATTCCGGCACGTATGTTTACAACTCCACAAAGGGCGGCAAGAAGGAGCGCGTTGGCCGTATTTTGCAGATGCACGCAAACCACAGAGAGGAAATCGACAAGGTTTATGCGGGCGATATTGCGGCAGCAGTAGGCTTCAAGATTTCTACCACAGGTGATACCATCTGTAACGAGGATCACGAGGTTATTCTGGAATCCATGGTATTCCCCGAGCCCGTTATCTCCGTTGCAATCGAGCCTAAGACCAAGGCAGGCAGAGACAAGATGGGCATTGCACTCTCCAAGCTGGCAGAGGAAGACCCCACCTTTAAGACATACACCGACCAGGAGACAGGCGACACCATTATCTCCGGTATGGGTGAGCTGCATCTGGAAATCATCGTTGATCGTCTTCTGAGAGAATTCAAGGTTGAGGCGAATGTCGGCGCACCTCAGGTTGCATACAAGGAAACCTTCCGCAAGGCGGTTGACGTGGAAGGGAAATTTGTTCGTCAGTCCGGCGGTCGCGGTCAATACGGTCACTGTAAGGTACGCTTCTATCCGATTCCTACGGATGCGGAAAACAACTACGAATTTGTCAATGCGACAGTCGGCGGTTCTATCCCCAAGGAATACATTCCCGCGATTGACAAAGGTATTCAGCAGGCAATGCAGAGCGGTATTCTGGGCGGCTACCCCGTACTGGGCGTTAAGGCTGAGGTTTACGACGGCTCCTACCACGACGTTGACTCCTCCGAGTCTGCTTACCAGATTGCGGGCTCCATGGCGTTCAAGGAAGCGATGAGAAAGGGCGATGCTGTATTGCTTGAGCCCATCATGAAGGTAACGGTAACAGTGCCTGAGGATTATATGGGCGATGTTATCGGTGACATCAATTCCAGACGTGGACGCATTGAGGGTATGGAGGCAAGAAGCAATGCACAGGTAATCCATTCCTTCGTTCCTCTGGCTGAGATGTTTGGTTATTCCACGGATTTGCGTTCCAGAACACAGGGGCGCGGCAACTATGTTATGGAGGTTGACCACTACGAGCCCTGCCCGAAATCCGTTCAGGAGAAGGTGCTGGAGGGCAGAAAGTAATTCTCGCCGGGAGAAGGAAAGGCAATATACGAAAAATACTGCATAGAATTGGATTTTTGGTATTGCAAAAAAGGAAAAGTTCTAATATAATTAGAGGTGATTGATGCGCCGGGATTTAGGTGCATTGAAACGCATAAATTAAGATTCCACATTTTATAAGGAGGATACTTGAAAATGGCAAAGGCAAAATTTGAAAGAACCAAACCCCATATGAATATTGGTACTATCGGTCACGTTGACCATGGTAAAACAACTCTGACAGCAGCAATTACAAAGACACTGCATGAAAGATACAACATCGGTGAGGCTGTTGCGTTCGAGAACATTGATAAGGCTCCCGAGGAGAGAGAGCGTGGTATCACAATTTCCACAGCTCATGTTGAGTATGAAACACCCACAAGACACTATGCACACGTTGACTGCCCGGGACACGCTGACTATGTTAAAAACATGATCACAGGCGCTGCACAGATGGATGGTGCGATTCTGGTTGTTGCTGCTACAGACGGTCCTATGGCTCAGACAAGAGAGCACATCCTGCTGTCCAGACAGGTAGGCGTTCCTTACATTGTTGTATTCATGAACAAGTGCGACATGGTTGAGGACGAGGAGCTGCTGGATCTGGTTGAGATGGAAATCAGAGAGCTTTTGAGCGAGTATGAATTCCCCGGTGATGATATTCCCATCATCAGAGGCTCCGCATTCCAGGCATTGCAGGATCCCGCAGGCCCTTGGGGCGACAAGATTCTGGAGCTGTTTGAGGCAATCGAGGAATACATTCCTACACCCGAGCGTGCAACAGACAAGCCTTTCCTGATGCCTGTTGAGGACGTTTTCTCCATCACAGGTCGTGGTACTGTAGCAACAGGTAGAGTAGAATCCGGCGTTGTTAAGGTACAGGACGAGGTTGAAATCGTTGGTCTGACAGACGAAATCAGAAAGGTTGTTGTAACAGGCGTTGAGATGTTCCGTAAGCTTCTGGATCAGGCTGAGGCAGGCGACAACATCGGTGTTCTGCTGAGAGGCGTACAGAGAAACGAAATTGAAAGAGGTCAGGTTCTGGCAAAGCCCGGTTCCATCACACCTCATACAAAATTCAAAGCACAGGTTTATGTACTGTCCAAAGAAGAGGGCGGCCGTCATACACCTTTCTTCAACAACTACAGACCTCAGTTCTACTTCAGAACAACAGACGTAACAGGCGTTATCACTCTGCCCGAGGGTACAGAGATGTGCATGCCCGGCGACAACGTTGAAATGACTATCGAATTGATCACACCCGTTGCTATGGCACAGGGTCTGAGATTCGCTATTCGTGAAGGCGGCAGAACAGTAGGTGCCGGCTCTGTAGTAGAGATTCTTGAGTAATTTCAGAAGAATTCGAGAGATTCAAGGGAGCATCCTCAAAAAAGGGGATGCTCTCTTTTTTGTTTTGATGGGAAAAGGAAGACTTTGGTGCAGAGATTTGATTTTAAGAATATTTTAATTTTTTGGCGGTGTTCTTGTTTTTGGACGGGAGATTTGATACAATGACCGCAAACAAAGTCAAGACCTTGGAACTTTTTCTAAAATCTCGGCAGGAAAAGAAAAGACATTGGGGGCATCGGGTCAAGCAGGTTTTGCTTACCTTGCCCTTCGAGCAACCGCCGCGTCTGTTCAGCGGTGCGTACCGCCAACACCCCTGCAAGGACATCATGTCCTTGACCTGATATGCAGAACTAGATTCATGGTTCTGAGGGTGAAAATAAAGGATGGAATATCGCAAGAGCAATGTATTACTTTTGCAAACAAGGTGTAGGGGATGATCCCCCCTGCCGGGACAGTGGAGTCTGCGGTCTTAAGGTTTTGCGGGTGTAATACGATAGCTGTGTATATTATTGAGCCGAGGGAAGAATATCTATGATTTATAGGCGAAGCCTACTCATCCGATTCGGAAAAAGGAAATATTTGCGGTGTGGCTTTTTCTTTTTTCTGCGGATGTGATATAATGAAAGGCAGTAATTTTTTTTTACAACACAGGCAAGGGGAAAAAAGAAGGAGGGTTTTACCAATGAAAAGAAAATTGGCAGCATTGCTGTGTGCCGTGATGTGTGTGGGCGCATTTTCCGGCTGCTCTACGGAGGAACTGGGCTATCTGAAGATGGCGAAGGACATGGCGGATACCATGGAGGTCTGCAAAATCGAAGGTACGATGCAGGCGGATGTGGACTTTGATGCGATGGAGAGCTTTGTGGTGGATGTTGCGAAGGCGACAGACCCGGATACAGTTGCAATGGTTGGGGAGTTCCCCGAGGGCAAGCAGACATTGAAGATAGATTATGACATGAACATGGATATGAACGCCATGAAATATGATATGTCCTTTGATGTCGATTATGCAGGCAAGGCATATGATTTGGGTACGATTTACTACAGCATGAAGGACGGCATTGTGATGACGACGGATACCCTTTGGGGCTTCTATCAGTTGGCAGGCGCAGTTGCGGAGAAGAGCGATGATTATTCCTTTACAGAGGCTTATGCGAAGGATTTGAAGGCAATTCTGGGACAGGATAAGTACATCAGACTGATTTCCGCAGAGGATATGACAGGCATTGCATTGGAGGAGACGGGAGATGACGTGGTTCTGTACGATGCAGTGATGACCTTCTATACAGACGCACTCAAGGGCTTTGAGACAGGCATGGTAAAGAAGATTGACGGCGGCTATGCAATTCAGGCAAACGGGCAGGATGTGGCACAGCTGGTAATCAAGTTGCTGGATTTCATCGGCAAGAATCCTACACAGGTATTGGATGCGACAGAGACCTATCTTATGACTGTAATGGGCGCTGCGGGCGCAACCGCAGAGGAGAAAGCAGAGATACAGAAATCTGTGGCAGCGCTGAAGGCTTCCGAGAAGGAATTTATCGAGGCAGCAGGGCTTATGAGCACAGCGGTTGCGGAGCTTGTGACGGAAGACCACATTGCTATGCTTCTGGACAGCTTCCGGTATGAGGGTCAGGTAAAGAAAACCACAACAGGCTTCCGTTCTACAGACCTGATTTATGTAACATACAAGGAGAAGCAGGTAGTGAAAATCACTACAGATTCTTCTGTAACAAAATCCACCAAGACGGTAACCATCCCTACGGGCGGCATTGCTCTGGAGAAGTTGCAGGGTGATCTGGAGAAGCTGGAGGATAAATACAATCCCATTGTTGGCGTAGAGGCAACATGGGGCTGGGATGACACAAGTGCGCTTTTGCAGCCGGTACGTAAGGACAGGAATGGTTTTGGCGGCGCAGACCAGACAACGGTTTTGGTGAAGAACGGCAGAGCATATTTGCCCCTGCGCACAATCTGCGATACCTTGGGTGAGACGGTTGTTTGGGACAAGACTGAGAAAAAGGCTTATGTTGTAAAGAACGACCGGAAAATCGCAATGAACGGCTGGCTTGAGGGCAGTAGCACTTTTGTTGGCGTAAGAGATTTCGAGAAGCTGGGTTACACCGTTTCCTACAAATCGGAATACGGTCTGAAGACGGCTACCATCAACAAATAAAAAATAGGAAATAAATGCGGATACCTCCCGCCGAAAGAGCTGATTCGGGTTTTTCGAGCGGGGGGTATTTTTTTGCGGCGGCATGGCATACTTTTTTCAAAGCATCCATAAGATGAAAACAAATGACAAAAGCGTTTGGATGTGATTTTTTTTGAAGAAGGAAAAAGGGGAGCAAAGGAAGACAAGCGGTAGCCGAAGCAAGGGGAGGGGACGAACGCTGCTCTGCATGGCACGGGGGATGGGAATTGCCTTTGCCATAACCGCGATTCTTTTTATCGGCTTTGGGATACTCCTGACTTATACTGCGCTTTCGGAGGGGAGTCTGCCCTTAGTCTCGCTCATTTGTACAGCGATTTCCGCGGCGGCGGCGGGGTATGACTGGGCGGCTTGCCAAAGCAGGCGGGGGCTTCTTTGGGGGGCGTTGGCGGGGCTCTTTTACACGGCTTTGCTTTATCTAATCACAAGCCTTGCAACGGATCGCTTTACGCTGACGACCTCGGCATGGATGACGCTGACGGTAGCAGTTGCTGCGGGGGTAATCGGCGGGATTTTGGGCGTAAATCGCAAATAATGCGACGGAACGGGAAAATAAACTTGCAAATCCGATAATTTATGCTAAAATAGGCTTTGTGAGAAACGGAATAAAGGGGCATGGATCCTCCTTGGACGGAAGATTCATCCCTTTTTTGTGTCGGAAACAGACAGAAAGGACGGAGGGTTTTAAGATGAAGATGAAAGGCAGAGGGATGCTTTTGGTCATGCTCATTGTGGCGGTTGCCTTGAGCGCGATTTCCTATAGGGGAATCGGATCCAAAAAGGCACTCAGCGTCCACCGAATCGAGCAGGGACTTGACTTGAGCGGCGGCGTGGATATTGTTTATGAGGCGGACAAGGAAACGGTAACGGATGCAGAAATGCAGGCGGCTATCTCCCTTTTGCAAGGCAGACTGGACTGGAACGGCTGGACGGAGGCGGAGGTTGCCCGTGAGGGGGACAAGCGTATCCGTGTGCAGATTCCCGGCGTGGAGGATGCGGAAGAGGCGATTCAGCAGATTGGGCAGACCGCACAGCTTTCCTTTGTAGATGAGAGCGGAAATGTTTTGCTGACGGGGGATATGGTAAAGGATGCGTCCAAGCAGGTCGGTGCAACGGATGCGAACAGTCCTTCTCAGCCCTATGTTGCGCTGGAATTTAACGAGGAAGGAACGGAGCGCTTTGCGGAGGCAACCGCGGCGAATATCGGAAAGCCGATTTATATTGTGATGGATACAGAGGTTATCAGCGCACCGACGGTACAGGCAGCAATTACCGACGGACAAGCTATCATTTCCGGCAACTTTACCGGAGAGGAGGCAGAGCAGCTTGCTTCTTTGATTCGCGCAGGCTCGCTGCCCTTTAACCTGAATGTCATGCAGATGAAGAATGTTGGCGCAAGACTGGGCGCGGATGCACTTTCTACGGGGATACACGCAGGGATTGTCGGCATTGCGCTGGTTTTGATTTATATGCTGTTTGCATACAAGCTTTTGGGCTTTGCGGCAGACTGGGCTTTGGTCATTTATGTTGGGCTGGAGTTGGTTGTGCTGAGCTTGTTCCATGTAACGCTGACACTGCCGGGCATCGCGGGGATTGTGCTTTCGGTCGGCATGGCGGTGGATGCGAATGTCGTTATTTTTGAGCGCGTGAAGGAGGAGCTTGTTTTGGGCAAGACACTCAGAAACGCATTGAAAATCGGCTTTAAGCGGGCGACACCTGCTATTATGGACGGGAATATTACCACGCTGATTGCGGCGGCGGTGCTGTTCTTCTTGGGAAGCGGTACGGTCAAGGGCTTTGCGACCACATTGATGATTGGTATTATCATTTCCATGTTTACGGCATTGGTTATCACCCGCATCATCATCAATGGATTGATGTATGCCGGAGTGCAGAATCCGAAATATTACGGCTTGCGATTGAAATAAGGAGGTAGGGAAATGCAAATCGTTCAGAACAGAAAAAAATTCTTTCTTCTTTCCCTGCTGGTGATCTGCATCGGCTTCGGCTTTATGATTGCCAATGCGAAGGCAGGTAAGGGAGCGTTGAACTGGGATGTAGAGTTTACGGGCGGTACATCCATGGAGCTGGATATGAAACAGGAATACGACACAGAGGAGTTGACAAAGCTTATCAGCGAGACAACGGGACAATCCAGCCCGCAGTTGCAGGAGGTTTTGGGGACGAACAGCGTGGAGATTAAGCTACAGTCTCTGGACAGCGCAGAACGGACGGCTCTTTTGGAGGCGATTACTGCGAAATATCCCGATGCGGAGATGACGGAAATCAACGACATCAGCGGCACGGTGAGCGGCGAGATGCAGCGTACTGCTATAAAGGCAACATTGATTGCGGTAGTGGCAATGCTGATTTATATTTCCATCCGCTTTCGCGACCTGCGCGCGGGCGGGAGTGCGATTATTGCGCTGATTCAGGACGTGTTGGTGGTTTTGGCGGCGTACAGCGTTTTTCGTATCCCCGTCAACAACACCTTTATTGCGGTTTTGTTGACCATATTGGGGTATTCGGTCAACTCGACCATTGTTATTTTTGACCGTATTCGCGAGAATAAGGCATACTTTAAGCCGAATCAGACGGCGGAGCGCATCAACAAGAGCATCAGCCAGACTCTGGCGCGGTCGATCAATACATCCCTGACGACATTATTTACCGTGGGCGCAATTTATTTCCTTGGTGTACCTTCGATTCAGGAATTTGCATTGCCGATGATGGTGGGTATTATTGCCGGGGCATATTCCTCGGTTTGTCTCTCCGGCTCGATTTGGTATACACTGCTGCCGAAGACGCAGAAGGGATAAGGAAAAAAGGAAAAAAGCGTTGGAAACAGAGCATTGTTTCCGGCGCTTTTCTCTTTTGCTCTGTTATGTTATGATAGACGGAGAAATGGACGAAAGAAGGGGGATGAGGGAAAATGAAACGCTGGGCTTTGCGGCGCACGGGAATTGACGCGGCTGCCATTGCGCGAGATTTGGGCATTCGGCAGGCAACGGCCGCTGTGCTTGCTAATCGCGGCTTAGCTTCTCGCAAGGAGGCGTGGGCGTTTTTTCAAGCAGATGCGGACAGCCTCGGCGATCCTGCGCGGATGAAGGATATGCTTTCCGGAGTTTCGCTGCTTGCGGCGGCGATACGGGAAGGGAAAAAAATCGTGGTTTATGGGGATTACGACGTAGACGGCGTGATGAGCACCTCGATTCTTTTGCGGACGCTTTTGCGCTGCGGCGGGGAGGCAGAGTTTTATATTCCGCATCGGGAAAAAGAGGGCTACGGCTTGAATTTACGGGTAATAGAGACGCTGGCGGATGCGGGGACAGAGCTTTTGTTTACCTGCGATAATGGCATTTCCGCTATACGGGAGATTGCGCTTGCGAAGGAAAAGGGCATGACGGTGGTGGTTTTGGATCACCATGAGCCCGGCTTTCTGGGGGAGGGCGAGGAACGGAGAGACATTCTGCCTGCGGCGGACGCCATCATTGACCCGAAGCAGCGGGCTTGCGGCTATCCCTTTCGGCAGATGTGCGCAGGGGGGCTTGCCTATCGCTTTTCACTGCTGCTTTTGCAGGAATTCGGCATTGCGGATGCGGCATTGGAGCGGGAGCTTTTGATTTTTGCGGCGATTGCGACGATTTGTGATATTGTGGATCTCATGGGAGAGAACCGCACGCTGGCACAGATGGGGCTGGCGGCACTGCCACGGACGGAAAACCTTGGCTTGCGGGCGCTCATTGCGGAGACGGGGCTTTCGGACAAGAGAATCACGGAATATCACATCGGCTTTGTCCTGGGACCCTGCATCAACGCGGCGGGACGGTTGATGAGCGGCAGTTTGGCGGTGGAGCTTTTTTGCACGAACGAGGAAAGGGAGGCACGAGAAAAAGCGAAGCAGCTGGTGGCACTGAATACGGAGCGGAAGCGGATGACGGAGGAGGCTGCCAAACGGCTTGCCTTGGGCGGGGAGCTGCGGGACAAGGTTTTGGTGCTGTACGATGCGGCGATTCACGAGAGCATTGCCGGCATCGTTGCGGGGCGCATCAAGGAAAAATATTATCGTCCGACGCTTGTGATTACGGACAGCACGGACGGCGTGAAGGGATCGGGACGAAGCATTGAGGGATACCATCTGTTTGAGGCGCTTTTTGCAAACAGAGAACTTTTCAGCCGCTTTGGTGGACACGCGATGGCGGCGGGATTTTCCATGCCGCCGGAGAATGTCCCTGTTTTGCGGGAGCGGCTCAACCGAGACTGCACACTGACGGAGGAGGAGATGCGACCGGTGCTGCGGGTGGAACGTATGCTTTTGTTTGCGGAAATTGATTTGGGTCTGGCACAGGAATTGCAGACGCTTGCACCATTTGGAAAGGGGAATCCTACGCCGCTGTTTGCGACAAGGGGCATTTTAGCAGATCGTATCGATTTGATTGGGAAGGAAAGCAATATTTTGCGGATGACGCTTTCCGACGCAGGAAGAGGGGTGCGTCTTTCGGCAATTTCCTTTGACGGATATGAGAATTTTAGGGAAATGCTTAGGGGATTGTATCCCGCGCAGGATTGTGATAAAATGATAAATAGTGGTTCGCTTTCGGAGAGGCTGGATATTGTTTACGAGATTGCGGTAAACAGCTTTCGGGGGCGGAGCAGTGTACAGTTAATCATAAAGGATTTTCGCTTGGCAAAATGAGGAGGATACCAGTATGGACTTGAAGGAAAAAATCAGATCGATTGAGGATTATCCGCAAAAGGGTGTGATTTTTCGCGATATTACAACGCTTCTGAAGGACGCGGAGGGGCTTAGGGAGGCTGTGGATGCAATTACGGCGAGGCTTGCGGACGTTTCGTTTGACTTGGTGCTGAGTCCCGAATCCAGAGGCTTTATCTTCGGTATGCCTGTGGCTTATAACATGGGCAAGGGCTTTGTTCCCGTCAGAAAGGCGGGGAAGCTGCCTGCGGAAACCGTCAGCAAGGAATATGAGTTGGAATACGGCAAGGCGACGATTGAAATTCATAAGGATGCCATCAAGCCCGGACAGAGGGTAGTCATTGTGGATGATCTGATGGCGACCGGCGGCACGGTAAATGCAATCATGGAGATGGTGCGGGAGATGGGCGCAGAGGTGGTTGCCTCCGCATTTTTAATCGAACTGGATTTTCTGGGCGGCAGAAAGGCGGTGCCGGGACACAGAGTGGAATCCGTTATTCATTATGAATAAGCGGAAAGAAGGGGATTTTTTCTGAAAAAATGCTTGCAAAGATAGGACAGACATGATATAATTCCCCTTGTTGATTACGGACGGTCCAATGCCGCATCAAAGGGATGGGGTAAGAACGGCTAAGGCGTATGAGGAGGAAATACAATGGATATTATCAGAGAACTGGAACAGGAACAGCTGAAGAGCGAGGTAACTCCCTTTAATGTCGGCGATACCATCCGCGTTTATGCGAAGGTTGTGGAGGGTACAAGAGAGAGATTGCAGATGTTTGAAGGTGTTGTCATCAAAAGACAGGGCGGCGGCATCAGAGAGACCTTCACGGTACGGCGTATTGCCTCCGGCGTTGGTGTAGAGAGAACATGGCCCGTGCATTCCCCCAGAATTGACCGCATTGAGGTTGTGAGACGCGGCGTGGTAAGACGAGCAAAGCTGTTCTATCTGAGAGACAGAGTCGGCAAAGCGGCAAAGGTAAAAGAGGTTTTGAAATAAGGCGTTACCGTGGATACCGGAACGAGAAAAGGACAGTCTCGATGAACAAATTTCATCGGGACTTTTTTCGTGAAGGCGGTACAAGGGCGGTATGAGGAAAGGGAAGGTATCAGGAAAGATTTTCCGCAAAAGGAGGGACTGCAATGGCAGAGGAGCAAAGAAAAGAAATCGTCGAGAGAAGAAGCAGGACACAGAAGAAGGGGATGCCCCTGCCGGTGCAGCTGATTCTTCTGGCTTTGGTGGTGCTGGTGCTACGGAATACGGTGGGGACAGTGCTGGTGAAGGGGACATCCATGGAGCCGAATTTTCATCACGGAGATTTGGTATTTATCAATAAGCTGAGTACCTCTCTCGGGACACCGAAGCGGGGCGATGTTGTGATTTGCCGCATGGAGGATGAAGGAAAGAACCTCATTAAGCGCATCATCGGGCTGCCGGGGGATGAAATCGACATCAGAGAGAATGTGGATGGAGAGACATATACCTTATATCGCAACGGCGAGGCAGTGACGGAGGAGTATATCAAGGAGCCGATGGACAGCAAAGGGACGCAGGAATACCCGTATACCGTCCCTGAGAACAGCTATTTTGTCATGGGAGACAACAGAAATGCAAGCTCCGACAGCCGCAGGGAATCGGTTGGTGCGATTGCGAAGAAGGATTTGATGGGCAAGGTGGTATTCCGTCTGTATCCTTTCAGTGACTTTGGACGGATTGGATAAGAAGGGGGACGCTATGAACAACATTCAATGGTATCCCGGGCATATGACGAAGACGCGCAGGATGATGGAGGAGAATCTGTCACTGGTGGATATTGTCATTGAGCTGGTGGATGCAAGAATCCCATACAGCAGTAAAAATCCGGATTTGGATACGCTTGCGAAGACTAAGCACCGCATTTTGCTTTTGAATAAATGCGACTTGGCGGAGGAGCGGGCAACGGATATTTGGCAGGAATATTTCGAGAAGCAGGGCTTTCGCGTGATACACATCAATGCGCTGAAGGGCAGCGGTTTGGGCGAGGTAACAGAGACGGCACGGGAGCTGATGCGGGAGAAAATCGAGCGGCTGAAGGCGAAGGGGCGCATCAATGTGCCGATTCGCAGCATGATTGTCGGAATTCCGAACGTGGGAAAATCCACATTTATCAACAAATATGTGGGGAAGGCAACGGCAAAGACGGGGGATAAGCCCGGCGTGACCCGCGGCAAGCAGTGGATTAAGCTGAAAAAGGACTTTGAGCTTTTGGACACACCGGGGATACTCTGGCCGAAGTTTGAGGATGAGCAGGTGGGGCTTTTGCTGGCGTTTACGGGGGCAATCAATGATGATATTCTTGACCCGGAGAATCTGGCGATTGCTTTTATCCGACATATGCTTGCCCGCAACGCGGACTGTCTGCGGAAGCGGTATGGCATCGACTTTGATATGACTGCGACACCGCATGATATTTTGGAGGAGATTGCCATCTCTCGTGGGTTCAAGAAAAAGGGCGGCGAGCCGGACTTGGAGCGCACGGGAAAGATTTTGCTGGACGAATATCGTGCGGGAAAGCTGGGACGGCTGACCTTGGAGTTGCCGGAGGATATTGACGGTATGCGGGAGAGAAAGGCGGCGAAGGAAGCGGCGAAGGCGGCGCAGGACAGGGAACGGAGAAAAGAGTACAAAGCGGGAAAAGGGTGAAGAGCCCGCCGAAGCGAGGTTTTCCTTGCTCCGTCACCGTTCGGTGAAGCGGATTCCCGTTGCGGGGATTTTTGATTTGCGGAAAAAACGACGTTTCTGTATCAAAATAAGGCTTTTTCTATTTTTTCATTAGAGGAAGCCTTTCTTTTTTTCTATAAAAGCGGGGCGTGAGAGAAAATGTGTTAAGCCATGAGAGAATATCCGGAGAACAACAAGCTTTGGAGGAGAAGAATATGCGGATTGATTTGAATGAAACAGAGGTAATTACCGTGCCGGGGAGGAATGGCGGAGCCGGGACGATGACGGTGAGAATGTACATGGGTGAGCAGGAAAAAATGATTTTGTGCGCGATTCACCCGGGGGGTTCAATCGGGCTGCATCGGCATGAGACAAGTGATGATATGAATTATGTGATTTCAGGCAGGGGCAAGGCGGTTTGTAATGGACAGGAGGAATACCTCAGCGCGGGAGTCTGCCATATTTGCAGGAAGGGATATACACACAGCATTGAAAATAGCGGAGACGAGGACTTGGTCTTGCTGACTGTTGTGGTGGAGCGGTAAAGCAGGCGCTTTGTCGCAAAAAGGATTTCGGCGGCGAGACGGAAGCGCTGCGAGCTTGTCTGCGGGGATGGAGTAGCGAGGGGGCACAAAAAAATCAGTTTCCTCGAGAGGGCATTTGTGATATACTTACAGATAAATATGACAAAGGAAAAACCATGAGAGGGAGTGCGACCGGATGAAAAACAGAGTGAAGGTTTTCATTGATGGAAAGGGCTTTACGCTGCTTGGCGAGGAATCGGAGGAGCATATCCGTGCTGTGGCGGAGTATATTGATACGAAATTAAAGGAGATGCGGGAAAAAACGGCTGATTTTTCGGACCCCGGGCTGGCTTATGTGCTGACTGCCCTGAATGTGGCGGATGACTATTTTAAGGAAAAGGCGCATACGGCGGAGCTGGAGGGCAGACTTTTGGGGTTTACGGCAAGGATGCAGGAATTGACGCACCGAGCGGAGGCGGCGGAGCAGGCTGCCGCAGAGAAGCATTCGGACGCGGCGGCAAGGAAATGACAGAAAACAAGATTCGGGCAACCGAGAGGTTTGCTCTTTTCTTTTCATAGACGGGAGCGGCGCGAGAAAGGAGACGGTTATGTCTGTAAACAATCGAGCGGAGCTGCTTTCTCCGGCAGGCTCTATGGAGAGCTTGAAGGCGGCGGTGAATAGCGGCTGTGATGCGGTTTATTTGGGTGGAAAGCAGTTTGGCGCAAGGCAATATGCGGGGAATTTTGATTGCAGGGAGCTGGAGGAGGCCTGCGATTATTGTCACCTGCGGGGGGTGCGGGTATATGTTACGGTGAATACGATTTACAAGGATGCGGAGCTTGCGGCGCTTTTGCGCTACATCGGGCAGCTGTACGAGATGGGCGTGGATGCCCTGATTTTGCAGGATGCGGGTGCGGCGGCGCTGATTCGGACGCATTTTCCTGATTTTCCCCTGCACGCAAGCACGCAGATGACCTGTAATTCTCTGGCGGATGTACGCTATTGGGAGAGCTTGGGGTTTGATAAAATCGTGCTGAGCAGGGAGCTTTCTTTGGAGGAAATCCGACAGATTACGGAGAACACCGAGGCGGAAATCGAGACGTTTGTGCATGGGGCGCTTTGCGTTTGCTATTCCGGGCAGTGCATTATGAGCAGTATGCTGGGCGGAAGAAGTGGCAATCGCGGACGCTGCGCACAGCCCTGCCGCCTGCCCTATACGCTTTACAGGGAGACGGAGGCGATGGCGGAGGGATATTTGCTTTCTCCGAAGGATATGATGGCGCTGGAGATTTTGCCACAGCTTTTGGAGGCAGGAATCGCTTCCCTAAAAATTGAAGGAAGGATGAAAAGCCCGGAATATGTGGCGGGGGTCACGCGGATTTACCGCAAATATATGAATTTATATTTTGAAAATCCGGCGGGATATGCGGTAGACCCTGCGGATGTAAAGGAGTTGCGGCAGCTTTTCAACCGTGGTGGCTTTACGGAGGGGTATTACACTGCCTTTGCGGGGCGAGAGATGATGAGCGTGGAACGCCCGAAGTCTTGGGGCTTGAAGGTTGGGATCGTAGATAAATATTTGCCTCAGCATAAAAAGGTAACGATTCGGACGAGGGAGCCCTTGGTTCCCGGGGACGGACTGGAGATTTGGACGCAGACGGAGCCGCACGTAGGGACGAATGTTTCCAAGCAATCCAAGGCGGGGGAGGTTATTACGATTACCCTTGCTGGGGAGATTCAGAAAAACGATGTAGTTTACCGCACCTTCGGGAAGGCGCTACAGGATGAGCTGAAAAAAACATACGAAAAGGATACGCGGAGGCTGCCGATTTACGGGATGCTGCGGGCAAAGGAGGGCGAACCGCTCTCCTTGCAGCTTTGGGACAACGACGGGAGCAGTGTGTTTATCAGCGGGAGCGTGGTTGAGGCGGCGGGCAGCGCCCCGATGCTGCCGATGAAGCTTAGGGAAAACATCGGAAAGATGGGTGCGACACCCTTTATGCTGGTGGATTTGCAGACGGACATCGACCCGTATATTTACGTGAATGTGAGCGAGGTGAACCGTGTGCGGCGCGATGCCTGCGAGGCATTGGCGGCGGCGATTCTGAAAAAAACGAAACGCAAGGCACGAGACGGTATTTTTTATGAGGAGCACGAGGAGCAGCCCTTGCAGATGCAAAAAAAGCTGACGGCGGTTGTGGCGAGCATGGGACAGTTGGATGCCGTTTTGCAGTCGAAGGAGGTTCGCCGTGTATATTATGAGGCGATGAATCCGGAGCAGAATTTCGCGAAAATTGCGGCGAGATGTCGAGAGGCGGGCGTGGAGCTTTATGCGGCGTTGCCTCGTGTGGCGAGAGAATGGGAGGCCGAGACGGAACAGCTTCTCATCGACCGTCTGATTGTGGGAGATATTGACGGATTTTTGGTGCGGACGGCGGGACAATTTGCACAGGTGAAGCACAGCGGCAAGAAAATTGTCATAGATTACAGTTTGAATGTCATGAACCGCGCTGCGGTGGAATTTTGGAAGGCAGAGGGGGCGGACAATGTTTGCCTTTCTGTGGAGGCGAATTTGCAGGAAATCAACCGGATGGGTGACAGGGACTGCGAGATGGTGGTTTATGGGTATTTGCCTTTGATGAAAACGCAGCAATGCCCGATTGGGAATTATGTTGGCGGGAAGGACGGACACAAATTCTGTACGGAGCGCGGGAACGAGGATTTATATTTCCTCAGAGACAGAAAAGGGGTAAAATTCCCCTTGCTGTTGGATTGCGACCGCTGTGTTTGTACGATTTTGAACGGCAAGCCCTTGTTTACACTGAAATTTTACGATGAAATCTTGGAAAGCACAACGGGAATGGTACGCATGGACTTTACCATGGAGGGGCCGGTTCGGACGGCGCGAATTGCAAGGGCTTACGGCGTGCTGACGGCAGATGTGGATCGCGTGAGTCCATCGACGAGCAGGCTTTTGAACGAAATGCGCGAAAAGGGCAGCACGAAGGGGCATTTCTTCCGCGGAGTGGAGTGATGGGAAATGTTTGATTTAATCATAATGCTGAGCAGGTATCTATTTGTTTTCTATATTGTCCTGTTTTTGTGGCAGGGCGTGGTTTATGTTGCCTATGAGCAGGGGGGCTTTCTGGGGAATCCGTATACGGCGGTATCCATACAGCGGCGCATTATTATTTTGATGCATTTGACGGCATTTTTGATTTTGAGCTATAATCGGGAGACGTATTTGTTTGATGTACAGACATTGATTTTTGGTGCGCTGGTGCTATTGTTTTTGATTTTTGCCGTGAAGCTTTTAGATCGGTTTTATTATGAGGGTTGCCCCCTGATTTGGACGGGGATGCTGTTTTTGATGGAGGTCAGCCTGATTATTTTGCAGCGGGTGGAGCCGGCCTTGGCGCACAGACAGCTTTTGTGGATGTGCCTTGGGCTTTTGGGGATGTCGGCATTGCCGACCTTTTTCCGTTGGATTCCAAGATTTGAGCGGTTTGAATGGGGCTATATCATCGGATGCTATGTGCTGCTTTTATCTACACGCTTTTTCGGCGTGGCGAAGGGCGGCTCAACCAACTGGCTGGCCATTGGGGAGCATATTACCTTCCAGCCCTCGGAGATTGCGAAATTTCTGTTCATTTTCTATCTGGCGAGTGTGTTCCGCAAACGGGTGGAGTGGAAGCAGTTTTTGACAACGGGCATCTTGAGTGCCGGTCTGGTTTTGCTTTTGGTTTTGCAGAGGGATTTGGGCAGCGCATTGATTTTTTTTATGACCTATCTGGTGATGCTGTATATTGCGACGGCGAATGAATTTCTCTTCTTTTTGGGGATGGGCGCGGCAAGCATTGCGGCAATCGG
Organism: Sodaliphilus sp.; assembly: GCA_963640305.1. Taxonomy (GTDB): domain Bacteria; phylum Bacillota; class Clostridia; order Lachnospirales; family Anaerotignaceae; genus Anaerotignum_A. Next base: position 20,086 of record CAVHYX010000014.1, on the reverse strand, counting down.
GGCATATAAGCTGTTTTCCCATGTGCAGGTGCGCGTAGCGGCATGGCAGAACCCTTGGGCGGATATTGACGCGGGGGGATACCAAATTGTCAGCTCTCTTTTTGCAATTACGACATGGGGGCTTTTTGGCAGCGGGCTTACCAAGGGGATGCCGAAAAGTATTCCTGTTGTGGAAAGCGATATGATTTTCTCGGCAATCTGCGAGGAATTCGGCGCAATCTTCGGCGCGGGGCTGATTGGTATTTTTATTATGCTGCTCTACCGCGGGGTGCGCATTGCTTTAGATTGCAACAGAAGATACTACAGCATTTTGGCGATAGGCGTGACAACAATGATTTCCTTTCAGGCATTTGTGATTTTGGGCGGTGTGCTGAAGGTGATTCCTTTGACGGGGGTTACACTGCCCTTTGTCAGCTATGGCGGCAGCTCTGTTTTGGTCAGTCTGATGATGATGGGACTTTTGCAATGGGTATGTGTTTACTGCGAGCAGCGTGCACAGGAGGAGCTTTTGGAGGCAGAGACGGGAGGCGGTGCTTATGAATAACATGAAACGAAGTGTGCGCCGCGTATTCTGGCTTTTGGCTCTGTGCTTTTTCCTTTTGCTGGGTTACCTTGGAAAGCTGGTTCTTGTGGATAGAGAGGAGATTTCCGGGAATACCTATAACAGCAGACTCCGCTATGTGGACGAAAGCATTAAGCGAGGGGATATTCTGGATCGGGACGGAGAAATTCTCGCAACAAGCACCGCTACGGAGGACGGCGGGTATGAAAGAGAATATCCACGCGGACGCATGGCGGCGCATATTACGGGATACAGTAGCGTTGGGAAGACCGGCGTAGAGGCGGCGGAGAATTTTGCGCTGATGAAATTGCAGAATGAATTGCTCCAGCGCATCAGTCACGTGGTGCGTAAAACGGCATTGCAGGGCAACAGCGTTGCATTGACGGTGGATATGGATATTCAGACAACGGCGGGGAATCTTTTGGGCAGCAGAAAGGGTGCGATTGTGGCAATCGAGCCTTCTACGGGGCGCATCCTTGCATTGCAGGCCTATCCTGATTTTGACCCGAATACGGTGGAGGCACAGTGGGATACATTAAAGGAGGATAAAAACAGTCCGCTGGTGAATCGTGCAACACAGGGGCTGTATCCGCCGGGGTCTACCTTTAAGACGGTGACGGCGCTGGCTGGGATAGAAAATTTGCCGGATTGGGAAGGCTTTACGGTGGAATGTACGGGAGAAAGAGAATTTCAGGATAAGGTCATTCATTGCTACAATAATAAGGCACACGGCACGGTGGATATGAAGCAGGCCTTGGCGGTTTCCTGCAACTGCTATTTTGCGGCGCTGGCGGAGGAAATCGGCGCTGGCACGCTGGCGAAGACCATGCGGCAGGTCGGGATGGATGCGGACAGCCATTTTGAGCTGGAAACGAGCCGAAACAGCATTTCTCTGACACGGGGCGCAACGGAGAGTGAACTGGTCGAGACTGCCATTGGACAGGGGAGAACGAGCGTGACGCCGCTTTATATGGCGATGCTTGCCGCGGCGATTGCGAATGGTGGCAGGATGATGCAGCCGTATATTGTGGATCACTTGGTTTATCCCGATGGAACGGAGGCGAAGAATACCGTTCCCGAAAAGCTGGCGGATATTTGCTCTGCGGAGACGGCGGCGTTGCTGACGGAGATGATGACGGCGGTGGTTTCCGAGGGAACCGGACGGGCGGCTGCTGTCAGCGGTGTAACGGTAGCGGGGAAAACCGGAACGGCGGAGAATGCGACGGGAAACGACCATAGCTGGTTTATCGGCTTTGCACCGGCGGAAAACCCACAGGTTGCGGTTGCGGTTTTGATTGAGGATGCCAATACCGGCAGCGCGACACCGATTGCTGGAAAGGTGATACAGGCGGCATTGGCGGCGTTGAACGAATAAAGCTGAGGTGAGAAAATGGAGCTGCGGCTGGACACATCGAAGACCTATGCCATTGCCTTGGAGGGCGGCGGCGCAAGGGGAGCCTATGAGATTGGCGTCTGGAGGGCGTTGGACGAGGCGGGCGTGCGCTTTGACGCCGTGGCGGGAACCTCTGTCGGCGCACTAAACGGGGCGATGATGGTGATGGGGGAGCTTAGGCAGGCAACTGAGCTTTGGGAGAATATTTCCTTTTCGGCGGTATTTGACGCGGACGATGCGCTGCTGGGGAGGCTTTATGGACATCGGCTGAGGGAGACGGATATCAAGACGCTTTTTGCGGAGGCAATCGGCGTGATTCGGGAGGGCGGACTGGACATTACGCCCTTGCGACGGCTGATTGCGAAATGGGTGGATGAGGAAAAAATCAGAAATTCGCCGCGGAAGCTGTTTTTCGTCACCTATTCTCTGACGGACAAAAAAGAGGTGGAGCTGGATGCGGACGAGCTGGAGCGGGGAAAGTTGCAGGATATGCTTTTGGCGAGCGCGTATGTGCCAGTGTTTCGGCGGGAGAAGCAGGATGGGAAGGATTATGTGGACGGCAGCGTGCATAACATTTTGCCACTGGACAGCCTGCTTACGCGGGGATACCGAGATATTATCGCGGTACGGATTTACGGGGCAGGCGTGGAAAAGCGCATTGAGATTCCGCCAGACGCAAATATTCTGACCGTTGCGCCGAGAGAGAAGCCGGGCGGTATTTTGCAATTTGATGCGGCGCAGAGCAGAAGGCTGCTGCGGCTGGGATATTTTGACGGACTGCGGTTTTTATACGGCTTGGCGGGAGAAAAATATTACATTGACCGGCAATGGAACGAGAAAGAGGCGTATTTTGCGCTACAATGGATATGCAAACATACTCTAAAGGAAGAAACACCCTCGCTGCGGGAAATGAACGAGAAAATTCTGCCGAGACTGGCAAAAAAAATGCAGGCGAAGGACGGTGATTATACAACGCTTTTGCTGCGTTTTTTGGAGCGGGCGGCGGAAAAGCAGGGAATTTCTCCGTTTTGCATCCGCACGGAGGCAGAACTACTTGCGGCGATTGCCGAAAAAAGGAATCGAGGCTGAGGAGGACTTTTTTTGCGTGAGAGGTTCGGACGGAAGGACATATCGGTTGGCGTTTTTGCATATATTTTAACAATATATAGGAACGAGAGAGGTATTTGAAAGCCTGTAGAACAGGTAGGATTAAAAATTCTTCTGTTTTGCCGAGACGGGAGAGGGAAAAAGCTTTGCAAAGCGTTGGGAGAAAAATGGTTTTTTTAGGGAAACGATAGTCATTTTGTGCAAAAAACAACAATTTTTTATAAAAAAACATGGAAGTTAGGTAGCATACTAAGTATATTGTATACAAAAAAACGAGGTTTTTGCAGATTTCCTCTTTTTTTGCGCATTTTTCCAAAATAAAAATAATTTTTTAACAATTTCTATTGAAATGTATTTTTGTTGATGTTATAATCTAAGCAAATACAGGAGGCGGAGGTCGCCGGACGGTATTTGGGGTGAGAAGAGCGGGATTTGCTTATATTCGGCAGCGTGAGGATATAGGTTTTTTCGGCTGTCATCCGATGCGCAGTACGCCGAAAAAACAGGGACGGCGGGCGGCGTAAAAATGCTTTAAGATTTAAGATTGTTTTATCGCATGGTTAATATACGGACAGAGGAGGTAAGCAAGATGTATACAATGGGCGTTGACATTGGTTCCGCGTCTTCCAAGGCAGTGATCCTGAAGGACGGGACGGATGTTCTTGCCGCAGAGGTTGTACAGGTCGGTACAGGCTCTACAGGTCCGAAGAAAGCCGTGGAGATGGCTTTTGAGAAGAGCGGGTTGCGTCCGGAGGATATTTCCTACACAGTCGCAACAGGCTATGGCAGATTTTCCTTTGAGGAAGCAGATAAGCAGATGTCTGAAATCAGCTGCCATGCCAAAGGTATTTACCATTTGGTACCCACTGCACGAACCATCATGGACATTGGCGGTCAGGATGCGAAAGCAATCCGACTGGACAACAAGGGTGGTATCAAGCAGTTTTTTATGAATGATAAATGTGCGGCAGGTACAGGTCGTTTCATCGAGGTTATGGCCAGAGTTTTGGAGACAACCTTGGATGAGATGGCAACACTGGACGAACAGGCGACGGAGACGGCGCCGATCAGCAGCACTTGCACCGTGTTTGCCGAATCGGAGGTTATTTCCCAGCTATCCAAAGGCACTGATCGCAGGAACATTGCCAGAGGGGTTCATATGTCCGTTGCGGTCCGCGCGTGCGGCTTGGCATACAGAGCAGGCTTGGAGAAGGACATTGTCTTCACAGGCGGCGTTGCGAAGAACGCGGGCGTGGTAAGAGCGGTCAGCAGTGTATTGAAAACAGATGTAATTGTGGCACCCAATCCACAAACAACAGGCGCACTCGGAGCAGCAATTTTTGCATACGAGGCGGCAACAAAAAAATCATAAGAAAGAGGGATTAGAATGAGTTTAACACAAGGCATGACAGCAAAAAAATTGTTAGGCTACTATCAGAACAAAGCTGACCAGGATGCAAGAGAAGCAAAAGCAAGAGGCGACCTTGTTTGCTGGTCCGCATCCGTAGCTCCTTCCGAATTCTGCGTAACCATGGGTATCGCTATGATTTACCCCGAGACACACGCAGCAGGTATCGGCGCAAGAAAAGGTGCTATTGATATGCTGGATGTTGCAACAAGAAAGGGTTACAACATCGACTGCTGTTCTTATGGTAGAGTAAACATGGGTTACATGGAATGTCTGAAGGAAGCAGCCATTACAGGTAAGAAGCCTGATGTATTGGTTAACTCTCCCGCAGCGGATGTTCCTCTGCCCGATTTGGTAATTACTTGTAACAACATTTGTAACACACTGTTGAAATGGTATGAGAATCTGGCAGTTGAGCTGGATATTCCCTGCATCGTTATCGATGTACCCTTCAACCATACAATGCCTATCCCTGAATATGCAAAGGCATATATTGCAGATCAGTTCAGAAACGCAATTTCTCAGTTGGAGGTAATCTGCGGCAGACCCTTCGACTGGAAGAAGTTCAAAGAGGTTAAGGATCAGACACAGCGTTCCGTATATCACTGGAACAGAATCGCTGACATGGCACAGTACAAGCCCTCTCCTTTGAACGGCTTCGACCTGTTCAACTACATGGCACTGATTGTTGCTTGCCGTTCCTTGGATTATGCTGAGATTACATTCAAGGCATTTGCAGACGAGCTGGAAGCAAATCTGAAGGCAGGCGTATACGCATTCAAGGGCGCAGAAAAGACTCGTTTCCAGTGGGAAGGTATCGCTGTATGGCCTCACCTGGGTCACACCTTCAAGACAATGAAGAACCTGGGCTCCATCATGACAGGTACCGCTTACCCCGCACTGTGGGATTTGCACTATGATGCAAACGATGAATCTCTGCACTCCATGGCAGAAGCTTATACAAGAATCTACATCAACACCTGCCTGTCCAACAAGGTACAGGTTCTGTTGGGCATCATGGAAAAGGGTCAGATCGATGGTACGATCTACCACCTGAACAGATCTTGTAAGCTGATGAGCTTCCTGAACGTTGAAACAGCTGAAATCATCAAAGAAGTAAACGGTAAGCCTTACGTTTCCTTCGACGGCGACCAGACAGACCCTAACGTATACTCCGAAGCACAGTATGAAACACGTGTACAGGCTCTGGTTGAAATGATGGAAGCTAACCTGGCAGAAGCGTAAAATAGGAGGAGGAGAAAACGATGAGTAAAGTAGAAGCTATCTTATCCCAACTGAAAGAGGTTGCAGCTAATCCCAAGAAAGCAATGGATGATTATAAAGCTGAAACAGGTAAAGGCGCTGTAGGTATTATGCCTATTTACGCTCCCGAAGAAATGGTACACGCAACCGGCTACCTGCCTATGGGTATCTGGGGCGCACAGGGCAAGCAGATTTCCAAGGCTCGTACATATCTGCCCGCATTCGCTTGCTCCATCATGCAGCAGGTAATGGAATTGCAGTGCGAGGGCGCTTATGACGATTTGGCAGCAGTGCTGTTCTCCGTACCCTGTGATACACTGAAATGTCTTTCTCAGAAATGGAAAGGCGCAAACGCTGACAAGGTAATCGTATTCACACACCCTCAGAACAGAGGTCTGGAGGCTGCAAATCAGTTCTTGGTAACAGAGTATGAATTGGTTAAGAAGCAGCTGGAAGCTTACTTGGGCGTTAAAATTACAAACGCAGCTTTGGAGAACTCCATCGCTATCTATAACGAAAACAGAGCAGTTATGCGTGAATTCGTAAAGGTTGCTGCTGATTACCCTCAGGTAATCAACGCTGTTGACCGTCACGCTGTATTCAAAGCAAGACAGTTCATGCTGAAGGAGAAGCACACCGCTCTGGTTAAGGAATTGATTGAGGAAATCAAAGCAATGCCCGTTCAGCCTTGGGATGGTAAGAAGGTTGTTGTTACAGGTATCCTGCTTGAGCCCAATCAGGTTCTGGAAATTTTCGACGAATTCAAGCTGGCTATTGTTGATGACGATTTGGCTCAGGAATCCAGACAGATTCGTGTTGACGTTCTGGACGGCGAGGAAGGCCCTCTGTACAGAATGGCAAAGGCATGGCAGCAGATGTATGGCTGCTCCGTTGCAACCGATACAAAGAAGGTTCGCGGCAAGATGCTGATGAACAAGGTTGCTGCTACAGGCGCAGATGCAATCATCGTTGCAATGATGAAGTTCTGTGACCCCGAGGAGTGGGATTACCCTGTAATGTACAGACAGTTTGAAGAAAAAGGCATCAAGAACCTGATGTTTGAGGTAGATCAGGAATTGACATCCTTCGAGCAGGTTAAGACAAGATTGCAGTCCTTCGTAGAAATGCTGTAATTTTTCCTACCGCATTTGCTTTGACGGAAGAGGAAACAAACAGGGGTGGGAAACTGCCCCTGTTCTTGTAATGATAAAAAAATGTTTATAGGAGGTCTAACAGAATGGCTAGACAGGTAAAAATTATCACTGCTGCTGAAGCTGCTGCGCTGATTAAGAACGGCGATACCGTTACAACAAGCGGCTTTGTAGCATCTGCTATCCCCGAGGCTCTGGATAGAGCGGTTGAGGAAAGATTTTTGGCAACAGGCGAGCCCAAAAACATTACTTATGTTTACTGCGGTTCTCAGGGCAACAAGGACGGTCGTGGTGCAGAGCACTTTGCGCATGAGGGTCTGCTGAAGAGATACATTGCAGGTCACTGGGCAACCGTACCCGCTTTGCAGAAGATGGCACTGGAAAACAAGATGGAAGCTTACAACGTATCTCAGGGTGCGCTTTGTCACTTGTTCCGCGACATCGCTGCACACAGACCCGGCTGCTTCACAAGAGTTGGTCTGGGTACCTTTATCGACCCCCGAAACGGCGGCGGCAAGGTAAATGATGTAACCAAAGAGGACATCATTGAGCTGGTAACCATTAAGGGCCAGGAGTATCTGTTCTACCCTTCCTTCCCGATCAATGTTGCAATGATCAGAGGTACATATGCGGATGAAGCAGGTAACATTTCCTTTGAAAAGGAGGTTTCCCCTCTGGAGGGCACATCCGTATGCCAGGCTGTTAAAAACAGCGGCGGTATCGTTATCGTGCAGGTAGAGAAGGTTGTAAAGGCGGGCACACTGGATCCTCGTCTGGTTAAGGTTCCCGGCATTTATGTTGACTATGTTGTTGTTGCTGATCCTAAGGATCATCAGCAGACATTGGATTGCGATTACGATCCCGCTCTGTCCGGCGAGATGAGAAATCCCGATGTTGCTCCCGAGCCCCTGCCTCTGAGCGCAAAGAAGATCATCGGTCGTCGTGGCGCTTTGGAGTTGGAGAAGGACGTTGCGGTTAACCTTGGCGTTGGCGCTCCCGAGTATGTTGCATCCGTTGCAAACGAGGAGGGCATCGGCGACTTTATGACACTGACCGTTGAGGGCGGCGCTGTTGGCGGCGTACCCGCAGGCGGTATTCGTTTTGGCTCTGCTTACAACGCAGACGCACTCTTGGATCAGGGCTATCAGTTTGACTTCTACGATGGCGGCGGATTGGATCTGTGCTATCTGGGTCTGGCAGAATGCGACCCTCACGGCTCCATCAACGTTTCCAGATTTGGTCCCAGAATCGCAGGCTGCGGCGGCTTCATCAACATCACACAGTGCACACCCAAGGTATTCTTCTGCGGTACATTTACAGCAGGCGGCTTAAAGGTAAACGTTGTGGATGGCAAGGTTGTTATCGCACAGGAAGGTAAGAACAAGAAGTTCGTAAAATCCGTAGAACAGGTTACATTCAACGGCGACATCGCAAACAAGAACGGTCAGCACGTTATGTACATCACGGAGAGATGTGTATTTGTTCTGAAGGAGGACGGCTTGCACCTGACAGAAATCGCGCCCGGCATTGATTTGCAGACACAGATTTTGGATCAGATGGAGTTTACGCCTATTATTGATAAGGATGCAAACGGCAATATTGCTCTGATGGATGCAAAGCTGTTTGCTGACGGCTTGATGGGTCTGAAGGAAATGAAGGAAGGCAAGTGATTTTTTCCCGAAAGGGACAACTTTATTTTGCTTGATAAAAATAGCTCTCGTCTTTTTGGGGTATCCCTTGGAGACGGGAGCTTTTTTTGTGGAAGAAAGGTGCGTTTGACAAAGCGGAGGGCAGAGGGTAAAATCAAGGGAGAATATAAATCAAAGGAGATTGAGGGATGAATCTGAAAAAGCTGATACTGTCGGGGCTTTCCTGCTGCCTGTTTTTTTGCGGCTGCGCGGAGCAACGGGAATATGCCAGGCAAATGTTGCAAAACAACGAGAATGCGTATGAATCTACGACCTTTGCGATGGATACGGTGATGACCTTTCATATTGTGGATGAGGACGGAGAGGAGCTTCTCTTGGATGCGGAGCAGGAGATAAAACGGCTGGAAAATCTGTTTTCTGTGACAATAGAGGACAGTGATGTTTGGAAAATCAATGAAAATGCGGGGAAAAAGGCAGTATCCGTTTCGGCGGACACGCTTGCTGTGCTCTTGGCGGGGAAGGAACTGGGAGAGGCAACCGGAGACGCCTTTGACATTGCGATTTCGCCGATTGTAAAGGCATGGGGCTTTACGGAAGAGGAACAGCACGTACCGACACAGGCGGAGATTAACAGTCTGCTGCCGTTGCTGCATCCGGAGGATATTACGGTGGATACGGAAAAATCCTCCGTTTCTCTGGAAAAAGAGGGCATGGCAGTGGACTTTGGCGGCATTGCGAAGGGATATGCCTCGGATCAGCTTTCGGAGCTTTTGCGGAAGAAGGGCGTGCAGTCGGCGTGGCTTTCGCTGGGCGGGAATATCTGCACCATTGGTACGAAGCCGGACGGGAGCGCATGGAGGATTGCCGTGCAGAATCCGTTGGATGAGAACGATTATGTCGGTCTGGTTGAGGTAAGCGATGCCTGCGTGGTGACCTCCGGCGGCTATCAGCGATATTTTGAGGAAAACGGAAAGCGATACCATCATATCATTGATCCGGAGACGGGGAAGCCGGCGGAGAGCGGCTTGCTTTCGGTCACGATTGTTTGCGAGAACGGCACGAGGGCAGACGCGCTTTCGACTGCCTTGTATGTCATGGGCTTGGATGCGGCGCTGGATTTTTGGCGGACACAGGATGACTTTGAGGTTATTTTTGTAACTGAGGATGGAGATGTGGTGGCAACAGAGGGGCTGAAGGACACATTCAGCTTTGAGGGGCAGGACAATGATTTCAGCTATCGCGTGGCGGAAAGATAAGAAAAAAACAAAAAAAAGAAAAAGCGGAAAATTTCCGCTTTTTTGCGTTATTTTGGATTTTTTTTGCGCGGGGCGGGGAGAGCATCGAAGCTATGATTTCTGCCCAGCGTATAGGCAAGCTTCGCCAGATTCTTTTCCTCCTCGGAAAGTGGGCGGGAGAGGCGTTTCTCAATATGGTGGAAGAGAGACTTAAAATTTGTCCGCAGTTGCTTGCTCTTCGGGGAGAGCATGGCGAGAGGACGGAAGGTATCGGGCTGTATTTTTTCGGGACGGATGCGGGAGAAGATTTTTGCCGTATAGACTGCGTCGTTTAGGGCGTTATGGAACGCCTCCTCCTGCGGCAGACCCAGAGCTTCTACGGCATTTTTCAGACCGATTGCCTTACCCGGCTCATGGTGCAGATGTGCCGCCGCGATGGCTTGTACATCTAGGAATTGATTTGTTACGGCATTGACATCCAGATTATGAAAGAGGATATTGCGATAGAGGGAGCGGATGTCCTCTCCGCCCCAAGTGCAGAGGATGGAAGGCTCCGCACCGATGAAGGACAGAAATGCCTGATACGCCTCGGGGAAATGGGGCTTGCCCGCGAGCATTTGCGGATGGATTTCTGTGATTTTTTCCACAAAGGGATGCAGACGGGGGTAGATTTGCGGAGAGATGAGGACATTGAAGGTATCCAGCTGCTCCATTTGTTCATTCAGCTTGACTGCCCCGATTTGGATGATTTCAAAGGGGCATTCGGGGTTTGATTCTACTTTTTTTTCGGATTTGAAGGGGAAAGCCTGATTAAATTCCAAATCCAAAACGATATAATACATAAAAAAGAACTCCTTTTTGTTTTTTTAAGGGAAAAAATCCTTGTCGGGTTGCAATCCGAAGAGACAATTTTGCAACCGGAAGATTTTACAGCAATATCTTAACACGAAAACGAGCGAAAGAAAAGGGAAACTTCCTGCTGACACTTGCCCGAGGGAAAAAGACATGATAGAATGACCACAGACGGAGCGCAAACCTTGGGCAGAGCCCTACGGTCTTAAGGCTTTACGGGGCGTGATGCCATAGAGAAAAAACGAGCGAGGGAGGATGAGAATATGACGCTGACATTCACGGAGGAGCAGATTGCCGGAGAGCTGAACAAAATCTATCTGGAGGAAGACGACCTCTTGATGGAGGGCGCATTTGTGACAGGGGAGGGCAAGCATTATATCATGACGGGTGTGGCAACGATTGAGGGCGAGCGTTATCACGATTTTGAAATTGAATTTGAACTGATGACGCCGGCAGAGACGCTGGAGGAAATTATGGCAACGGATTGGGAATGGTACGATTTCCTTTGCTAATACAAAAAAAGAGAGAGGACGTGGAAGGAATGGGAAATTTTCATTATTTTATGCCGACGGACTGCTATTTTGGCAGGGGCTGTGTTGCGGAGCATAAGTCTGCCATGGCAAGGTTGGGGAAAAAAGCGATGCTTGTGACGGGGAAGACCTCTGCGAAGAAAAACGGTGCGCAGAAGGACTTGACTGATGCCTTGGACAGCTTGGGCATTGCGTGGATTTTATTTGATGAGATTGAGGAAAACCCCTCTGTTGAGACGGTTGTGCGCGCGGCGAAGCTTGCGATTGCGGAGGGCGTAGAATTCTTCATCGGTATCGGCGGCGGCTCTCCGATGGATTCCTCTAAGGCGATTGCGACCATGGCGGCACACCCCGAGCAGGGGACGGACGCACTCTGGAAGAAGGAAAATAAGGCGCTGCCGGTGGTTGCTGTGCCGACGACTGCGGGTACCGGCTCCGAGGTGACACAATACGCCATTGTGACTCTGCACGAAAAAAGAACAAAATCCAGCATTGCGGCACATATCTTTGCAACGGTGGCATTTCTGGATCCGAAATACATGGATACGCTGCCGGCCGGCATCACCAATAACACCGCCGTGGATGCGCTGACGCATTTGGTGGAAAGCTATCTTTCCGCAAAAGCAACTACGCTCAGCAGGGAGATCGCAAGGCAGGGTCTTTTGCTTTTCCGCGAATGTATGCCGGCGTTGCGGGGGAAAGTATATACGCCAGAAACGAGAGATAAGCTGATGCTGATGTCTGCTATAGGAGGCGTGGCGATTGCACAGACCATGACCTCTCTGCCGCACGGCATGGGATATTTCCTGACCTATGAAAAGGGTGTGCCGCACGGCATGGCAAACGGCGTGCTGACACAGGCGTATCTGGAGCTTTTTCCTGCGGGGGACGAAAACGTGGCACAGGTTCTGGAGGCACTGGGATTGGCGAGTACGGCGGAGCTTGGTGCATTTTTGGACGCAGTTCTAGAGCATAAGGCAAGCTACACGGAGGCGGATGTCAGCAGCTATACCGACCGTTTTCTGGAGCAGAGGGGCAAGCTTTTGACCTTCCCGTATCCCTTGGAGCGAAAGGATATTTACAATATGTACAAAAAAAGCCTGCTGAAATAAGCAGGCTCTTGACAGACCGGAAAGGAAACTTTTTCGGTCTGTTTTCATATATTGAGGGAAAAAAGGAGAGAAATATGATGCCAAGAATTTATCTCAGTCCCTCTTTGCAGGAATACAATCCCTTTTACGGCGGCGGCTCGGAGGAGGAGGTTATGAATCTGATTGCGGACGCCATGGAGTCGTATCTGAATGCGGACGGGATTGAATATGTGCGAAACGACCCCGCTATGACGCTGGGAGAGGCGATTGCCGATTCCAATCACAGCGATGTGGACTTTCACCTTGCGATTCATTCCAACGCCTCGCCTACCTCCATTGCCGGTACAAGACAGGGACCTGTGATTTACTATTATGCGACAAGCCCCTACGGAAAGCAGATGGCGGAGCTGATTGCAGACGAGTTGCGGGAAATTTATCCCGATGCGGAGAAGGTGCAGGTTTTGCCGACAACGACGCTGCGGGAGCTGCGCCGCACGGATGCGCCCTCGGCTCTGGTGGAGGTGGCATATCACGATAATCCGGAGGATGCTATGTGGATTCGGGAGAATATTGATGAAATCGCAGAGGCGTTGAGCAATGCGGTTGCAGCTTATTTCGGCTTGCGATAAAGAAAAAGGGGCTTTTGCGGAGAAGAAGAAGGCCATGTCCTCGGCGGATACGGGGGTGTGGCCTTCTTTTTGCACAAAAAGATGCGGTGGAATTTTGACTTTATTCAGCAAAATTATCAATATAAAAAATTTTTTGAAAAAATAAAGGGAATTTCAAATAATGGTCGAATGAAAATAAATGTATAGATTGTACATATTTTGTGTGCTGTATACATCGTCAAGGCTTTTTTGACGCAAAAATAAACCTATTGGGAGGGAAGATGCTATGAAAAATTATGTATCCAACAGAATTAGAAATGTTGTGCTTTTGGGACACAGCGGTTCCGGCAAGACGACCTATGCCGAAGCGGCACTGTATTATTCCGGTGCGACGAAGAGATTCGGCAGGGTAGAGGACGGTAACACTGTGTCCGACTATGAAGCGGAGGAAATTCGCCGTAAGGTTTCTATCAATACCTCTGTGATTCCGGTGGAATGGCAGGATACGAAAATCAATTTTCTGGATACCCCCGGTTATTTTGACTTTGCAGCCGAGGTGAAGCTTGCCATGAATGTGGCGGATACGGGACTGATTATGGTTTCCGCAAAATCCGGCGTAGAGGTCGGCACCGAAAAGGCTTGGGAATATTGTGAGGAGATGCACCTGCCGCGGATTATTTTTATCAATCAGATGGATGATGAAAATGCGGATTTTGAAAAAACGCTGGCGGATTTGCGCAAGAATTTCGGGAAGGCGGTTGCGCCGCTGCAAATTCCCTTTGATGATGAGAACGGCAACTTTATCGGGTTTATCAACCTGATTAAGAGAGACGCAAGAAAGAAGGTCAACGGCAAGCTGGAAAAATGCCCGATGCCGGAGGAAAAGAAGGATCAGGTTGAGGTTCTGCGCTCCATGCTGGTTGAGGTTGCGGCGGAATCCAGCGATGAATTGATGGAAAAGTTCTTCAATGACGAGGAGCTGACAGAGGAAGAAATCTACGATGGACTTTTGGCAGGAATTACCAGCCACAGCATTGCGCCCGTGATGTGCGGCTCCGCGACGCTGGGCTACGGGGTGAAGCTGCTAATGAATACGATTGTGCGGTTTACGCCGCCTGCCATTGAGGCAAAGGCGAATTTCCACGCCTTCCATGACGGCAAGGATGTGGTTTATTGTTCCTCTGATGATGAGAGATTCTCGGCTTATGTATTTAAGACCATTGCCGATCCGTATATCGGTCGTTTGAATCTGTTCCGTGTGATGACGGGTAAGCTGGATACCACGATGAGCGTGTATAATGAGGAAAAGGATACCGTGGAGAAGGTGGGACGTATCTTTGTGGTACGGGGCAAGGAGCAGATTGAAGTGGATGAGCTGCACTCCGGCGACATTGGCGCATTGGCGAAGCTTTCCAATACCTCTACGCAGGATACGCTTTCTCTGAAGGATGCAAATATCATCATTCCCAAGATTACGCTGCCCGGCTCCGTGCTTTGTATGGCAATCAAGCCGAAGGGCAAGGGGGATGAGGATAAGCTTTCTGCGGCACTGGCGAAGATTCGAGAGGAAGACCCTACCATTAAGATGGAGGTAAATCCCGAGACAAAGCAGACTCTGGTTTACGGCGTGGGCGAACAGCAGTTGGATGTTATGGTGCAGAAGCTGAAAGCAAAATATAAGATAGAGGTGGATTTGACAGATCCCATCATTCCTTATAGAGAGACAATTAAGGCAAAGGCATCCGTGCGCGGACGCTACAAAAAGCAATCCGGCGGACATGGTCAGTTTGGCGATGTTGTGATGGAATTTGAGCCCAGCTACGATACAACAACACCTGTTGTTTTTGAAGAAAAAATATTCGGCGGTTCCGTACCCAAGCAGTATTTCCCTGCGGTGGAAAAGGGCTTGCAGGAATGTGTACAGAGCGGTGTTTTGGCAGGATACCCTGTTGTCGGCTTAAAGGCAACGCTGATGGACGGCTCCTATCACCCCGTGGATTCTTCCGAGATGGCGTTTAAGATGGCAACCGCTGTTGCATTTAAGGAAGGGATTCCACAGGCGAAGCCGGTGATTCTGGAGCCGATTGAGCACGTGGAGGTGCTGATTCCTGAAAAATACATGGGCGATATTATGGGGGATATTACAAAGCGGCGCGGACGTATCTTGAGCATGGATGCGGTTGGCATGAAGAAGTGCATTGTTGCGGAGGTACCGACGGCGGAGATGCACAAATATGCGACAGACCTGCGCTCTATGACGCAGAGCCGCGGAGAGTACAGCCATCATTTTGAAAGATACGAGGAGGCACCTATGGAGGTGCAGAAGAAGATTATCGAGGCACGCGCAGCCGATAAGGAAAAATAATCTATTAAAACAGCGGATTTTTCTGAGATAATGTGATACGATAACCACGGGGGGGATATTTTTTCTTCTCGTGGTTTTTTCGTGGAACGATAGCTTGGGAGAAGCGAAGGGAGGCTTTTCTATGTATGATATTGGGATTATCGGCGGAGGACCTGCGGCGTTATCGGCGGCGGTCAGCGCAAGGCAGCGCAATAAGAGCGTTTGTGTTTTTGGCAGAAGTCCGGACAGCTCGCTGCTTTTTGCGGCGGAGCGGGTAGATAACTATTTGGGGATGCCGGATTTGAGCGGAGAGGAGCTGCTCCATCAATTTTATGCGCACGCGAAAAAGCAGGGCGTGGAATTTGTGCAGGCACATATTCAGCAGGTGATGCCGATGGGGGAATATTTTGTAATCAATGCGAAGAATCGATTTTTGCAGGCACGGACGCTGATTTTGGCAACGGGAATCAACAAAAGCCGCAGTATTACCGGGGAGGCGGAGTATCTCGGCAAGGGGGTCAGCTATTGCGCGACCTGTGACGGGATGCTTTACCGTGGGAAGCGGGTTGTGGTTGTGGGGGAAAACGAGGAAGGCGAGGCAGAGGCAAATTTCTTGGCGGAGGTTTGCGAAAACGTAACCTACATTCCCCTGTATCAGCCGGTGGTATACCTGAAGGAGAAGGTTCAACTGCGGGAAGGCACGCCGCAGGCGGTGCTTGGCAGAGACGGACGGGCTTCTGCACTGGCACTTACGGAGGGGGAGATTTCCTGCGACGGCATCTTCTTTGCGAAGGACAGTACTGCGCCGGAAAGCTTGATTTTTGGGCTTGCGACAGACAGGAAAAGCATTGCGGTTGACCGCGCGATGCGAACCAATTTGCCCGGCGTTTTCGCGGCGGGAGACTGCACCGGTGCGCCGTATCAAATCGCGAAGGCGGTCGGCGAGGGACTTATCGCGGCATGGAGTGCGGTGGCGTATCTGGATGGGAGCGAGAAAAAATAACGGACACGGTGGACAGAATGGACACCCTGTGGACACCTTAGTGGACAGGAAAAACGGAAAGAGACTGTATTTTTGGGTACAGTCTCTTTTTTTGCGGTTATGTTTGGAAGTAAATATATAGATTTTATATGGAAAAAGGAAGGTTGGATGCAAAAAAATTGAGGGACAAGAGGAAAAATGATGGGCAGAGGTGCGTAGAAGTAAAGTTATGGCTTTTTTAGGAAAAAAGGAAAGGGTGTTATGCGTGTAAGTAAACATATGGATTTAATGGGGAAAAAGGGGGGTGAGGTTGGATAAAAAAACGAGGTAAGAGAGGAGAAGAGGGAAAGGGAGGGTGTTTCAAGGCTTGAGGAGTGATGGTTGGGATTGACAGAGGGGAGGTGCGGAAGAAACACTATGGATTTTCCGGGATAAGAAAAGGATTTTGTATGCAAAAAAATCCGGTGGCAGGAAGGCAGGACAGGGGGCAGGAGAAAGGCGGGATTGGAAAAATTTGAATAGTGTTGCTGCGAACATACAGAGCGAATGGCGGAAAGCCTTGTGAATATCGAAAAAATCATGCGGCAGACGAATAAATACTTGGTGAAACGGAACGCAATCAAGCAGGTGACAATGCCGATTCTTAAATCCCACCGGAGTGAAGATGTGAAAAAGATGATAAATATGCTATTTCGGGATAACTTCCTGTAGGAAAATGCAGTGTATCCCAAAAGTAGCCGAGAAAATGGAGCTTTTCAAAACGAGTTGATTTTCTCGGCTTTTTTTGGGATATTCTGAGTGATAAATCTTTTATACGGCCGAGCCTTTTTATGGATTTGACTAATTCCCATGCTTCGGGTAAAATAAAAGATATTTTGGTTTTTTTCAAAGATATTTTTTCGGAAGGGATTGGAAATGATGAATACATCTTTATGGGTGATACTTTTGGGGATTCCGGGAATCCTTACGGCAACGACGCTACACGAATTTATCCGTGCGCTGGCTTCTACGATTCTGGGGGACGATTACCCCAAAAGCCAAGGGAGGCTGACGCTAAACCCTGTCAAGCATTTTGAGCCGATTGGATTTTTGATGATGCTATACAGCGGCGGCTTCGGTTGGGGCAAACCCGTGGAGACGAGCGCGTTATATTACAAAAACAGGAAGCGGGATACGCTTCTGGTAGCGGTTCTGCCGATGGCTGCGAATCTGCTTTTCGGGCTGGGATTCCTTTTTGTTTACATGGTATTTCGGGGGGAGACGCTCGGCACGCTATTCTATTACATTGCGTACTACAACGTTGCGCTGGCGGTATACAACGTGCTGCCTGTTGCGCCGATGGATTGTACGAAGGTGCTGGGGGTGGTTTTGCCGGCGAACCAATATTTTAAGTATATGCAGAACGAAAAGCTGATTCAAATGTTATTTTTATTCCTCCTGTTTTTCGGGCTGGTTACTGGGTTCATGGATAAAATCATTTACGGGATACTCTCTTTATTTATTGGGATTTTTGGGGTACTATTGTAAGGAAGGAACGCGGCATGGAAGCAATCAATATCAGGCTGGCGGCGTTTGAGGGGCCGCTGGATTTACTGTATCATTTGATTGAAAAAAACGAAATCGACATTTACGACATTCCGATTGCGGAGTTGACGGAGCAATACCTCGACTATCTGGATGCGGCAGAGGACAGAAGCATGGAGGGGATGAGCGAATTTCTGCTGATGGCGGCAACGCTTCTGGAGATTAAGAGCAAGCTGCTCCTGCCCAAGCCGAAGACGGAGGCGGAGGAAGAGGAAATCGACCCCAGAGAAGAGCTGGTGCGGCGGCTCTTGGAGTATAAGCGCATCAAGGATGCGACGGAAACGCTCAAGGAGCGGGAGGAAGAAGCGGCGCTGGTGTTCTACAAGGATGCGGATGCGGCGATTGAGAAGCTCCGGGAGCGACCCGCGCAGAGCTTGGAGGAGCTATTGCAGGGGGTTACGATGGACGACCTATACCTCGCGTTTCGGCAGGTATTGGCGCGGAATGAGACGAAGGAGGACAAGGTGCGCCGTTCCTTTCGCTCGGTGGAGCGGGATTTATTTACCGTGGGGGACAGGATGGCGTATATTCGGGATATGCTGATTTTGCATCCGCGGGGGGAAATCGGGTTTCATACGATTTTTCGCAGGAATGCGGGGAAAGCGGAGAAGGTCGTGACTTTTTTGGCGCTGCTGGAGCTGATTAAGCGCAAGGAGGTACGGATTACGCAGGAGAGGAATTTCGGCGAAATTTTCATCGGCGTTTATCGGGAAGGTGAGAGAGAATGAGGTTATCGGAGTTAGAGGCGGTGGTCGAGGCGCTGCTATTCGTTGCGGGGGACGCGGTTCCGCTGGATGCGATTGCGCAGACGATTGCGCTCGACCGGGCGACGGCGCGGGCGATTGTCCGTTCTCTGGCGGATAAATACGAGGAGGAGAAGCGCGGGCTACGGATTATGGAGTTGGCGGAGGCGTACCAGATGTGTACGGCGGCAGAGTGCTTCGAGTACATACGGAGCATGTATCAGAGCCCACAGCGGCAGGGGCTAACGCAGTCGCTTTTGGAGACGCTGGCGATTATTGCGTACAAGCAGCCGATGACGCGGGCACAGGTTGAGGAGATTCGCGGGGTAAACTCCGACCATGCGGTGACGAAGCTATTGGAGAAGCGGCTCATCTGCGAGGTAGGGCGGGCGGATACGCCGGGGAGGCCTACGTTATTCGGGACGAGCCGGGAGTTTTTGCGATATTTCGGGTTCCAGAGCATTGGGGATTTACCGCCGCTGAAGGAGGAGGATACGGAGGAAAGACCTTGAGGGTTTCACTCTCAAACTCCCACCAAGGGGGTCACCCCCTTGGAACCCGATGCGCAGAGCCATGTACATGGTTCTACAAATGGGGGTGCAGGGGAATCATTTCCCTGCTAGGGGTGTTGGGGGCAAAGCCCCCCAAGGTCTTAGCTCTCGAACCCCCGCAAGGGACTAAGGGGCACGAGGTTCCCCTTAGAGATCCCCTCCGCAGAGCCGGAAACGACATAAAAAAAGACCCTGAGGATTTCGCCTTCGAGCTCCCCAAGGGCTTTGGTCTTAGGTCTAAAAAGCAACAGAATGTGGATTCTGTTGCTTTTTTTGTATTTTTGTGACGACCTGTGTAGATTTGCATCCATTTTAGCAAAAAAAACCAATTTCCACAACGTTTATTCAAAAAAAATTTCAAAAAAATTCAAAAAAAATTCAAAATTTGCATTTTTTCCACAAAAAAAATAAGCCGAGAGCCCCATTCGCCCCCTTCGGCTTGTTTTTTTTGCAACAGAATCCACATTCTGTTGCAAAAAAAAGGGGCGACCGAGAAAGGGAGGAAACACCATGCGGAGACGAAGAAGGCTTTCGGAGAAGGCGCCGCCGGACTAAGGAAAAAAGAAGGCACACACAAAAAAATTCTTATATTTCGGGGAAACCCGAAAAGAAAGGAGAGGGCAATTATGAAGAAGAAACGAGGCAAGCGCCAGCTCGCGATGCTGCTCACGCTCGCAATGGCGGGAAGCCTACTGCCCATGGGGGCGACTCCGGTGCAGGCGCAGAAGCTCCCGGATGGCGTTTCGGAAAGCGGCAGCGGCTGGTATGAGCAGAAGCTCTGGAATACCAACGTCAGCGACGGGACGAGCATGCTGAGCGACCCTGCCTACGGCACATGCGCATACTGGGAGAAGCTCTACCCCGGGCATACGCACACCGAAAGCTTCAGCGCGGGGCAATCGCTTGACGGTGTTTATTTTATAAACGAGGACATTACGGTGACAAGTACTACTACCGGGCAGAGCGGACTTGTGGTCAGCGGCTCGGCTGTTTTAATATTTGAGAATAACGCAACGCTGACCGTCACCGGCGG
>CAVHYX010000013.1:0-28234 GCA_963640305.1 Sodaliphilus sp. | reverse complement strand
ATTCTACAATAAGAGGTCTTTTTTTACTATTGTCCGATTTTACTGGTTCAGTTCATTTTCAGAGAAAGCCTTCTTTTTTTCCTCCCCCCGCAGAACCATGTATATGGTTCTGCCTCTCGGGTCAAGGGCATGATGCCTTTGCAGGGAGGTGGGGCAACGCTCCACGGTCTTTGGGGGTATTGGGGGCAGTGCCCCCAAAATCCTAAGACAGCGCCCCCAAGGTCTTAATAAACCTTTTACCCCTCCCGAAACATCGGTGTGGAGAGGTATCTGTCTCCCGTATCCGGCAGGAACACCACAATATTCTTTCCGGCATTCTCCGGCCTCTTTGCAACCTCCTTCGCCGCATAAACCGCCGCACCCGCGGAAATACCGGATAAAAGCCCTTCCTCTCTTGCAAGGCTTCTGCCTGTCGCATATGCGTCCTCATTCGTTACGGTAACGATTTCGTCATAAATCCCCGTATCCAAAACAGAAGGTACAAAATTCGCGCCAATCCCCTGAATCCCGTGCGATCCCGCAACGCCTTTGGACAGCAAGGGCGAGGATGCCGGCTCCACCGCAATGATTTTCACTGCGGGATTCTTCTCCTTCAGATATTTGCCAACCCCCGTAATCGTGCCGCCTGTGCCGATACCTGCTACAAAAACATCCACCTTCCCATCGGTATCCGCCCAGATTTCGGGGCCTGTGGTATCATAATGCGCCGCCGGGTTAGAAGGATTGTCAAACTGCCCCGCAATAAAGGAATCGGGGATTTCCTTTGCCAGCTCCTCCGCCTTTTCTACCGCACCCTTCATGCCCTGCTTGCCCGGGGTCAAAACCAGCTCTGCGCCAAATGCCGTCATCAAAAGCCGCCGCTCCATGCTCATGCTGTCCGGCATAACAATAATCGCACGGTACCCTCTTGCCGCCGCCATCAACGCCAAGCCAATGCCCGTGTTGCCGCTGGTCGGCTCAATAATCGTTGCACCTGCTTTAAGGATGCCCGCCTTCTCCGCATCCTCCACCATGCGCTTCGCAATGCGATCCTTCGCGCTGCCGCCGGGGTTCAAAGCCTCCACCTTCGCCAAAATCGTTGCACCCGTCCCCTGCGCAATCTTCCGCAGCTCCAAGAGGGGTGTATTTCCAATCAATTCTTCTACGCTCCGATAAATCTTAGCCATTTTTATCTGCCTCCGTTCAAAAATAAATTTCCGTCTCTTTCTATCCTATCATAAATTTTCAATCCTGACAGCAACAACAGCCAAAAATCGTACTTTTCAAAAGCATAAAATCACTCCTATTCCATATCGGTTAACTATGATTTAAGAGGATACGCCTTATCCTCACATTTGTCAACAGTTTTTCTCATTTTCTTCTATTGTGTCCTTCCCCTTTTTGTGCTACCATGGTTGCGTAGGCAATTTTATACAAGAAAAAAGGAGAAATACTATGAAAATCGGCAGAAATGACCCTTGCTGGTGCGGCAGCGGCAAAAAATATAAAGCTTGCCACGCCGCCTTCGATGAAAAGCTGGCAGAATATAAAAGCAAGCATATCCCCGTCCCCCCGCACAAGCTCATCAAAACCCCCTCGCAGCTCGCGGGCATCCGGAAGGCGGGTAAGCTGAACACCGCCATTTTGGATATGGTTGAGGAAAAGATAAAGGCGGGTATGTCCACAGACGATATTAATACCCTCGTGCATGACTACACCGTTGCACATGGCGGCATCCCCGCCCCTCTGGGTTATCAGGGCTTCCCCAAGAGCGTCTGCACCTCTGTGAACGATGCCATCTGCCACGGCATCCCCGACCCCAAACAAATTTTGCAGGACGGCGACATCATCAACGTCGATGTTACCACCATTCTGGACGGCTACTACGCCGACGCCTCCCGTATGTTCCTGATCGGCGAGGTCAGCGAGGAGGCAAAAAAGCTGGTCGAGGTCACGAAGGAATCCGTTGATTTGGCGCTAAAGGAGGTAAAGCCTTGGGGCAGATTGGGCAATATCGGCGCAGTCATCAGTGAATATGTCCATCGGTATGGCTATTCCGTCCTGCGGGACATCGGCGGACACGGCGTCGGCAACGATTTCCACGAGGATCCCTACGTCTGCCATGTCGGCAAGCGGGATACGGGCATGCTCCTTGTCCCCGGCATGGTTTTCACCATCGAGCCCATGGTCAATCTCGGCGAGGAGGATTTCTTCGTCGATGCGGAAAACGAATGGACGGTTTATACCGAGGATGGCTCTCTCTCCGCCCAGTGGGAATATACCGTCGCGGTCACGGAGGACGGCGCGGAGGTGCTGACCCATTAAAATTGCAAAAAAATTCCCCTCTCTGTATCTCACAAAGAGGGGATTTTTTATTGCCTTTTTATTCGTTTACAATACGTGTAATCGTAACTGTCTTTGTCTTTTCATCCCAAGCCGTCGTTGCGGAAAGCTCATCCGCTACAAACCGCACGGGTACAAAGGTACGATCGTTGATGATGGTTGGTGCAA
This sequence comes from Sodaliphilus sp., assembly GCA_963640305.1. Taxonomy (GTDB): domain Bacteria; phylum Bacillota; class Clostridia; order Lachnospirales; family Anaerotignaceae; genus Anaerotignum_A. The sequence continues at coordinate 25,744 of CAVHYX010000013.1, read as the reverse complement.
CGCCGTATTTCGTCAGCTTCTTCCCAATCGTCATCTTAATTTCCTTGCCGTCAATCGTCAGCACAACCTCCTGTGCCTTTTCGTTCCATGTCACAGTACCGCCCATCGTCTCCGTAATGAAGCGAATCGGTACCATCGTTCTGTCGTTCCGAATCACAGGGGCAGCGTTGCTTGTCACAGTCTTGCTGTCAACCTTCGCCGTCCTGCTGTCGATTACCATGTCGATCACCTGCTTTACAGGCTCCTCCTTTGCCGATTCCGCAAAAGCAGAGCTTACGGTAACGCCGCGCTCGGCGTCAAGATAACCTTTGCGCCGGTCTTTGCTTCTGTTGCGTTCGCCGCAAGCTTTCCGTTCTCCGTCCCGGCAATCGTTACCTTGTTCAGCGCCTCAGAAGAGGAGCCGGAGGAGGAAGAACCGGAGGAAGAGGAAGAAGAGGAGCTCTTCTTTTTAGATGTAACCTCAGCAGTACCTTCAGTGCCCTTTCTGCCCACCGTATATGTTGCGGTAATCGTCGCCGTACAGATAGAATTTGCCGCCGTCGCCAACATAAACCCCGCCGCCATCTATACCATTTGTAGTCACACTGTTCCCGCTAATCTTCCCGCCATACATCTCAAACGTACCGACGTTGGAAGTGCCGGCGCCGTATACCTCTACGCCTCTGCCGGTTTCTCCGCTTGTATGCGTTATACTTCCGGTACCCTGGCAGTCGCAAAGCGTGAATTTCCTGCCGTCGTCTACATCAATCGCCGTCTTGCCGTCTGCGCCTGTAATGTTATTTCCGTTCAGGCAAAGATATACGCCGTCTACCGGCTGCCATGTATTCTCCAGCGTCACGCTGCCAGTTAGGTAATAATACCCGGCTGTGGCGTCTGTCAAGTCACTCTCGTTATTAATCGCCGTCCATGTCACATCCGTATGTCCGCCTGCGCTATGTCCGCAGCTTGAGCTTGCCCCGCAAATCCGGTGGCTGTGCGGCGCTGCTGTCTTCTCCAGCGTAATCGTACTACCTGTGCTGTTGTAAACCGTCTCGTATTGCTCGTCATCGCTCGTGATCATGCTCGTGTAGTCGCTCGTTGCGCTCATTGCGCCCGTTGCAATCGTAACCGTGCTGCCCTCCGCCGGAGGTGCCTGCACGGTAACCCCGATTTCTGCGCCGCTCAGCGTTCCGCTCGTTGTCAACGAATTGTCAATTGTCATTGTCTTTCCACTGTACAGATAGACATTGTCTTCTGTTTCACCAGTATACACGCCCCCCCGACAGCGGTCCGCCTTTGTAGTTTTCAGTTATCTTCGCACTGCCGGAAATCTTAAATTCTTTACCGTACTCGTAACACACGCCGCCGCCGTTTGCCTCAGCGCTGTTTCCGGTAATTGTACCGCCACTCATCACAAATTTGCTCGAATCATCCCATCCGCCGAAATAAACACCGCCGCCTTCACCCAAACTTTGATAAATTCCTTTCTTTGCATTATTTCCGCTGATCGTCCCGCCGGTCATGTTAAAAACCGATTCGTCTCGTTCTACAGACACGCCGCCACCGCGGGTTGCAGTATTGCCATTGCCGCTAATTTTGCCGCCGTACATATTGAATGTGCTTGTGTTGGTCTTATTGTTTTGCATCATGCTAACGCCGCAGCCGGTATTCCCGCTGATTGTCCCGCCGTATAGATTGAATGTACCGCTGAGCACCGCCACGCCGTTTCCCTTTGTGCCTGTCTGATGTGTAATCACGCCTTCCCCTTTGCAGTCACAAATCGCGAATATCCCTTCATTTCCATGATCTACCTTAAGGACTGGGTAATCGTACGTTCCGTCGCCCGTATACGTAATATTATACCCGTTCAGACAAAGCACTATTTCTGCTCTGCTTACATTACTCGACCATGTGCCCTGCAACGTCACATTCTTCGTCAGATAATACTTCCCCTCACTCGTCGGCAATTTGTCACTGTAATTCCACGCCGTGAATTCGACCATGGCGCTTTCCTTCGTATGCCCTGCCTCCATGCAGCTTGCCCCGCCGCAGAGGTAGTGCATATGCCCCCCGTCCGCCAGCGCCATGATCGGCATCAGCCCCAGGAGCATCGCCAGCGTCAAGAGCAGGCTCAACGCCGTTCTCCTTCCTGTTTTTCTCATCTTCTCCCAACCTTCTAATCTTTTTTCGGTGGGTAAAGAAGACCCTTTCCTTCTCTGGTACGGAGAAGGAAGAAGCATATGCTTCTTCGCCCATCTTGTGTTGTGTGTCTCGCAAAACCACAAGCTTCCTGTCAATTTGCAAAAATTTCTCTTGCAATTTTGCCTCCATTTGCTACAATATGATTACATACCATACATCCATGTGCGGTCAAACCTTTTTTATCTACGGAGGTTATTTTATGAAAAATTCACAAAATTTATTTTCCATCGGCGAGATGGCAAAGGCAATCAATGTCACCCGCCGTATGATTCTCAATTACGAAGAAAAAGGGCTCATCCAACCCGATGAAAAAGACCCCATCACCGGCAATCGCTATTATAGCATAGATACCTTCACCCGCCTGCGGAGCATCCGCAGCTTCCAGAACCTCGGGCTTTCTCTGGATGAAATCGGCGATTATTTCAACGATACCGCCGATTTGCTTTCCCTCGTCCGCCGTCTGGAGCGCCTGCGGGATGAGCTGAATCTCAATATCGAGCGCCTCTATGAGCGCGTAAATACCGGCTCCGAAACGATTAAGGCGATTCGCCTCGAACGCCAGCGCGTCTATCTCCGACGCTATCGTGCCTCCTCCATCGCCGAAAAAACAGAGCTCCTCCGCCAAACCGCGCTGGAGGCTCTGCGCGCCCATAATTCCGATATCTCCCGTAGGATGTATTTCATAGAATATCCCTTGACCGATCCCGAGGATGTCTCCTTCTGCGTTGCCGTCCTCCCGGAAAGTGAGGGCGATTTCGTCGAAACAACCGAATCCGCTTGGGCTGTCAGCCTCTTCCATCATGGCGATTATACAGAGATTCCCGCTGTCGCGAAGCGTCTCCTGATTTATGCGAAGGAAAAGGGGCTTACGCCTACGGGCATCCTCCGCCATACCTATCTGGAGGGGCCTCCCCAGCATAAATCCCCCAGCAAATTTATCACACAGATTGCACTCCCCGTGGAATCCCTCTGATTCCGCGGCGCGCAAAAAAAGCGGTACCGAGATTCTCCTTGGTATCGCTTTTTTGGGTTAAAAAAATACGGCAAGCCAAAAGACTTGCCGCAATGCGGATGACAGGACTTGAACCTGCACGGGCGCAATGCCCACTAGAACCTGAATCTAGCGCGTCTGCCAGTTCCGCCACATCCGCATAAACCTACCACGCTTGACTATCATACCGCACCCGTCCTCTTTTGTCAACACCTTTTTTGCCATTTTTCTCCCCGCCCCTAGAGGAAAAGCGGCACCAAAATCGGCACAAGAAGGGTACAGATAACGCCGTTCACAAAGCTCAAAACCGCAATCGTTCCGTTCGTGTTCCTGCTGATAATGCCCAGCGTCGTATCCATGGAGGTCGCCCCCGCCGGCGCAATCGCGCAATAATAATTAAAATGGCTCGCCACAAACGGCACGATGATAAAGGTCAGCATCTCTCGGAACACATTCGCCAAAAAGGAGATTGTCCCGCCGACGGGGTTGCCCGCCTCCGTGATGAGCACCCCCGAAAGGCTGTACCACCCCAGCCCCGCCGAAATCGCCATCCCCTCCCGCGTAGAAAAGGAGAGCAGGGCAGAGGCGATTGCCCCGCCGCAAAGCGACCCCGCTACAATTCCCGCCGGAATCAAAAGTATCTTGAATCCCAACTCGCGGATACGCGCAAAAACCGCCTTGTTGAGCCCCATGTCGATTCCCACGGAAAAAAGCAGCAAAAACAGCATATAGGAGGATGCGCTGTCGAGAAATCCGCTCAAATCCGCAGGCATCAGATACCCCGCGCCAATCCCCAGCACCAGAACAACCAGAATCACCGCGCTCATTTTCTCCCCTCCTTATCCAAAAATAAGGTAGAAAGGATGTAGACCGCCGCAATGCTCCCCAAAACCGTCACCACGGCAAAAACCGCCGCCTTGCCGCCCAGCGCCGGCAGATTTCGCACAATCTCGCCGTTACGCCCAATGCTGACCCCCATGCAGAAAATCAAAAGCATCAGCCAGAGCGTTTGCAGCCTGCCGTTCCATTTGATTCCCCTTTCCTTCAAAAATCCAAGGTAGCCGATGAGAAACCCCAGTCCGACTGCCAGCAAAACATTCCGCATATTTCATCATTCCTCCGTTATGCCTCCGATAGCTTTTCTCTGAGGGCGTCTATGCTCTCGTCCTCCAGATATTCGTCGTAGGACATCTGTCTGTCGATGATGCCGCCGGGCAAAATCTCAATGATTCTGTCCGCAATGGTCTGCACAAATTGATGGTCGTGCGAATCAAAGAGCAGCGTCCCCTTGTAATCCATAAGTCCCTCGTTCAGCGCCGTAATGGATTCCAAATCCAAGTGGTTGGTCGGCTCATCCAAAAGCATGACATTCGCCCCGCTCATCATCATTTTGCATAGCATACAGCGCACCCGCTCCCCGCCAGAAAGCACCTCCGCCGCCTTCAGTGCCTCCTCGCCGCTAAAAAGCATCCGCCCCAGCCAGCCGCGAATATCGGAGTCGTATTGCTCGCCCTCCTTCGCAAAGGGGCGCAGCCATTCAATCAGGCTATCCTTGTTCCCCTCAAAATATTCTGTGTTATCCTTCGGAAAATATGCCGTTTTTGTGGTAATTCCCCATTTGAAGCTTCCCGCATCCGGCTCTATCTCGCCCATCAGAATACGGAACAGCGTTGTTCTCGCAATTTCATCCTTGCCGACAAAGGCAACCTTCTCGTGCGGGCGAATCATAAAGCTGATGTCCCGCAACGCCTGCTTCCCGTCAATGCTCTTGGAAATCCCCTCCACCAGAAGCACATCGTTACCGACCTCTCTGTCCTGCTTGAAGCTGCAAAAGGGATAGCGGCGGCCGGAAGGCTTGATGGTGTCCATCTGTAAATTATCCAAAAGCTTCTTCCTCGAGGTTGCCTGCTTCGCCTTGGACGCATTCGCGCTGAACCTTTGGATAAAGTCCTGTAGCTCCTTCATCTTCTGCTCTACGCGCTTGTTTTGATCCTTGAGCTGCCTCTGTGTCATCTGCGTATAGCTGTACCAGAAGTCATAATTGCCGACAAACATGGTAATCTTGCCATAGTCAATATCCGCGATATTCGTGCAGACCTTATTCAAAAAATGCCGGTCATGCGAAACCACAATGACGATATTTTCAAAGTTCATGAGAAATTCTTCCAGCCAACGAATTGCATGAATATCCAGATGGTTGGTCGGCTCATCCAGAAGAAGAATATCGGGGTTGCCGAACAATGCCTGTGCCAGCAGCACCTTGACCTTCTGTCCGCCCGTCAGCTCCTTCATCTTTACATAATGATATTCATTCGTAATCCCCAAGCCGTTCAAGAGCATTTCCGCGTTGGATTCTGCCGCCCAGCCATCCAACTCCGCAAATTCGCCCTCCAACTCCGCCGCCTGAATGCCGTCCTCGTCCGAGAAGTCCTCCTTCATATAAAGCGCATCCTTCTCCCTGCGGATGTCGTACAGCCGCTTATGCCCGTATAACACGCAATCCACCACATCAAAATCATCAAACAAGAAATGATCCTGCTTCAAAACCGCCATTCTCTCCCCGGGTGTAATAAAAACCGAGCCCTTATTCGGCTCCATCTCCCCCGCCAAAATTTTCAAAAAGGTGGACTTTCCCGCGCCGTTTGCGCCAATCAGTCCGTAGCAGTTCCCTTTGGTAAAATTGATATTAACATCGTTGAAAAGCACTCTGCCCCCGTATTGCAGGCTGACACCCTGTGCAGCAATCATGTTCTTCTCTCCTTTTTTCTATTCGTTTTTTCGTTGCGCCTATGGCAGCTTCTCCGTTCTATGCAAAAAACAAACTAAATGTGATTATAACACGAATGTCATATAAAATAAAAGACCTATTTCTCACAAAATCCCACAAAAAAGCCCGTCCTGCGCTACGCAAAACGAGCCTCTCCCAAAAGCTTATTTCCCTTCATTTTGAAGGGCAAATTCCTTTTCATAATTGATTGCACTATTCTTTACCTCTGCGGGAATCTCCTCCGCCGGAACCCCGCAAAGCTGTGTCAGCGTGGCAGAAATACGATAGCTCTGCACCGTCACGCCCTCCAGACCGTCCAATTCCTGCAAAACATTGCTCGCAACCTGCTCCAGCGCATCTGCCAAGTCTATCTCATAGGAAACGGGAACGCCCGTTTTTTCTTCTAACACAAAGCTCACAGGGCTATCCTCCGCCCCCGCAAAATAATCCTCGGCAAGCTCGCTCATTCCCACAATGCGGAAAAATTGTCCCGCCTCCTCCACCTCGTAAAGCTTTTCTCCGGGAATATCTCCCGAAAGAATAACGCGGTCGCCCTCCTTTTGCATGGAGAGATTCTCCGCCGCCGCAAGAAGAAGCTCCATATTCTCTGTCGCATTGTAAATCTGCACGCTGTTTGCGGCATCCTCCGCAGAAAGCGTCATCTCCGTCCAGTCTCCATCATAGCTCATATATTGACTGACCGCATCTCCGTCCTTCTCCAAATAGAACGCATAACGGTACTGACCGTCCGCAAAGCCCATGTCCGCATCTATCTTCACATAGAACGGCTCCTGTACCATCGCAACCGTCCCCGTTGTGGTTATGCCGTCCTCTTCCGCGTGATTCATTGCAAATTCCATATCAAAATCCGCCGTAAAGCTGTCCGTCCCCGCAAGAACCGCACGCGCCGCCTGCACGTAGGCGTTCGCTGTCTGTGGCGGCTGCTCCTTCGGCACGGCAGCACCGCAGCCTGCGGGAAAAGCCGTAAGCAGCAAGCTGATTAAACATATTTTTCTTCGCTTTCCCATGGAGTCTTTTTCCCCCCTTCGCCTCCTGCCGATGCAGGGCGAATTTCCGTTTTTTTCTCCTTCCGATTGTAGCGTAAATCTCCACAGATTACAAGCAATTCCGTTTTTCTTTCAAAAACGCTAAGAAAATTGTAAGAATTTAGGGGAAATCTCTCCATCTCAAAGATATTCGTATCTCTTGTGCATGATGGCAAATGCCCCCGCCGAAATCAATAGGGAGGCAAGCTCCGCCACCGTAATGGCACACCAAATCCCGTTCAGACCGAAGATTGCCGGCAAAATCAAAATCGCCGCCACCTCAAAAACGATCGTACGCAGGAAGGAAATCACCGCAGAAACCAGTCCGTTGTTTAGCGCCGTAAAGAAGGACGACGCATAAATGTTGAAGCCGCAAAGCAGGAAGGATATGGAATACAATCGGAGTCCCCGAACCGTCATCGCATATAGCTCCGCATCATAGCCGACAAATATCTTTGCCAGCACCTCCGCGCAAAGGTTCGCAAGCAAAAAGAGGCAAATGCCCGTCCCCAAAATCAGCTTCAGGCTCTTTTTCAATACATTTTGCAGCTCCGGCTTGTTCCGCGCACCATAATGGAAAGCAACAATAGGCGCTGTCCCGAAGGCATATCCCAGATAAATGGCAATAAAAATAAAGTCGATATACATCACCACGCCGTAGGCGGCAACGCCATTTTCCCCCACAACCCGCATCATCTGCAAATTATAGAGCATCCCCACCAGCGACATAGAGACATTGGATACCAGCTCCGATGAGCCGTTGGTGCAGGTCTGCAATAATGCCCTTGGCATCAGTGTTGTCCGTCCCAGCGCAAGCCGACTGCTGTTTTTCCGTGCAAAATAAATGAGCGGAATCAAGCCGCCGACCCACTGGCTGAGCGCCGTAGCTGCCGCCGCACCCGCAACGCCCCATCGGAACCCCACAATGAATACAGCGTCCAGCACCATATTTGTGACCCCCGCAGCAATCGTCACCGCAAGTCCCAGCTTGGGCTTTTCCGCCGCAATCAGGAAGCTTTGGAACATATTCTGGAGCATATAAAAGGGTAGACCCAGCAAAACTACGTGTCCATAGGTCACGCAATAGCCGAGCATCTCCGCATCCGCGCCCATCCGCAGGGCAACCCGCTCCACCGTCACAATCCCGAAAAGTGCCAGAAAAATCCCCAGTCCAACGGCAAAATAAATCAGCATGGAAAAAATGCGGTTCGCCAGCGCCTCCTTGCCTTCCCCAAGGCTTTTTGCCACTAGCGCCGTGCCGCCCGTCCCCAGCATAAAGCCAAATGCACCCAGCACCATGGTAAAGGGAATCACCAGATTCACCGCCGCAAAGGGCGTTTTTCCCATAAAGTTCGAAATAAACAGCCCGTCCACCACGCCGTAAACCGAGGTCAAAATCATCATGGCAATCGATGGAATCACAAACCGAATCAATCTGCGATAGGTAAAATGATCTGATAATTGGATATTCATACTTACTCTCTCCTTTTTAACTCTTTTGTTCTCTCCCGAATCTCCGATAAATATTTCTCCGTCAGGGAAAGATAGAAGGAAATTTCCTCCTTGCTCCACCCCTTGTAAATTTCGTTTTCCATCTCAATCACCTGCATAGCAGTCTGCCGCACAAGCCGTTCTCCATCCTCCGTCAAAAAAACCTGTTTTTTCCGTCCCATGCTTTCCAGTCGCAGCACGCCGTCCCGTTCCAGATTCCGCAGGGCGGAATTGATGGTCTGCTTGCTCATCCCCGAAAAACAAATAATATCACTCAATAGGCACGGCGTCCCCAGATTGCAAATCGCATATAAAATTCCCTCCGCACTGTCGCTCAATCCCAGCCTCCACGCCATCTCATGATAAACTGCATCAATCTCCGATAGCAGCTGATTCAATCTCCGTAATTCCTTTCCCGCTCCAAAAAACTCCATCTTGCACCTCCATAGTCCGATTTCGTACTATTGCATTATAGTACGGTTTCGTACTATTGTCAAGAGGCACATAAAAAAGCCTCCGCCCAAAAGGCAAAGGCTTAAAAATTTCTCTTATTCCGTTTCCACGCCGGCAATCCGCTTAATGACTTCTCCCGCCAAAATCATTCCCGCCACCGGCGGCACAAAGGAGAGGCTCCCGGGAATCTGCCGTTTCCCCGTTTCCTGCGATTCTCTCGGCTTTTTGGGCAGTTCCTTGGAATAAACCACTCTCACCCCATGAATAGCGCGCGCCTTCAGCTCCCTCCGCATCACCTTAGCTAAGGGGCAGACGCTCGTTTCGGAAATATCCGCCACCTCAAAGCGGGTCGGATCAAATTTATTCCCCGTCCCCATCGCGCAGATGATTTCCGTCCCCGCTTTTTTCGCCTCCTCAATCAAAATCAGCTTCGAGGTCACCGTATCAATCGCATCCACAATATAATCATATGCCGCAAAATCCAGCAATTCTCGGTTCTCTGCGCCATAAACTACAGGGTATTCCACCACCTCGGTTTCCGGCATAATCTCATGAATCCGCTGCGCCATCACGGTCGTTTTCCGCTCGCCAATCGTTTTCTTCGTCGCAATCAGCTGTCGGTTGAGATTCGTCAGGCTCACCGTGTCCCCGTCCACGAGGCTCAAGTGTCCCACGCCGCCTCTCGCCAACGCCTCCGCCGCGAAGGAGCCGACTCCACCAATGCCGAACACCGCCACGCGCGCATTTCGCAGCCTTTCTATTCCATCCTTCCCAAGAAGCAGCTCCGCTCTGGAAAGCGCGTGTAATCCGCTCATACTTCCTTCCCCTTTCATTTCCTTTTTCCCCGCATCTCCTTTGGCAGCTTTTCCCATGGCAGCCGCTCATATAGGTGAAAAATCTTTCGCACAATGCTGTCTCCGCTGTGTCCCTTCAGCTGCTTTTGCGCCGCCGCCGTCGCTTCGGGAATAGCGTCCGCCGTCGCATAGGAAATCGCCGCAGAGGTCAGCATGGACAGGTCGTTTTTGTTGCTGCCGAAGGCAACACATTTCTTCTGTGGAATTCCCTCCATCAGCCGTTGCAGCATATATTCCTTCGTCGCATTTTTATGATAAATCTTCAAATGGCAATACTCCGCGGGCGTTTCCGATTTATCCCGCAAAAAGAGCAGCTCCTTCTCGGTATCCATCTCACGCAGTTCTGCCTCCAGCGCATCCGCCTCCGCATCCCGCAAAACCAGCAAAATATATACCACAACGCCATCCTCCGGCATCTCGCCATAAATATAATTTCGGTAGGGCGAGCGACGATTGGAAAGGTATAGCTCCCGCTCCACCTCGTTTTGGAATTCGCCGAAATAAATCAAAAGCACATTCTGCCAAACTACATTCAAAAAGCAGTGATACCCCTTCCCTCGCACATGGGCGCAGATGGTATCCACCCATTCCTGCGGCAGTCCGTTCATCGCGCAATATCTCTTGTCCTGCACATCATAAAGCACCGCTCCGTCCATCGCGATAACCGGCAAGTGCAAATCCAGCCCCTTCAAATCCGCCACCAACGAAGCCGGTGTGCGCTCCGTCGCAATGGTAAAGGGGAGTCCGTCCTGCAAAAGCTGATTCAATTCAAAAAATACATAGGGCGAAATGCCGTTTTTTTCGTCATATAACGCACCGTCAAAGCCCGTGACAAAAAGGTAATCCTGCGTCCTTTTTCTCGGCAAATGCAGGCTGTTGACCCCCAGAGAGACTAAAATCCCGATAATCGTTTCGACGGAACGGTTGATTGCCCCCTCCAGCGGCGTATAGCCCACATTGGAAAAGCAAACGCACAAAAGCACAATGCCCGCCAGCGCCGCTGCTCCCGTCCGCTTCAGTAAAACCGTGATATACATCACGGGAATCACCGCAAAGGAAATCACCATATACCGCAAAAGGCGATACTCCCAAGGGATATACGCAATCAAATGTAGCACAAAAAGAGCGCAGGCCGCACCCAAAAGCGTACCGATAATACGGTTCACGGCAACCTGTATGCTGTTTTCCGCGTAGGGCTGCATACAAATGATAGCGGCAATCGTCGAAAAAACAGGCACACCCTCTTCTCCCCGTAGAAAATAGATGAAAAAGCAAACCGCGACCGCCATCGCCGTTTTCACCATACGCATCCCGACTCGGGGTACATTCGCAAGCATAAGCGTTCCTCCTTTTTCTCCGTTTTTCTCTGCACGATGCCACTTCTCCCCGCTCCTTACGATTTTTGGGGGATTTCTTCCCTGCACCTCTTTATAAATACGCCGTTCCCTCCGCCACAAGAACAACTCTTCCCGTAACAGTAAGCCGCGTGATTTTCCCCGCTTCATAAGCCGCCTCCGCACGCATCATACCGCCCGGCTGCATCAATGCAATCGAACAATCCTTCTGCTCCCGTGCCGCCAAATAAGCGCCGATGGCAGCCGTGCCGCTGCCGCAGCCTCTTTCCCAAATCAGGCTGACCTCCCCGACGGCAATCAGCGGCAAAAGCCTTCGGTCTTCCTCATCGAACACCAGTATACCAAACACCGGCGGCAAAGCTTTCGCCCAGACTCTCGCCGCCCGTTCCGCCTTTTCCTGCGCCGCCTCGCCCCAAAGGGAGAGCGGAACGATGATATGCGTGATACCCGCAAAAGTAACTGCGGTCAATTCAATTTTCTCGCCGTCCAGCGTAAATACCCCCGTCTCGATGCTCTGCGGCAATGGCATCGCCACCCTGCCAAGAAAGCGGTTCTCTGCCTCCCGCTCCATCTCGCAGAAAATCAGTCCCTCTGCTCCGGAAACCTCCAGTGTGATGTCTGTTTTTGCGCCAATCGCAAGGCTTTTCCCCTTCGCCAGCCATGCCGCCAGAGAAAGGCTTGCGTTTCCACAAAATTCCCCCGCCATCATCTGCAAGCGCTTTTCCGCCGCAGGGCTTTCCGCTTCCTCGATATATCCCGCCTGCTCCGCATATACCCCGCTGTAGGCAATCAGCCTTTCCGCCGCGGTAAGCTGCTCTTCCCGTGGCACAGGTGTTTCAATCAGCAATGTCATATTTTCCGTAGGACTTGCTTTGATGAATCTGACTTCCATCCGCTCACCCCTTTACTGCTGAAATCGGCTCAAAAATGCCTTTGTGCGCTCCTGCTTGGGGTGATTGATGACCTGCTCCGGCTCACCCTCCTCCACGATGACACCGCCGTCCATAAAAATAATATAATCGGAGACATCCCGCGCAAAGGACATCTCATGCGTAACAATCACCATCGTCATATGCTCTGCTGCCAAGCCCTTAATCACCTTCAGAATCTCGCCTGTCAGCTCGGGGTCAAGTGCGGAAGTCGGTTCGTCAAAAAAGAGGATTTTCGGCTTCATCGCCAATGCGCGCGCAATGGAAACCCGTTGCTGCTGCCCACCAGAAAGCTCGCAGGGGTAAGCGTTTTCCTTATCCGCCAAGCCCATTTTTTTCAGAAGCTCTCTCGCCTCAGTATAAATTTCCTCTTTTTTCCGCTTGCCAATCAAAATCGGTGGCTCGGTGATGTTTTTCAGTACGGAATAATGTGGAAACAGGTTGAAGTTCTGGAACACCAGTCCAAAATGCTTCTTGATTCCCTGCAAGGTTTCCTTTTCGGCATAAACCGCCCGACCCTCTGCGTCCGCTTTTGCGGCATAGTCCCCCGCATAAATCAAATCACCGCCGTCCATCGTCTCCAGCATGGTCGCACAGCGCAGAAGCGTTGATTTTCCTGAGCCGGAGGGTCCGATGACAGAAACCACCTGTCCCTCTGCAACGGACAGAGAAATATCCTTCAGAACCTCATTGCCCCCAAAGCTTTTATTGCAATGCCTGATTTCCAATATCTTGTTCAAAGTATGCCCTCCTTCCTCAGCAATAATAGCTCAGCTTCTTCTCTATGCGCTCCATCGCAAACGCAACCACCGCATTAAAGATAAAGTAAAATACTCCCGCCACAAACAGCGGCATAATGCTTGTCCGCGCAGCTGCAATCTGCTTTGCCACCGTAAACATCTCCGCATACGCCAGCACAAATGCCAAGGAGGTATCCTTGACCAGCGTGATGACCTCGTTTGTCACAGGCGGCAGCACCCGCTTCACCATCTGCGGGAAAATAATACGGAAAAAGGTCTGATTTTTATTATAACCCAAAACTGCCGCCGCCTCATATTGTCCCTTGGGAATGGATTCGATACCCGCGCGGTAAATTTCCGCAAAATACGCCGCATAATTGACGGAAAAGCCGATGATGATTGCTCCAAAGCGGTACCATCTCGGCATCGACAGCCCAAAAACATAATAGGGCGCAAAATTCACCACCAACAACTGTAGCATCAAGGGCGTCCCGCGCAAAACGGCAATAAAAACCTTGATAACGCCGCGCAAGGGCGCAATTTTAGACATCCGCCCAAAGGCAACCAAAAGCCCCAGCGGCATGGAAAATACCAGCGTCAGCACAAAAATTAGCAGGGAGGCACCCATGCCGCCTACAAGCTGCTGTGCAATTATCGCAAAATTCATAGCAAAATTCCTTCCTTAGTTTATTTTCGCACATCTCCCGAAAACATACGAAAAGGCGGTAGGGGCAAAATCTCGCTCCCGCCGTCTTTTCCGCTTCTCTTCTCTATTCCTTTATTTTCCCAAACAAAGCATCTGATCCAGATTGTAGTCCTTATAATTTGCCGCAATCTTTTCCAGTGTACCGTCCTCTGCTATCTCATCCAGCGTTGCCTGTACCTGATCTCTCAGCTCCTCATTGCCCAGCTTAAAGCCAACGGCATACTGCTCTGTGGAAAGGGGCTCCTCCAGCATTCTGAATTTACCCGCCTTGGTTGCCAGCTGATACTGTGCCACGCCAATATCCACCGCAATCGCATCATTCGTACCCGCCTCCAGATTCATGAAAGCTGTGTTGTAATCCGCAATTTCATCCAAAGATGCGAAGGAATTGACCACATCCGCCTTAGATTCGTCCTGCAAAGCGAAAAGCGCAGAGGAGCCTGCCTGTGTGATAACATTCTTACCCGCCAAATCCGCCTCTGTCTGAATATCGGAATCCGCTCTCACCACATACACAATGCTGTTATCGACATAAGGCTCGGAGAAGGTATATTCGCTCTCTCTGCCCGTCATGGTAAAGCCGTTCCAAATACAGTCGATTGCGCCGCTGTTCAGCTCCATATCCTTTGCATTCCAATCGATCGGCTGCTTCACCAACTCCCAGCCGTTTCTCGCGCAAACCTCGGCAGCCAAATCCAAGTCAAAGCCGGCGTAATCGCCGTCCTCCGTCCGGTAGCCGTAGGGCGGATATTCCGCATCAAAGCCTACGGTAAAGGTCTTTTTTGTGCCATTATCCGCTCCGTCTGTTGCATCATTCGTGCTGCCGCAGCCTGCCAAAACAGATAACCCCATAACCATCGTTAAAACCAGTGCCAAATACTTTTTCATACGCCATCGTCCCCTTTTCTCTTTCTCTTATTTTTTGATTCGTGTCGAGCTCCGCTCTTCTTTTCTTCATCATAGTATCACATTACCATGCTAAAGTAAAGCAAAAAAATCCACTCTGTTTCGCATATTTTTTATGCAAAATAAACAATCCCACAAAAAACCGACCCCTCGGAAGACATCCGAAAGGTCGGTCATTTCTTTTTTATTCTGCTGTTGCGCAAATCCTCGTGATTCTTCCCTTAGAATCCTTCGTCAGTGCCACTACACAATCATCTCCGGCTTTTTCGCAGTCATTCAGAAAATCCTGCAAGCCGTAAGCATCCTCGTCGTATCGCAGCTTTGTCGCATAATCATCCTCATCTACCGTAGATGCCAGCCGATATACAAACGCCGCATCACTGCCAAGCTCATAGTCCTTCGCGCTGCCATCCACCTTCACCGTAATCTCGTCGGCTTTTCTGTCGACTGCCGTTAAAATCCCGCGAACATCCTCCCAAACCGCGTCGATATCCGTCACCTCATCGCTGCTGTTAAAAGTCAGCTCCACATAAATTTTAGAGTTGCCGTAGGCATAGTCCATCTCGCTGTTCAGCTTCGTTAACGTAATTTCCGCACCGTCCAAAAGCACCTTCACACTGCTTGCCAAATCAAAGGTCAGGTTCAAGCCCGCCGCAGTCACAGTAATCGTCCTTTTATCCTCTACCAAATCCCGCAGATACCCGCTGCCCACAGAGGAAAGCTTCGCAGTAATCTCGCAGACGTCCCCATCCGTGTTAAACGCCAGCGTCACGGTAAAATCATAGCTCTTGTAGCTGTCAATCAAGTCGGACAAGTCTCGACTCTTGCCGTTGATGGTTACATCCACCTCGTCCGCCAGCGTATAGGTGTATTTCTTATTACCATCCTTAATTGTGATTTTACTCTTGGTCAAGGATTCCGGCGTACCCTCGTTATTGCTGCCATATTTCGGCACCGCCAGAATCTCTGTTACCTCGTCATCCCTGTCGGTATCTACCGAAACAGTATACGCCTTGCCGCTCCGATAGCTCTCCCGCAAGGCGGAAACGGTGCTTTTCGTGCCGTCAATCCGCACCGTCACAGTATCGCTCAAATCGTATTGATAGGTCTTTTTACCCGCCGTAAATTCAATGCGGCTGTTGTTCAAAAAGGTCAGCGTACCGTTATATTCGTCCTCCATCGCGGTAATCTTGATTTTGGAAACCGCATTATTTTTATCCAGCGTCAGCGAAACCACATAATTGCAATCATCATAATTCTTCAAAAATTTGCTCAGCTTCACGCTATCGCCGTTATAGGTAACCGCAACCTCCTCCGCCATAGTGTAGGTGTATTCCTTCTGCCCCGCCTGAATGGTAATGGTATCCTCATCCGCATCCGTCACCGTGCCGTCCGTCGGATTATTGTCGTTCAGCACCGCCACAAGCTTCAGCACATATTCCTTCTGATTCAAGGTCAACGTTACATCATACGCCATATCCTCCAATGCCTTCGAAAGCTTGCTTACCGTCGATTTCTTTCCGTCCAAGCTGATTTCCACATCGTCATCCAAATAATATTTTATTTCGGCGGAGCCATTCTTCACCGTAACCCTAGAATCGGTAATCGCCACAAGCTCAAAGGTTTTCTCCGTTGTTTTCTGTACCCCGTTCTTGGAATAGGTTACGGTAATGCTGCTCATATACTGCCCCTCGTAGGTTACCTGCACCTTATCCCCTGCCTGAATATCCGAAAAAGCAATCGTGCTGCCGTCATATTTTGCCGTAGCCTCTCCCTTTACTCCAAAGAGGCTCAGCGTCGCGCCGTCCACCGTCATCGTCAGGAAAATATCCCCGTTCTGCATAATTTTGCTATCGGTCACGGTTCCCGTTGCGGTCTTTTTGTTTGTTGTCGTATCCGTGCCGTCCACCAGCTTGTTGTAGGTCTTTACGGAAAGCACCGCCATCTCCGCGCGAGTGATGTTCTTTTTGGGCTGGAATTGATTCTCCGTATTCCCAACCATCAGCTCTGCCCGATATAACAGCTCCAGATAAGGCACCGCCGCCGCAGAAGCCTCCTCCTTATCGGCATAGGTCAATGTCGCATCGCTCTTGGTGTCATACCCCGACACCGTATCCAACGCCCTACCAAAAATTACGCCAACCTCCTCGCGGGTTGCAGCCGCCGTTCCGTTTCGCATCCGGTTCAAATCCGCCGTCGTCAGAATACCGTTTTCCAGTGCATAAGCCGTTGCCGTATACACCCAAGTCGGAATATCATACGCACTGATTACCGGCTTCCATTTCGTTACCGTGGCCTCGCTTGTCTCCTGCTTAGTATAGGCCTTCATAATGGAATAGATGAGCTGCACCGCCTCGCAATAGGTTACATTATTCCGCGGCTTGCAATATCGCTTGCCGTTCTCCTCGTAGCCGCTCATCAGCCCCAGCGTTGCCGCCTGATTCAAAAACGGCTGAAAGCCGGACCATGTCACCGTGTTAATATCCGCAAAGGATGCCGCAGAAACAGGCATCGTCATACTGCCCGCCAACAGGCTCGCCGCCGCTGCCAAGGTAATAAGCTGCTTTGTCTTCTTCATACTTCCTGCCCCCTTCATAGATCAGAAATCATTCTCCTGCCCCACACAGGGCAAATCCTTCTCTTCCGAGCATATCATAAATGAAGTGAAAATTTCTTTCGTTTTCCTTAATATTTCGCAAATCACGGGGAAACCCCGCCCCAAAAAAGGCAAAGCCTCCCTGTGTTCTCACTGTACCATAGAAAAAGCACCACTGCAATCCCGATTTCTCCCTTTTTCCAAAAAAACCACAGGGGAAAGTATCCCCCCGTGGGTCGTGAGGCAATGCCCCAAGGCACGAGCCTTAAAAAATATCTGTGGAAACATAGGTCACGCCGTCCCGCAGCTCTGCCGGGATCGCTGCCTTCATGGTATCTCCCGCAACTACATATTCCGCACTGCCCAAGGTAATTTCCATGGAAACGCCTTCCTTCTCCAGCAGAATGGGCTTTTGCTTGCCCTGCCATTTTACGGTATACCCGTTCTCCTTCGCCGCCTCTCTCAGCGGAACCATAATCTGTGCCTGCACCTCGGGTTCATTTGCCGCTTCTTCCTCTGCCTGTGTCAACAGAAGCACCAGAGACGGCGTTGTCTGTGCAGGGATGCTTCTTGTTTCGATATCATAGAATACCAGTGCATCC
Source organism: Sodaliphilus sp. (assembly GCA_963640305.1). GTDB lineage: Bacteria > Bacillota > Clostridia > Lachnospirales > Anaerotignaceae > Anaerotignum_A. The sequence goes on along the minus strand of CAVHYX010000013.1, from coordinate 8,127 downwards.
TGATTCTTCACATCCTCCGCGGAAAGTCTGATTTTTGTGCCTTCCAGGTTCAGAATTCTTGTTTCATCGGAAATATTCAGGTGCAGCATATTCACCCAGTCTGTGCCGTCTGCGCTGAAATGACCAACCATCATGCCGCCTGCGTCAGCATTGGCAACCACTGCTGTCACTGTGCTCAGGTAAGGGGGCAGGCTCATGCCCATGGGGCTGTCTGCCGCATAAACCACTGCAACCTCCATGCCTTCCTTCAAATCGGAAACTGTCTTATAGCTGCCGTCCTTTCTGTCCAGAATCACGCTGCTTGCGCCCACCGCGAAACGCAGACCGCCGTTTTCGTTTTCAATTTCCACGATGGAAACACCGTCTGCCATATCAATGGAAATAATCTTCCCGCCGTCTGTGGTGAAGCCCGCTTCCTCTACCACAAGCTTATTGTCTGTGCGTGCGCCTGTCAGCAGTGCCGCGCCGCCCCCTGCAAATGCGGTCGTGCCCGTCAGCAGCGCCAGCACCATCGCAATCGCCATTGCTCTTGTCACGTTCTTGTTCATATTTCCTTCCTCCTGATGAAATCGTGTGATTTTTTTCGTTGTATATTGGTAAGACGAACGGATTTTTGCAAAAGTTCCGCTTTTTTTAATTTTTTTCTTTTTCCTCTTTTTCGTCCTCGTCCACAATTTCAATATTGTCCAGCTGTGCCTTGAAATTCGCGCGGAATTTAATCAGAAACTCCTGCCGCAGCAGGGTCTGCTCCTCCTTTTCCGCCTCCGTCAAGCCAACCGTTTTCGCCTTCTTCGCCAGCTCATTGATTCGTTTGGTCAAGGGTGTTGCCTGTTCAAACATCCCGCATCCTCCTTCCGCCGTTTACAGGTCGATGATTTCCGCATTGGCAACTGCTTCCGCAAGCAGTCTGTCCAACTCCGTCAGCTTATGCTCCGCCTTCTCGATATAATGCAGCCGCGGCTTTGTCACAGGGTGCTTTGCCACAAAAACGGTGCAGCAGTCCTCGTAGGGGCGGATGGAAATTTCAAATGTGCCGATTTTTTCCGCACGTTCAATGATTTCCGCCTTATCCATCCCCGCCAGCGGGCGCAGCACAGGCAAATCGCAAACCGCATTGATCACCTGTATCCCCTGCATGGTTTGGCTCGCCACCTGCCCCACGCTTTCGCCCGTTACCAATGCCAGCGCATCATCCTTCTGTGCAATCATTTCCGCCGCACGCATCATGGCACGCTTCAGATGAATCGTCAGACGGTCATGCGCCGTATTGTCCAGAAGGTAAAGCTGTAATTCCGTAAATGGCACAATATACAGGCGAAATTCCCCTGTGAAATCCGCAATGCGCTTCGCCAAATCAATGACCTTTTCCTTCGCCCATTCACTCGTATACGGAGGGCTGTTAAAATAAACGCCCTCTACCTCAACACCGCGCTTCGCCATCATCCAGGTTGCAACCGGGCTATCAATGCCGCCGGAAAGCAGGCTGACCGCCTTGCCGTTGCTGCCATAGGGCAGACCACCGTAGGTGCGAATGATTTTGGAATGTAAATAGGTGCTGTTGCGAATCTCGATATTGAGCGTTACATCAGGATGCTTCACATCCACCGTCATATGCGGCATATGCTCTAAGATATACGCTCCAACCTCCATGCTCATCTCCATGGAGTGCATGGGATAGCTTTTATTTGCACGCCGCGTGTTGACCTTAAAGGTCATTTCCTTCTCGCCGTAAAATTCCTGCATATGCGCCAGAGCCTCTCGACAAATGCTGTCAAAGTCATTCTCCTCCAGCCGCACCCCGGGGCAGATGGAATGTAAGCCGAATATCGTTTCCAGCTTGGGGATCGTCAAGTCATAATCCAGCTCGCTGCCACGATCCTCGACAATCAGGCGACCCGGGTCGCGCACAACGTAATAGTTGCCGTAGGGGTCGAGATTTTTCCGAATCGCGGAAATCAGGCGGTTGATGAAAAGATATTGATTTTTGCCCCGCATGGCAATCTCACCGTATTTTACTATTAAAACCTTCTCAGCCATTATTTTCCTCCTTCGCCAAGAATGAAAAAACCAAAAACCTTTTTCGGGGATGCCGTCCCCCCGCCAAGAGGGTCACCCCCTTGGAACCCGTCTTGCCGAAACTGCCGTTTCTACGGGAGATAAAATATCATTGTTTTTCCCCTGCCGGGGGTATTGGGAGTGAAACCCCTAAGGTCTTATGTCTTATATCTCACCTGTTGTACTTCCGCAAGAACGGTACCAGCTCCTCCAGCGCCCGCAGACATTCCTCCGCCTCCGCCACCGTATTGTATCGGCAGAAGCTAAACCGAATCGCCCCTTCAATCTCCGAAAACGGCAATCCCATCGCCGTTAAAACAGGACTCCCGACCTTTTTCTTACTGTCACAGGCAGAGCCGGCAGAAACCACAATCCCCCTGCTCTCCAACGCGTGTAAAAGCACCTCGCTCCGCAGCCCCTTAAACGATACATTCAAAACATACGGGCTCGCATTCTCCAAATCATCCCCGTTCAGCTGTGTATCCGGCAAAGCGAGAATCCCCTCCAACAAGGTTCGCTTTACCTCGCGGATATGCGCAATGCTTTCCTTCATGCTCCGAAACGCCTCATCACACGCCACGCCCAAAGCCGCCGCACCGGGTCCATTTTCCGTACCGGGGCGCTGTCCTCTCTGCTGTCCGCCGCCGAGCATCAAAGGCTTCACCTTCAACCCCTTCCGCATATAGAGCATCCCAACGCCCTTCGGCCCATGAATCTTATGCCCACTCATCGTCAAAAGGTCAATTTTCATTTTTTCCACATCAATGGGATATTTCCCGAACGCCTGCACCGCATCCACATGATACAGACACTGCGGGTTCTTTTCCTTGATCAGCTCGCCGATTGCCGCCGCATCCTGCACTGTCCCTGTCTCGTTATTCACCAGAATCGTGCTGACCAGAATCGTATCGGGGCGAATTGCAGCCGCCAGCTCCTCCAGAGAAATATGTCCCTGCCTGTCCACCTTGAGCCAAGTCACCTCTGCGCCCTTTTCCTCCAGAAGCTTCATGGGATTTTTTACCGCAGGGTGCTCGATTTCCGTTGTAATGAAATGCTGCCCCTGTCTTTTATATCCCTCTGCCGTGCCGTAAATCGCCCAGTTGTCGCCCTCTGTGCCGCCGCTGGTAAAGAAAACCTCGTCGTATTTGCAATGAATCCCTCTCGCAATAATCTCTGCCGCATTTCTGATTTCCTTCTCCACCGCCAAGCCCATCGCACTCACCGATGCCGGATTCCCGTATTGCTCACAAAGCATTTTGCTCATTTTCTCCGCTACCGCAGGTAACGCTCTCGTCGTCGCCGCATTATCAAAATAAATCATAGCCACCCTCCTTACTCCAATTCATACAAAAGAATCGCCGCCGTGGTCATCCCCGCCGTTTCCGTCCGCAGGATACGTTTCCCCAGCGTAATCGGCAAAACACCGTTCTCCCGCGCCAGTGCAATTTCCTCCTCAGAGAAGCCACCCTCCGGCCCGATAAAAACGCCGACGCTCTCGCCCTTGAAGTCTTGCACAAATGCGCGAAGCCCCGTTTTTTCTTCCTTTTCATAGGGAATAATCGCGCCGTCTAAGCCTTTTGCCTCCGCAACAGCATCCTTGAATTTCAATACCTGTCCGCCGATTTCGGGAATCCTCCCTCTGCCGCTCTGCTTCGCCGCCGCCTCGGCAATCTTCTGCCAGCGCTCCAACTTTTTACTCTCTTTTTTGTCCAGCTTCACAATCGCGCGCTCCGTGCTGACCGCAACAATCCGTACTACGCCCAGCTCCACGCATTTCTGAATGATAAGCTCCATCTTGTCCGCCTTCGGTAGCCCCTGATAGAGCGTAATTTTCGTTTTCGGCTCCGTTTCGCAGGGAGCTTCGGAAAGAATTTCCAGCTGTACCCCGTCCGCCAGAGAGGAAATCCTGCATCGGTAATCCATACCCTCTCCGTCGCAAAGAGTCAGCTCCTCGCCCTCCTTCGCCCGCAAAACGGTTCTGATATGCTTTTCGTCCTCTCCATGCAGGCAAATCTGTCCGCCGGAACGGTCTTTTTTTTCAAAGAAAAATTTCGGCATCCCCGTCACCCCACATATTTCGACGCAATGGCAACCCAACCCTTTTTCTCGCGCACATCCTGCACGGCAAAGCCGCCTGCCGCCAACGCCGCCAGCACATCCTCTTTCCGCTCGGTAATGATGCCGCTGCAAAGGAAAACGCCGCCATCCTTAATATAATCGGGCACCTGCTTTGTCAGCGCAATGATAATATCCGCAACGATATTCGCCGCAACCATATCGTATTTCTTTCCGCTGTATGCTTCATACAGCGCCGCATCCTCCAGAATATTCCCCGCACAAACATGGTATTTTTCTCTTGGAATATCGTTTCTGTCGCTGTTTTCATAGGCAATCTTGATTGCGTTGGGGTCAATATCCACCGCATCCGCTTCCTTCGCCTCCAGCAGCAGGGCTGCAATCGAAAGAATCCCGCTGCCGCAGCCAATATCCAGAAGCCTATCATCCTTTTTCACATATTTTTCAATCAATTCCATACAAAGCTGTGTGGTTTCGTGTGTCCCCGTCCCGAAGATATGCCCGGGGTCAATTTTCAGAATCACCTTATCGGTATCCTCCTGCAATTCCTCCCAGGAGGGCTTAATCATGATTTTTTCGCCGACAGGGAAGGGCTTGAAATATTTCTTCCAGTTATTCGCCCAGTCCTCCTCCTGCACATTTTTCAGCTTCATCTCCAGAGAACCTAAGTCAAACTCCTTTTCGCTTGCCCGCGCCGCCGCCAGTGCGCCCTGAATCTGCGCCAGCTGCTCTCTGCCGTAAAGGTTATCTCGCAAAAAGAAGGTGATCCCCGTTTCCAGCTCTTCCTTTTCCTCGACCAGCTCATCCGCCACATAATCCCATTCTCTGTTTGGGTTCTCCAGAAATTCTGCAAAATCCCTTGTATCATGAACCATCAGTCCGTTCAATCCGCACTGATACAGCACACCCGCCACAGGCTCCAAGCCATCCTGACTCGTTGCCACAAAAACCTCAATCCATTCCATTCTCGCCCTGCTCCCTCCGTTTTTTTCCTCATTTTTCGTCAAATATCCGTGCAAGCATACAAGCATTTTTTTATATGTTTGCACGGGCATTTGCCCCCTCGTCAAGCAGAAAGGAAAGAAAGCCGTCCCCAAAAATCAGCAGAACGGCTTCGTATCATTTGTCATAAAGCGCGCAAACCTCGCGGTAGCTCTCCGGTGTCCCGATGTCATAGCATTCCCCCGCAAAGGTATAGGCATAGACCTCCCTCCGGCGGTACAACCATGCCGGAAAATTGCCGGGCGCATCCGGCTGATTCCCCTCCGCCAGATATGCGGCAAACAGGGGCACGGTTTCCCTCTGATAGAGGTATGCGGCGAATACAACCGTATTGGATTTGGGTTTTTCGGGCTTTTCCTCAATATCCAGCACCCGCCCGTTTTCATCCAGAAGCGCAATGCCGAATTGGCTCAGCGCCGCCTCATCCTCCCAGACCTTCACGCAAACACAGTCGCGTCTCTTCTTATGGAAGAAATCCACATATTCCTTCAGCGAATAGGTAAAGAAATTATCCCCCGCAACGACCATCAAATCATCCGCAATTTGCATTTTCTCAATCACAAAGGAAATATCCCCGATCGCGCCGCGCTTGTTGGAATCATCCGTTGTGCCATCGTTCAAAACGGTAATGGGCACACGGCTTTTCGCCGTTTTTGCCCAATCCGCAAACTGCCCCGCGAATTTATCGTTGGAAACGACATAAATCGCATCCAGCTCCGCAACGGCATTCATTTTCTCTACAATATGATCTATAATTGGCTGTCCGCCAATGGGGAGCAAAGCCTTCGGCGCATGCAGCGTCAGCGGATACAACCGTGTCGCATAACCCGCCGCCAAAATAATGGCTTTCATCTTCTCTCCTCCTTTAATTTACTTCCTATGTTCCTCTTGCTAAACAGCCCGTCACAGATTGCCTGTAGCTGCTTCGGCAAGGGCGCCGTCATTTCCCTGCCGCAAAGGTAGCTAAGCGGTCCCTCCTTCTCCCGCCAAACCACCCGATACGCGTGCAGAAATTGATTGGAAAGGGCATATTCCTCCCGAAGTCGCCGATTGATCGCCTCCGAGCCGTATTTTCTGTCTCCCGCAACGGGATGCCCGATGGTCTGCATATGGGCGCGAATCTGGTGTGTCTTGCCCGTCAACAGTTGAATCTCCAGAAGCGTATACCCCTTTGCATAGGCAAGCGGACGATATTTTGTCATCGTTTTTGCACCGCTGCCCTCCCGTTTGGAAATGCGTACCTGATTCCTTCCCGTATCCTTTGTCAGATAGGCGGTAATCTCGCCCGCCTCCCGAATCTCCCCCGCAACCAAGGTCAGGTAATACTTATCCAGACTACGGCTACGAATGATTGCATTCACCGCCTGCACGCCCTGTAGGGTTTTCCCTGCAAGCACAATGCCGCTTGTGTTCCTGTCCAATCGGTTGCAAAGGGCGGGGGTAAAGCTACTCCCCGCCTCCGGGCTATATTCCCCCTTCTCGTAAAGGTAATGCAGCACCTGTGTAATCAGCGTATCGCAATCGTCGCTTTTTTCGGGATGCGTCAAGAGTCCGGCCGGCTTGGAAACCGCCAGAATCTGATCATCCTCATACACAATGCCAAACTGCCTTCTCGCCGGCACAAGCGTTTTCTCCGACATCAAAGAGCACATCGTCTCCTCCGCCAGATAAAACCGGAGGGTATCCCCCGCCCGGAGCAGCTCGTTTCCCTCCGCCCTGCCGCCGTTATATTTAATGCGTTTTTTCCGCAGCAGCTTATAAATAAGGCTTTTGGGTGCCTGATTCAGATATTTCAGCAGAAACTTGTCCAGCCTTTGATTTTCCTCGTTTTTGGTAATGATAATCTCTTTCAAGGCTTTCTCCTCCAAAGGCTTAGCTATGGATCCATGCCAGATATGCGCTGATAAAGTTATCAATCTCGCCGTCCATCACAGCGTCCACCTTGCCGGTTTCCTCCCCGGTTCGATGATCCTTTACCATGGTATAAGGCATAAAGACATAAGACCGAATCTGGCTGCCCCAGCCGATTTCCTTCACATCGCCACGGATTTCCGCCAGCTTCTGCATCTGCTCCTCCAGCCGCAGGGCAAGCAGCTTACTGCGGAGCATCTTAAATGCCTTGTCCTTATTGGCAAATTGGCTTCTTTCCTCCTGACAGGAAACCACAACCCCCGTCGGGAAATGCGTAATACGAACCGCCGAGGAGGTCTTATTGATGTGCTGACCGCCGGCGCCGCTCGCCCTGTAGGTATCAATACGAATATCGTCGGGCTTGATTTCGATCTCTGTATCATCCTCAATCTCCGGCATAACATCGCAGGAGGCAAAGGAGGTCTGCCGTCTCCCCGCGCTGTCGAAGGGAGAAACACGCACCAGACGGTGAATCCCCTTTTCGGATTTCAGATAGCCGTAGGCATTTTCGCCGTTCACCTGAATGGTAACGGATTTCAGCCCTGCCTCATCCCCATCCAGCATATCCAGTACCTCAACCTCAAAACCTTCCTTCTGCGCCCATCTGGAATACATACGGAACAGCATATTTGTCCAGTCGCACGCCTCCGTGCCGCCCGTCCCTGCGTGCAGGGTCACAATGGCGTTGTTGCGGTCATATTCGCCGTCCAGCAGCGTTGCAATCCGCAGTGCTTCAAAGTCTGCAAGGAAGGAATCGTTCATTTCCTTGACTTCCTCGTATACACTGTCATCCTGCTCCTCGATACCCATTTCAATCAGTGTCAAAATGTCCTCGTAGGCAGTCACAAGGCTTTCGTATTTGCCGACCTTATTTTTCAGTCCCTTCAGCTTTTGCAGTGTTTTCTGGCTCTTTTCCAAGTCATTCCAGAAATCGGGGTCTGCGGAAAGCTCCTCTAATTCGTTTATCTTCTCCTTCGCGCCTGCGACGTCAAAGTGAAGCCCCCATTTCCTTTAATTTTTCGTCATAGGTCGAAAGACCCAGACGGATCTGTTCTAATTCGAACATAAAAAATCATCTCCTTT
>CAVHYX010000012.1:0-13541 GCA_963640305.1 Sodaliphilus sp. | reverse complement strand
TGCGGCTGTGGCGGAACTGGCAGACGCATCAGACTCAAAATCTGACGCTGGTGACAGCGTGTGGGTTCGAGTCCCACCAGCCGCATAGCGAGAAGCCTTGTTTTTTCAAGGCTTCTTTTTTGTCCTTTTTTATCCCTCCTGTAAGGAAAGCTTCCCCTCCCGCCATGCGCCGTAAGCCTCGCCCAGCAGCGTAAAGGGGCGCTCCCCGCGAAAAATCTCCGTCATTTTCTTTTCAAACGCCTCCGCGCGGCGGACCTCCGCCAAAATGATAAATTCCACCCGCTCCGTATAAACGGTATCCAATAATTCGTATCCCTCCTGCAAAATCTCATATTGCACCCTTCCGGAATCCGTATAGGCCGCCATAACCGAATATTTCCGATATCGCACCAGCCGCACAATCCCCGCCGTCAGAAGCCCTTCCTTCGCAGCCCGGCCGTAGGCGCGCACCAGTCCACCCGTACCCAGAAGCGTCCCGCCGAAATATCGCGTCACAACGATTGCCGTATTCTTGACATCCTCCCCCTTGAGTACACCGAGCACAGGCATCCCCGCCGTCCCCTGCGGCTCGCCGTCATCGCTGAAGCGCTGCAATTCGTTTTGCTCTCCGATTTGATAGGCGAAGACATTGTGCGTTGCATTCCAATATTTCTTTTTCATCTCCTCGACAAAGCGCTTCGCATCCTCCTCGCTTTGTACCGGGCGCACCGTAGCGATAAATCTGGATTTTTTTTCAACGATTTCCGCCTCCGCCTGCGTCAGTATGGTTTGATATTCCTCAAGCATCCTCTGTTCACCCTTTTTTTATTTTTTTCCCGATTGCCGTCCCGAAAGACCTCGGGTGCGTTGCCCCAAGTTCTTTTTAATCATTCTACCATAATTCCCCCTTCCCTCTCAAGACTGCCTTTGTCCAATGAAAAAATAAGGCCTTCTCCCTAATTTTCAGAGAAAGCCTTATTTTTTTCTTGTTTCTTCACTTAAAATCCGCTAAGGAAATGCCAATCTCCCGCAAAATTCCCTTGAGCTGCTCCATTTTTTCCTTCGTAGGTGTGCCAAATGCGGCATCGGGCAATGCCATCCCCAGCGCCTCGTATTTCCCGAACCCGAATTTATGATAGGGTAAAAGCTCCATCTCCGCATCCGGCAAATATTTCTTGATAAACTCGCCACTTTTGCGGATGTTTTCCTCGTCCGCATTCACGCCCTCAATCGTCGGAATCCGAATGACCACTCTTGCCGAAAGCTCCGCCAGTCGCTTGATATTTTCCAGAATCCGCTCATTGGAAACACCCGTAAATTTTTCGTGTAACACCGGATCCATGTGCTTCAAATCCATGAAAATCAAATCCATCCGCTCCAAAGAGCTGCGTACCTTTTCAAACTCGAAATAACCGCAGGATTCCAAATCCAGACTAAACCCCATATCATACAAACGGGCGGAAAGATAGTCTAAAAGAGCAGGCTGTGCCGTTGCCTCCCCGCCGGAAAAGGTAATCCCCCCGCCGGAGCTGCGATAAAACAGCTGATGCCTTGCTACCTCTCGGATGATTTCCTCCGCATCCGCTAGGGAAACCAGCGCCTTTCTCGCCCCCTTTGGACAAGCCATAGCACACGCCCCGCAGCCAATACACCTCTCCCGCTCTCGGTTCAAATCAATACCGATTCCCTTCGGACAGACATCCGCGCAAGCCCCACAGCCAATGCATTGCCTAGCATAAAATCCTACCATCGGCTGTTGGTGCAATCCTTCCGGATTCGCACACCACTTACAGTGTAGCGGACAGCCTGCCAAAAAAATTGTCGTGCGAATTCCGTCTCCGTCATTGACGGAAAACGGCTGCATCTGCATCAGGTATCCCTTCATCGCAATCCCTTTCCTTCTATAGAATCGCCGCAGACACTAATTTCGCATCTGCGGCATTTTTTACGCTGTCTTAGAATTCCTCATGCGCATTTCTTGCCATGATGGAATCCTGCATGGATTTCGACAGATTGACAAACTGTGTGCTGTAACCTGCCACACGCACCAGCAAATCCCTGTAATTTTCAGGGTGCGCCTGTGCGTCCTTCAGCACCTCATTGGAAATAGTGTTGAATTGTACATGGAATGCACCCAGTGCAAAATAGGACTGGAGCATCGCGCCGAGGTTTGCGCGTCCTCTCTTTGTTGCAACCAAATCATGATTCAGACGCAAATTCAGTAGTGTGCCGCCGCTGTGAATATCATGATTCAGCTTTGCGGAGGAACGCAGTGCCGCAAGGCAGGTAGAGGTATCTGTACCGGTATAAGGAGAAACGCCCTCGTTGATGGGATCCTTCGCCTTTCTTCCGTCCGGTGTTGCGCCAAGCACCTTACCGGTCGGCAGATAGTTGGAAATCCCCATAAACGCCGTTACGAAATGATGTCCGTAAATATCCTTGTAGCCGGTAACATCATGATAGAAATAATCCGCCAGCTTCTTAGCAATGCTGTCTACATAATCATCGTCGTTACCGTATTTAGGCACAGCCTGCGCCCTTGCACGCAGGGCTTCATACCCCTCCCAGTTATTGTTCAGCGCATCAATCAATTCGGATAGAGTCACACTCTTTTCCTCAAACACCAGCTTCTTGATGACAGCCAGAGAGTTTGCCGTAACCGAAAGTCCAACCCCTGTAAATACAGGTCCAATGTTGTATTTTGCGCCGCCGTTAACCAAATCCTTGCCGTTTTTCACACAATATTCATTGCAGGCAGACAGGAACGGACGAGGTGCCTGTTCTTTATGTATTTTCTGTGCGGTTAAAAGGCTGATGACACCGTGCTTTACCATATAGGAGAACTGCTTAAACCACGCTTCCTCCACCTCCTCGTAGCTTGCAAAGGTTTTCGGATCCTTTTCGGGCAAAGCAACCTGCTCGCCCGTCAGGCGGCTCTTGCCTTCATTCAGCGCAAATTCAAGCGCAGCCGCAAAGCTGATGTTGCAGGAGGATGTCCATTCAAAGGTCTTTCTGGAATGTGGCACAACGCAACCGCAGTTGTTCCAGTCTCTTGCATCCTCCGGCTCATAGCCCAGATTCCGCAGCATTTCGTAGCCGGTTCTGTCGCTGTGAATTGCCGGGAAGCCGCTGCCTGTGGAAACCAGGTCTGTCACCGCCTCCATAAACTCCGGCGGACAATCCGCAGAGATACGGCAGCTTAAGGTCGGCTGATGGCATTTCGTTTCCTTTGTCGCCTGAATTGCCATGTAGGAAATGTCATTCGTGCCGTCCCTGCCGTCCTTTGTCGTTCCGCCGACAGTCAAATTCTCAAAGTTCGTATAGCCCGCAAAGAAATCCGCCGTATTTGCGGAAATTGTCCAAGCCCATTCGCTGTATTTCAGCCACAGGCATTCTACCAGCTCCAGCGCAGTATCATAATCAATTTTTCCCGCATCTAAGTCCGCCTTGTAATACGGATACATATACTGATCGAACCGCCCGGGGTTCAATGCCAGCGGATTCTCGGAAATGATACCGCCAAGCTGTACAAACCATGTAAACTGAATTGCCTCGCGGAAGGATTTCGGAGGATTTTCGGGAACTGCCTCACAGGTTGCCGCAATCTCCAAAAGCTCTGCCTTTCTTGTTTCGTCCTTTTCCTCCGCCGCCATTTCTCTCGCCTTTGCGGCATATCTGTTTGCCAGACGGATGATACCGTCGCACACCAAAACGATGGAGCGATAGAATACCAGCTTGTCCTTTTCCTCGGGAATTGCTTCGTTCAACTCCGCCATATATCCCTCTGCCTCTTTTTTAATGCCGCCGAAGCCCTTGGGGAACAGCTGATCCACGTAGTCCGGAGACATCTCGCCAATGCCGTTGCGCCATTTCGAGTCAGTGTCCACAAAGCCCGTATCTACACCGATTTTCTTTGTTTCCTCCGAGGTACGCGCCAAAAATGCGTCCTCTACGGATTTCCCCTTCCAATAGGGGAAGATTTTTTCTCTGATATACGTTCTCTGCTCGTCCGTCATTTCATAAGGATCCTGCGGACGGGTTGGGAAGTTGTCCATCTCATCATCAACCCACTTCCACGCAAATTCCGGCGTCAAAATCCCGCATTTACGGAATTCGCCGCTTGCGCCGACAATCAGCTCTCCCTCAAAAATATTGACGCAAAGCTCGTTACAGGTATCATAAAACGCCTGTGCCGTACGAATCTGTGCAGGCTGCCCTTCCGTTCTTTGGAAGGATTCTGTCCATATCCTTGCCCGTTCATAGGAAACGGACGGTTTCGTATTGACATAGTTTTGACGGATTTTCTCAATTCTGGGTGTAACGCTCATTTCATTCACCTGACCCTTTCTCAATCTGCCTCAATGGTTGCCTCCTGACAAAAATCCGCCGTTATAACGGTTTTATTTCCCGTAGTAAATCACCATGCAGATTTTTGCCCTCTGCGTACCGTAACATTCATAAATATGGGGCTTATTGGCAAAATAGCGAATCCCCTCTCCTGCCTCCACCACATATTCCGTGCCGTCCACGGTTAGCCGCAGTGCGCCTTCAAAAACAAGTATAAATTCCTCTGTTCCATCCTCATGAGGCACAGATTCCGAGCGGGTATTCGGTTCCAGCTCAATGCTCAGCATCTCGAATTTCCTTTCATCATCATAAGGAAAAAAAGGAAAAAGCCGAAACCGTCCCTCGTCGCTCAAAAGCGGAGAAACCTCATCTCTGCGGAGCATTTGTGTTTCCGCTTGTCTGCTCTCCAGAAGGGCGGTAAAGGAAATATGCAGCCCCGTCGCAATCTTCCAAAGCGTTGCCACCGTCGGACTGGATTCCCCTCTCTCAATTTGCCCCAGCATACTTTTACTGACTCCCGTCATCTCCGCCATGCTGTCCAGACTCAGCTTCTTTCCTCTCCTGATTTGCCTCAAATTCTCCGAAATCCTACTGCTTATCGCATCCATGTGTGTCCTCCTTGGTTTGAACCGTGCGTTATCGAAGGCAAATAACGCAAATGCGTGCGTTATGACGCATCTCTATCCTTACTGTATCATCAAAAAATAGCTCTGTCAATGAAATCTAACCGTTTTTGCAGTCAAATCAGCCGTTATCGCATACAAAATTTTTGCCTTCTTTTTATGCAATTTGCCCTATCTACAAGGAAGGCTCTGCCGCGATTCTCCTATGCGACAGAGCCGTTCCCGTTGTTAGCCCTTCCTTGCCTTTAGTTTCAAAATTTCATCCAGAATCCTATGTGCAACCTCTGCCTTCGTAAGCAGCTCCAGCTGCACCTCCTCCTCTTTGGAAATCATAGTTACTACATTGGTATCCGTCCCAAAGCCGCTGCCCGCCACCTTCAGGTTGTTGGCAACCACCATATCAATGTGCTTCTTATCCAGCTTCGCGCGGGAATTTTCCAGCATATTCTGTGTCTCCATGGAAAATCCGCAGTAAAACTGCCCTTCCTTGCGATGCTCTCCCAGATATTTCAAAATATCCTGTGTTCTGTCCAGCTCGATAGACATCTCGCCATCCTTTTTCTTCGTTTTCTCATCACTGTAGCTTTTCGGCTTATAATCCGCAACCGCCGCCGCCTTGATGATAATATCGTTCTCCAAAAAGCGGGCTTGCATTGCCTCGAACATATCCGCCGCGCTTTTTACCGGCACATAGTCCACAAATAACGGCGGCTCCAGGCTCGTTACACCGCTAACCAGAGTTACCGCAGCCCCCCTGAGCATTGCCGCCTTCGCCAGCTCATACCCCATCTTCCCTGTGGAGTGGTTCGTAATATACCGCACAGGGTCAATGCTTTCCTGTGTCGGTCCCGCCGTCACAATCACCCTCTGCCCCGCAAGGTCTTTTTCATATGCAATTTCCTTTAATATATGTGCCACAAGCACCTCCTCTGCAGGCATCTTTCCGTCTCCGACATCTCGGCAGGCAAGCAGCCCCTTTTCGGGCGCGATAACCGTAAAGCCGTAGCCCGCAAGCTTTTTCAGATTCTCCTGCAAAATGGGATTATGATACATATTTGTATTCATTGCCGGCGCAACGATTTTCTTACAGGTACACGCCATTGCCGTTGTGGTCAGCATATCATCCGCAATACCGTTTGCCAGCTTCCCGATTACATCTGCGGAAGCGGGCGCAATCAGCAACACATCCGCCCTTTTCGCAATAGAAATATGTGCCACATGAAATTGAAAATTTCGGTCAAAGGTATCTACCATACATTTATTTCCGGTCAAGGTTTCAAATGTAACAGGCGTAATAAACTGACAGGCGTTTTCCGTCATAATGACATGTACATCTGCGTGCAGCTTTCCCAGCATACTCGCCACATTCGCCATCTTATAGGCAGCAATACTGCCCGTTACGCCCAAAACAACCGTTTTCCCTTTTAACATGATGATTCTCCTTCTTTCATCGGTCGTACTGAAATTTATCGTCCCCGACGATGGGTATTGTCAACAGTATAACAAAGCTTGCCTCTTTCGTACAGTTTTTTTCAGAAAAAAAACATTTTTCCTCAAATGCCAAAATTCAGATAGCTCACACCCTCCAGCGGAATCAACACCTGTAAGCCCGCCCTGTCCGCGCGGCTGCCTACCACATAAACCGTATACGCCTTGCCACCCTTCAGATTTACATCCGGATGCGTTAAAAGCAGCTGCCCTGTCTCCGTATCTCGCAGCTTCAAGGTATGGCTGCCGGTGCTGCTCATCAGATAGCGGCTAATTTCCTCATAGCGCAAATCAGACAGCACCAGCTTGTCATCCCAGTACACATCCATAGCGGGCGCCGTCGGCGAAAGCTGTACGAATCGGATATACGCCCGATTGGGGCTTAATATGCGGCTGCTGTCCTCAATCGTCAGCGAGGAAATCTCCTCCGCCGGGCCGGTTACCGCAACGGTATAAATCCCGTTCGCCTGCACCTGTAGGCGCAAAACGGTCAAGGGCTCCGTAACCGTTCCCGTCCGATAAACCGCAATCCGATACCAACCCGGGAGCACCTTCATATATTCCGTGAAATCCTGATAGCGCAAGTCCGTGGCAACCCTTCGCCCGTTGGCATAAATATCTACCCTCGTTTCCGCGGTGCTTGCATTCAAAAAACGGATATACCCCAAAAGCGTAATTCCCGGAATAATCGGAATCACCGTAACATTTGTATTGTTCGGCAAAATAATGCGCGGAAAGCGATCCGCAATATCCTCCTGCGTCTCCTCCGTAAAATTCTCTGTTTCCGTCTGCACCGCTTCCTCCGTCAAAGGCAATGGCATCAGCAGATCGTCGCTCGTTTCATACCGGTTTTGTTCGGACATGAAAAATCCCATCCTCTCATTTTTCATTTTATTTCAAGGTATGTTCGGACAAATTTTTCTGTGCAGCCGCAAAAAAAGACACCCTCGGAAAATCCCAAAGGCGTCCGTTTGTTCTGCTTAAAGCACAAGAGAGGGTGCGGTATAAACTCTTGCGCCCAGTTCCTGATCCAACATATACAGGCTCTTGGGGTCACTGCCGAACAGTTCCATTTTGGTAATCAAATCGTTGGCGTTCTTCTCTTCCTCGCCCTGCTCCTTTACAAACCAATCCAGAAACTGCATGGTACGGAAATCATTGACCTCCTTCGCCGCCGCATAGATGGTGTGAACCAGTTCCGTTACATATTCCTCATGCTTCAGACCTTCCTGTAGGGGATCCATCAGCTTTTCCAATTTCAGCGCAGGGGCATCAATCGCGCCCAGTATTACCTTTTCGTTGTTGTTGTGCAGGTAATCATAGAACAGCAGTGCATGATCTCTTTCCTCCTGCGCCTGGATACGGTACCAGTTTGCAAAGCCATCCAGTCCCTTTTCGGAATAATAATTGGAAAAATCCAGATACAGATAAGCGGAATAAAATTCCTTTACAATCTGGTCATTCAGCAATTCTACTACTTTTTTGTTCAGCATCGCTTGCTTCTCCTCCTTTTATCCTTTTCTTTTATCCTTTTTTTTTATCCTTTTCTTTTCGCCTGTTATGCCTCCTAAGCAGGCTCTCCTTCTTTTTCATCCGCTGTTTCCTCCTCGGCAAGCTTCGTCGCCAAAACCTTAAGGATACGCTTTTCCTCAAATTGCTCCACACAAAACTCCCAGCCGCAAAGCTGCATGGCAATGGCTTCCCCCTCCTCAGGGATGCGCCCCAGCTGCCCAATCAGATATCCGCCCAGCGTGTCATAATCCTCGTTTTCCGCAAAGCTAATGCCAAGCTGCTCCTCAACATCCGATAAATCGGTCGAGCCGTCAATGCGGTAAACACACTCGGAGATTTCCGTAATATCCTCTTCCTCCTCCTTGTCGTACTCATCAAAGATATTCCCGAAGATTTCCTCCATAATATCCTCCATGGTAACAATGCCCGCCGTCCCGCCGTATTCATCGATGACGATTGCCATATGCACCTTCTTCTGCTTCATTTCCGCCAGAAGCTCGTCCACCTTCTTGGAAAAAGGAATAAAGTAGGGCTGCATCAAAATTTCCTTCAGATGAAAATGCCCCTCTTTCACGCGGGTCACATCCGCAAGGATATATTTCACCATATCCTTCACATGATATACCCCGACAATATTGTCAATATTATCGTCATATACCGGAATACGGGAATATTTTTCCTCCGCCATCACCCCTTTGATTTCCTCCAGCGTCGCCTCTACGGAAACCGCAACAATATCCGTTCGGTGTGTCGCAATATCTCCCGCAGAAATATTACTCAGTTCAAAAATGTTGTTCAGCATTTCCTTCACATTCTCGTCAATCGTACCGCTGTCACCGCCAGCGTCCACCATCTCGCGAATTTCCCGCTCCGTCACATTTTTTTCGTTTTCCCGTGTCCTTTCGTTTTCTGCCCGTATCAAAAAGAATACATTCAAAAGCACCGAAAGCCCCAGTGCAATATAGATTCCCAAAGCAATTCTCCTTCCTCTCTGCAAATCCCTCGTTTTGTTACAGTGTAATGAAACAAAAGTCCACTGTCAAGCGCTTATTCCTGTCCCTGCTCTCCTCTCTCCTGCGGATGGAAAAACAAATAGACCTGCTCCGCCGCCGATATCGTCATACCATCCGCCTCCAAAAGCTCCGCGACCTCCGCCGCCGCAATCCCTTCCAAAGAGCCGAATTTCCATAGCAGAGCCTTTCTCCGTACCTCACCGATGCCCCGAATATCGTCCAAAACCGAATGTAAATTTCGCTCATCCCTCAGTCTTCTGTGGTAGGTAATGGCGAAGCGATGCACCTCGTCCTGTATGCGCGTCAAAAGTCGAAAGCCTTCCGAGGTCAGCGGAATCCGAATTTCTCTCCCATTAAATAAAAGCCCCCGCGTACGGTGTCTGTCGTCCTTTACCATACCGCAAACCGGAATCGTAAGTCCGAACGCAAGCAAAACCTCCTCTGCCGCGCGTACCTGTGCCTTGCCACCGTCCATCAGGATCAAATCCGGCAGACGGGTAAAGCTCGTGCTTTTCCCCTCTGCCTTTTCTTTTACGGCATGACTCAGCCGCCGCGTAAGCACCTCCCGCATAGAAGCGTAATCATTCGCTCCAATGACTGTCTTGATGCGGAATTTCCGATAATCGCTGTGCTTCGCGCGTCCCTCCTCAAAAACAACCATAGAACCGACCGATTCAAAGCCCTGCGTATTGGAAATATCGTATGCCTCCACGCGCTTTAGCTCTCCCTGTAGGGAAAGCGCCTCCCGCAGCTCATCCATTGCACCCTTCGTCCGCTGCTCCTCCCGCTTCAGCCTTTCGCCGAATTGTTCAAAAATCAGCATGGCATTCTTGTGTGCCAGCTCCACTAGCTTGTGCTTTTCCCCCTTAACGGGTACAGTAAGCGTAACGGCGTTGCCCCTTCTTTCCGAAAGATACGCCGCAATCAACTCACTTTCCTCCGCAAGCAACCCCTCCTGTAAAATAATTTCCTTCGGGATATAAGCTGTACCGCTGTAAAATTGCTTCACAAACGCTGTCAAAATTTCCGTGCGGCTCTGCTCCGCAAAGGCGGTCAGCGTAAAGCTCTCCCGCCCCGTCATTTTTCCGCTGCGGATAAAGAATACCTGCACCAGACATTCCTCATGTGCGCACACAAAGCCGATGACATCCGCATCCCCCAAGCCTGTGTTGGAAATCTTCTGTTTTTCAGCAATGTGCCTGACTGCCACCAGCTTATCCCGTAAAGCAGCCGCCCGTTCAAATTCCATTCGTTCCGCCGCCATCTGCATTTCTTTCTCCATCCGCTGCATAACGGCATGATGCTTCCCCTCCAGAAAATCCATGGCATCCCGCACATAAGCCTGATATTCCACTTTGGAAACACATCCGCCGCAAGGCGCCGGGCATTGCCCAATATCATGATTCAGACAGGGGCGCTCCTTCCCGATGTCCCGCGGAAATACCTTCTTGCATTTCCGAATCGGGAAAATGCGGTGCAGCGTCGCAACCGTCTCCTTTGCCGCTGAAACATCGGTAAAGGGACCGTAATATTTTGCCTTATCTTTTTGCAGTCTGCGCGTCAGAAAAATACGGGGATAATCCTCCTGTATCGTCACCTTAATATAGGGATAGCTTTTGTCGTCCTTCAAAAGAATATTGTAATAGGGATGATACTTCTTGATGAGGTTACATTCCAAAAGCAGAGCCTCCATCTCGGAATCCGTAACAATATATTCAAATTCTCGGATATGCGGCACCATAGAGCGCGTCTTCGCTGTCTGGTTGCGGCTGCTCTGAAAATATTGCCGCACGCGGTTTTTCAGGTTCACCGCCTTCCCGACATAAATAATATGCCCTGCCTCGTCCTTCATGAGATAAACGCCCGGCTTTTGCGGCAGCCTCTTCAACTCCTCCAAAATATCAAACATATCCTCACCCCTCTTTTCCGATACCTCTTTCTCTGCTTTTCATTATACAAAAGGGAGCGCCTTTTTGCTAGGTTCTCCCCTCGTCAAATTTCTTTTTTTATTCTGCACAGCAGCCGGACAAAAAGGAAGTTCCTGCCCGGGGCAAGAACTTCGTGTTGGGCAAAAATCTTTTTTCACCGCATTATTTCATTTCTGCAATGACCTCAACCTCGCACAATGCGTTCTTCGGCAGTGTCTTCACTGCCACACAGGAGCGTGCGGGCTTGCTGGTAAAATATTTGCCGTAAACCTCATTGAATGCGCCGAAATCAGCCATATCCGCCAGGAAGCAGGTGGTTTTCACCGCATCGGTAAAGCTCAGTCCGTTTGCCGCCAAAACAGCGCCCAGATTCTTACAAACCTGCTCTGCCTGTGCCTGTACATCCGTACCAACCATTTCGCCCGTCGCGGGATCCAGCGCAATCTGACCGGAGGTAAACAAAAGTCCGTTCACGGAAACTGCCTGAGAATAGGGACCAACTGCTGCGGGTGCTTTGTCAGTGCTTGTAAATTTCATCTTTTCATTCCTCCTAAAAAAATATATCTTTCTGTCTATTACCCTATGTCCCTCATTTTAACCCAAAGACAGATTACAGTCAATGTATTTTCCTCAAAAACACGTCCTTCTTTTTTACATCTGCGTATTCCCTTTTTCCAAAAATTCGGGTAAAATAAAAACGATGTGTATTTGGAACAAAAAACCATTTCGGAAAGAAAGGAAGAAATATATGAGCAACGCAGATGCAATCCAAAAGCGTCGAATCTTCGGGATTATCTCCCACCCCGACGCAGGTAAAACCACATTAACGGAAAAGCTCCTGCTGCACGGCGGTGCCATCCGCGAGGCAGGCACAGTAAAGGCAAGGGGCAAAAATAAATTTGCCAAGTCCGACTGGATGGAAATCGAAAAACAAAGAGGGATTTCCGTCACCTCCTCCGTCATGCAGTTTACGTACGATGGCAAGGTTGTCTCCATCATGGATACCCCCGGGCATAACGACTTCGGCGAGGATACTTACCGTATTCTAACCTCCGTGGACAGCGCAGTCATGGTGATTGATGCTGCCAAGGGTGTCGAGGCGCAGACCGTCAAGCTTTTTAAGGTCTGCTCCATGCGAAAAATCCCCATTTTTACCTTCATCAATAAATTAGACCGCCAATCCAAGGATCCTCTGGATTGTATGGCGGATTTGGAGGAGGCGCTTGGTCTTCCCTCCACTGCCGTTACATGGCCCATCGGCAACGGTCTGACATTTGAGGGCATTTATGACCGTCTGGAAAATAAGGTCTACCTCTATAAGCAGAAAAACGGCGTGGTGGAATTGGGTGCAAACGGCGTATTCGGCGATACCCTCGAGGGTGTCATCTCCGCTGCTAATCTGGATATTCTGCGTAGCGAAATGGAGCTTTTGGACGGCGCCGGAAACCCCTTCGATTTACAAGCAATCAAGGAAGGTCGGCTTTCTCCCGTATTCTTCGGCTCTGCGCTTGCCGATTTCGGCATCGCCCCCTTCCTGCGGCATTTTCTTGCCTGGTCGCCCGCGCCCGGTGTCAGAAAAACCACCACAGGCGAGGTTGCGCCCACCGATGATTTTTTCAGCGGCTTTATCTTCAAAATTCAGGCAAATATGAACCCCGCCCATCGCGATCGACTTGCCTTCTTCCGTATCTGCTCCGGCACCTTCACCCGCGGAATGAGCGTGACCCTTTCCCGCACGGGTAAGCAGATGAAGCTAAGCCAGTCCACACATCTGATGGCGAATGACCGCGAAACGGTCGAAACCGCCATCGCCGGCGACATCATCGGCATTTATGACAGCGGCAATTTCCAAATCGGCGATACTCTGACCGACCGTAAGGAAAAGCTATTTTTTGAACCCCTGCCGACCTTCCCGCCCGAATTGTTCTGTCGTGTGCGTCCTGTCAATTCCCTAAAGGCAAAGCAGTTCCAAAAGGGCGTTGTGCAGCTGGCACAGGAGGGCGCAATTCAGGTCTATCATAATGAGTTTCACGATGTGATTCTTGGCGCAGTCGGTCAGCTGCAATTTGAGGTCTTCCAATATCGCCTCTTGAATGAGTATAACTCCGAAATTCGCATGGAGCCCTTGGAATATCAGGTTGCGCGCTGGGTTGCTCCCGGCTCTCCAAAGGAAATTAAGGAATATGTCGTTGCAAGAAGCACTCTGCTCTACGACCGCTTTGAGCGCCCGCTTCTGCTTTTCGCCAACCAATATACACTGAATAATTTCATGCAGAAAAATCCGGAGGTCAAGCTGGTAGAGGCATTGGATGTGGATGATACCGCCCATCTGGAGAGTTGACGCTTCTTTTTTCGCTCACTCTGTATGAAACCGCCGCTTTCTGTCCATCCTATCTCTATCGAAAGGAGAGGATGTCCATGCTTGGAAAGGAATATCGCGATTTGGCGGATATGCTGCTAAACAACGAACGGGCGAAAAATTTCTATAAGACACTGCCGCACGAATTGCAGCAGATCATCACCGATAACGGTGATGAAATTCGCACCATGACTGCTCTGCGGCATTTCGCAAGAACCGCAGCAAAAACCGGAGACTAAATCAAAACCACTAGTTAAACTAGTGGTTTGCACTCGCCCTAGAAGGGCGTATT
>CAVHYX010000011.1:0-11203 GCA_963640305.1 Sodaliphilus sp. | reverse complement strand
ATCCGGCTTCGTATATCCGGACGTCCCTTGTTAGATCGTAATAGGGGTCTTCCATTATATCTTCCGTGTCCACCTTTATAATAATAGCCTCAGGCATTCATGGGCGAGGGTTTGCCTCCTTTCCGATGATTGCCAAGGAATGAGAATACAAAAACAGCGCAAACCACCTATGTATTTACCGGTAGTTTGCGCTGCAACTTGATTGATTTCAGGTATTCTGTTTGAATAAGCTCTCGAGCTGCATCGGAGCATTCAGTAGGGTAGACGGGTCAATTTTCATTGATGCATAAGCTTTGGCCTTAAGCTTCATATGTTGTGATTCCGTCTTTGATGGTTTGTACAACAGTGACATTGTGAATCTCGCAGGGGTCGATTTCAAACAGGTTCTGGTTAAACACTGTTAAATCGGCATATTTGCCAACCTCAATAGAGCCCAGTACATCCTCCTTACGCATCTGGTAAGCATTATTGATGGTATAGCCCTTGATTACGTCGGCAATGCTTATACACTCTGCCGCATCATGTACAAATGCACCTTCCTCGCCCACATGGCGTCTTGTAACGAGAGTCTCCATGTTAGGCATAACCGGGAAGGTCGTAGGATCTGTAGGAAAGTCGGAACCGAAGCCCACCTTTGCGCCGCCGTCCATAATTGACTTAACAGGATATGCCTTAGCCTCCGTAAGCTTAGCTACAAAAGCCTCCTGCTCTTCATTCATGGCCGCAATCCAGCAGCCGGTGGTATTTGAGAATACGTCATACTTGCCAAAGAGCCCAAGATCCTGAGGGTATACATATCCGGAATGCGAGCAAACAATGCGCAGGTCACTAAAGCCCTTCCCGCGAACGATACCGGCGGCTTCCAGTACGTTGTGGATTGCATCTGACCCAATCGCATGAATATTGACATCTATTCCGGCATTTGCAAACTCCTCAAACTTCTTTGCAAGAACCTCTGTAGTTATAATCGGAGCAATCTTGTTGCCATTCGGATATGCGTTTGGAATTGCTGCAGAGGTAGTCTCCAGCGTGCCGTCATTAAAAAGCTTTCCAAAGGTGCAGAAGAAGCGGTCGTTATTGTATTTCTTAGAGAACTCAACCGCATCATTAAATGCCATTTCATAGAGTCCTGCCACACCGGCAAAGCCGCAGAAGTTGAGGCGTATAGGACACTCGTCGTTGTCCATCTTGGCACAAAGCTCATCGTTCATGACATATTTCATAAAGCTTATGCTGCCGCAGTCAACAATGGATGTAATTCCATGCTCGGTGCATTTTTCCCTGAAGCTCTCCATTGCCGCAGCCATTGCATCATCGTCGAAATATTTAACAGCGCCCATTACTTTATCCATAGAAGCTATTTCCTTGCAATAGCCGGTAGGTTCACCGTTTTCATCGCGCACATACACAACTCCGCCGGCAGGGTCGATGTCCGGCGTGTCACGAGTGATGCCCGCAGCTTCCAGAGCTTTGGAATTGCACCACACAGTATGCATACTTGCGGAGAGGTATGCCATAGGTTTGTCAGAACAAATCGCATCAAGGTCTGCCTTGTTCGGTCCGTTCACTCCAAATGCCGTATCAAACCAGCCCATGCCGGTGTACGCATCGCGATTAGGATGCGCAGCAACATCTTTGGTAATCGCCTCAATCATTTGCTCCGGTGTCATTGCATCCAAGCGAAGAAGTCCGGCGAACATAGTTGCCGCAAAAAAGTGCAAATGCCCATCGATGAGACCCGGGGTAACAAGCTTGCCGCCCAAATCCTCTGTCTCGACTCCTTCCGCTTGCTTTAAGGCTTCCTCGTTGCTGCCTACATAGGCGATTTTGTTGCCCTTAATAACAACAGCCTCAGCCCAAGGCATATTTTCATTCGCAGTAAAAAATTTACCATTTGTTAAAACTCTGGTTTTCATTTTTCTTCCTACCTTTCTACTTATGTTTCTTAATGTTATTTAGCAGTATATACCTCTCTGCCTTCGAAATAAACTGTCTCAACTTCACCCTCGTGAATTTTGTCTTTTTCACAGCTGGAAATGTCTTTGTTGATGAAGATGAAATCGGCATATTTTCCTACCTCAATCGAACCGCGCTCGTCCTCCATCTGAAGCTGCTTAGCACCGTTAATTGTCATGATATCCATAGCTTGCTCAACCGAAACACGCTCGGATTCGTCGTGCTGAATAACCTCGAAATCTCCGCGGGTGTCGTTTACAGCAACCTCGATGATGCCGGCAACGGTTGTCGGTGCACCGGAAGCAGCAGGAACGTCTGTCGAAGAGGTAACAAGCACGCCATTATCAATGAGCGACTGGATAGGGTAACCCGCTTTGAAGATAGTTCTGTTAAAGAGTTGATCCAGCATTTCTTCCGAACCTGCCGGCGTAAGCACTCTCCAGTTGATGTTTTCTGCAACATAGATGTGGTGTTCTCCCATCTTTTTCTTGGAGTTATCGGTTATGTTTCTGCCATGGCAAATGCCATTGTAGATGTTGCTTGTTTGCGAGTCTTCTGCGTTGATGTATGCGTTCACTACTTGCTCTGTTGCAGCATCCCCCTGGGAGTGAATGTGCATAGAGATGCCGGCCTCGTTTGCGGCCTTTACGATTGCATTCATTGTGTCATCATCCCACACCTGTGTGCCATGCGTGCCGTCCGCATATCCGTCAATCAGCCAACCGCTTTTGCTTTCGACTGCTTCGCCGTCGGCAAAGAGCTTGATCGTGTTGAATTTGAAGTGGTCTGTAGGATATTTCTCGGAACATTCTTTTACCTTCTCCAGCTCTGCTTTCCAATCATCATAAGAGTCGATTTTATAAGACCCGCTAATCACAACCGAAAGCCCTGTATTTTTGTCATATTCGCTTAAAGCGTCCAAAAGCTGTGTGCCGAAGTAGTTTGTCCAGCCGTCCTGATAATAGGTGTAGCCAAAGCTGTGCAGTGTTTCCTCCATTGCCTTGGCAATGCCCTCGTAGTCGCTCTCTTGCACAATTTGCTCAGTTGCAACGGCATATTTTAACAGGTAATTCATTGCCATGTCGGAGGCTAAGCCCAAAAGCTCGCCGTCTTCGCTCTTAGAAAAAAGACCGCCGGCAATCTCTGTGTCCTTGGTGATTCCTGCAACCTCTGCCGCTTTGCTGTTGAAAAATGCATTGTGACCGGAATCATCGACAATAAGCATAACCTTGTCCTTGCAGATTTCGTCAAGCTTACTCTTCATATCAATTTTCCCTTTGACATTAATCATGGCAACATTGTCCCAGCCAAAGGTGTAATACACATTTTTATCCGGATTCTTTTTAACATATGCTTTCGCGTTTTCCAGAATTTCGTCCTGTGTTTTACCTGCGACTGTACAATTGAGGTAGCTAAGTGCGCCATAACCAACATAGTGGCCGTGACCTTCTGTGGCACCTGCCATAACAATGCCCTTGTCGCGATAGTCAACCACTTCGGTTGTACCCTCTTTTATGTATGACTGAACACCGTCCTCGGTGCCGACATAGATATACTTACCATCCTTGACAGCAAATGCCTCAACGTATTCCTGGTTCGAGTTTGATGTGTATATCTTGCCATAAACAACTGTATCCGCAACAGTTGCAGAGGAAGACTCATCGGAGCAGCCGGTGAGCCCCGCTAAAGCCACGCATGCACATGAGCATACGGCAATAGCTCGTTTCATAAAGTTTTCTCTTGAAATGCTTATCATTTTCTAACCTCCTTTTATTATTTTTACTTGCGTTTATAGCCATAGCTCTTCCTTACCGTTTCTACAGGTTGGACCATGTCATCTTAAATCGTGAAATCAAAGGTAAGCGCATCATCCTCAAAGAAGATAACCCTGATTGATTTCTTGTTGCAGTTTGCTGTGGTCTGCCATACGGAGAGCCACTGTGTGCCTTCATCCCTAAGCTGCTGAACAGGCTTTTCTCTTTCCTGCGAGCCGAATGTTTCCATCACTTCCAAAATCGTATCCTTATACTGATCATCAGCACACATATCAATTGTAAGCATACCGCCGAAATCTGCATACTGTTCCCCTACACCACTGAATTCGCTGCGCGGGTCAAAGAGGCAGTTATATGGGTCAAGCATCTGAGAATATCTTACCTTTTTCATAAGCGCTGTCATGTCTTCATCGCTTTTTACAGATCCGATTTCGGATTCCAAAAGCTCATATCTTCCGATGCCGCTTCCGATAATAGCTTTGTCTTTGTATTCATCATTAATATAGAAATTGGTCTGACAGTTTTGTCCGTCCATCCAGACAAGCTTATTGTCTACAAGCTCAAGAACACCATAGTGTCCGCTTTCGTCAGCCAGGAAATAACCGCCGCACCAGTTTAAGTCACCGTTACTCATTGCGTAAACATTTACAGAATTGGCAAGCTCAACCGCTTCATCCACAGTTGCACATCTTTCCGCTAAGTATCTTACCAAAGCTGGGAGGGAACAGCTTACCTCCGCATCAGGATTGGTTCCCGTCGATATCGCTATGCCTGTTTCCTCGGGCTGTGCGTCTCGCATATTCGCTTCAACGTAAAATCCCTTCTCGTTCATGATTTCCCCGGTAAAGAAAACCAGGTTGAGAAGCTCGTCCTGAGTGATTCCGTTTGTCTTTGCCTCCTCGAAAGTGCTTCCGTCAAAGGTATTATATGCAAGTCCTACCGTCTTATAAAATCCTTCCACATCGGTTCTGATCACATATGCAGGATTATTGCTGTAGTAAAGATCATAGGAGCGTCCGATAACCATGTCCCCGTTATCGAGAACCTTTCCTACTGCCGAACAACCGAATTGTCCGTACATTTCTTTCATTGTCTCCAGTCCGGTTTCATAGTCTATTTCGGTAACGACCGGAAGCTCAATTACATAGTCTCCGAGCACCTCCCCCATCAAGTTGGCGCTTTCGGATTCCGCCGTTGAATTTGTTGTGCTGCCTGCGCACGCTGTAAGGCATGCCGTAGTCAATATTGCCGACATAATCTTGAAAAACGGTTTTGCTTTCATTTTGTGTTTGTGCCTCCTTGTTTTGACGTGAATATAAAGATACCTCTCCCCCCCCCATCTTATTTGACATGAACTGACTTCAGACGCAATGAGAGGGCTACCTTAAGGATTAGTATATTATATCTTTCATGGGTTTTCAAGAACAAAAACGGTAGCATTTTCCGGCGTCGTCTGTGCTCGGCGAGAACAGCAAGCAGGGCAGGAGAACCTCCTGCCCTGCTATCTTCTCATAAAATTGCCCCGCGCATCGTCGATACATGCGACGGCTGCGGGTTTTCTGTGATGATGCTCCCGTTGTGTGTACGCTAAGCGTCTTTGGAGTTTGATGAAATCTCGCCTTAATTGGTATATGCGTAGTGCTTAAACAGCTTGTTCATACCATAGTTGGTTGCATAGTTGATGGAATTGCCATACATGGCGTTTGGCATCACGATCCATTTCGTGCCCCACTCTCCGGAATAATCCTCGCTCGATGCAAGTGCGGAACGACTCACGGCATCAAGTTCCTCTGCGGTAAATGCATCTGTGAAATCGCCTATATTATCACCCAGAAGCATAACGATTTCATGCGGCTCGAGCTTAGTGGTTGTCGCACAGTCTGTCGCACTTCCGTCCGTACGCTGTCCGTTGGGATATGCCGCATTGCCTTCCCTTATGGCTGTACGCGCAGGCTCCTTGCTGGAGCCATTCAGCTTGTTATCATTAACAATCAGATGCTGATCGTCAATCGGAAAGCCCAACCTCTCCATGGACTCATAGGATATGTCATATATGGTCTTGCCGCAGGCCTGATACAGACTGCTGCCTATCTCGGTTCCGTCTGCCGCGCAATATAGACCCTTACCTTCCTTTTCTATCGACTGCTCATAGGAGCTTACGGAATCAGACTGCCCCGGCTTGTATGCCTGGTCATATCTGTTTGTGACATAGTAAAAATCAATACCGCTGTCTACACACTTCTGAACAAACTCGACTGCTCCGTGAAGAGCCGTGCAGGAATCGCTCATGACAAATCTGGCAAAGGCCGCATTGTTATAGTCGCCGTCATTTCCCACAACATCCGCAGTATAATTTGCTCCGTCTACAAGAGTATCATCCACATCGCTGACTATGGCTATGCGCACGCCGTTATGAAGCATACGCTTTCCACCGTCCGGGTCATTTTCCATACTCCACTCAGTGTTGCTTGGATCCTCACACATGGCCACCATTTCATCTACGTATTTTTCGGCAATCGCATAGCCCTGCATCATAAGAGCCTGACTCTCTGCCGAAAGCTGCCATGCAAGTCCGCTGCCAAGGAAATCATATGCGGAATTCGGAGATATTCCGATGTCCTCGCTAGCGGTCTGCTGCTCTATACTGCTTGTGCCGACCCGCTTGCCGCTGTCATATGCAAACATGATTGATCCGCAGACAATCACCACAGCCAACACGGCAGCCGCCATCTTTTTCATCTTGTTCTTATCCATGTCTTTGCCTCCCTTGTATTTATTAATATTAATTATATATTGGCACCTTATTTTATCTATTTAACAGGT
The DNA here is from genome assembly GCA_963640305.1 of Sodaliphilus sp. Lineage (GTDB taxonomy): Bacteria > Bacillota > Clostridia > Lachnospirales > Anaerotignaceae > Anaerotignum_A. The sequence continues at coordinate 4,649 of CAVHYX010000011.1, read as the reverse complement.
TTTAGTCAATATATTCTTAAGCCTTGACTACAGCATAATTGTATGGGCTTACGATATATGCTTGACAAACCTACAACCGGGCAGAAAAAACTGTAGGATTTATCTTGACAAACGCTTTTCGGGTGCTATAATCTAATCATTATAAAAAAAGCAAAAGGCTGAGAAAAGAAGGAGTACATTTTGGTTCGGACTTTCAGAGAGAGGCGGTTTGGTGAAAATGCCTCAGCAGCACAAAATGGAAGCAGTCTTTTCGGTTTTTTACAGGAAACCGGCTCTGTGGTGGAACAAGAGTATACCGCGGCGTATATCGGCGTTAACGGTTTAGAGTGACGGCAGCAGTGCCGTAACCAGGGTGGTACCACGGTAAATGCGTCCCTGTTCCTTTATGGAGCAGGGGCTTTTTTATTACCCAAAAAATTATTTTTTGGTGGTATCAGCGGCATAAACAGCTCTGCGCCTGTCAAGACAGGGGACAGCCTGTTTTTTTCAGCGAAAAACACGGTTTCCATCTGCGGCTTCCGGTCGAAAAACGCTTTGTTTTTCCGAACTGTTCCGTGATGAGGCGCTTTTGCGTGTAGAATCATTTTTTAAGGAGGGAATGCTATGAAGAATCTTGGTGTAAATGAAATCCGAGAGAAGTATTTGCAATTCTTTGAAACGAAGGGACATTTGCGGCTGCAATCCTTTTCTCTTGTACCCCACAATGATAAGAGCCTGCTTTTGATTAACTCCGGTATGGCGCCCATGAAGGCGTATTTTACCGGGCAGGAGATTCCGCCGCGTAAGCGTGTTACGACCTGCCAAAAATGTATCCGTACAGGCGATATTGAAAATGTCGGCAAGACGGCGCGCCACGGCACGTTTTTTGAAATGCTGGGCAATTTTTCCTTTGGGGATTATTTCAAAAACGAAATCATTCCGTGGGCTTGGGAGTTTGTAACGGAGTGGTTGGAAATTCCGGAGGACAAGCTTTATGTTACGATTTATGAGGATGATGATGAAACAGGCAACATCTGGCATGAAAAGGTAGGGCTTCCTTGGGATAGAATCAAAAGATTGGGCAAGGAGGACAACTTCTGGCAGCACGGCACGGGTCCCTGTGGTCCCTGTACGGAAATTTATTATGACAGAGGTCCTGAATATGGCTGCAACAGCCCGACCTGCGGCGTTGGCTGCGATTGCGACAGATATATGGAATTTTGGAATCTGGTTTTGACGCAGTTTGACGCACAGGAGGACGGAACTTATACGGAGTTGGCATCCAAAAATGTAGATACCGGCATGGGCTTGGAGCGTATGGCAACCATCATGCAGGGTGTGGATTCCATTTTTGATGTGGATACCGTAAAATTCATCCGCGATGCGGTTTGCCAAAAGGCGGGCGTGGGATACGGCAAGGAGCATAAGGTTGATGTTTCCGTTCGTATCATTACAGACCATATCCGTTCGGTCACCTTTATGACGGCGGACGGCGTTCTGCCCTCCAACGAGGGACGCGGCTATGTACTGAGAAGGTTGCTGCGCCGTGCGGCACGCCATGGCAAGCTTTTGGGTATTTCCGGCGAGTTTTTGGCGGAGCTTTCCAAGGCAGTGATTACCTGTAGCGGCGAGGCATACCCCGAATTGGTTGATAAGCAGGATTATATCTTCAAGATTTTGTCCATCGAAGAAAACAGCTTCTATAAAACCATCGACAAGGGCATGGAAATTTTGAAGGAGGATATGGAAGAAATGAAAGCCGCAGGTGAAAGCGTGATGAGCGGTGAAAAATCCTTCCGCTTGTATGACACCTACGGCTTCCCGCTTGATTTGACAAAGGAGATTTTGGAAGAAGCCGGGATGCGCGTGGATGAGGAAGCCTTTGCAACAGAAATGCAGGCGCAGAAGGAGCGTGCGCGTAAGGCAAGAGGAGCCGAGGGCTATATGGGTGCGGCGGTTACAATTTATGATGAGCTGCCTACTGATTTGGAAACAAAATTCGCGGGCTATGAGGTAGACACCGTTGCGGATGCAAGGATTGTTGCATTGGTGACGAATGACGCCGTTGCGGACGGCGCGCAGGCAGAGGATTCCGTTGTGGTATTCCTCGACAGAACGCCTTTCTACGCAGAAAGCGGCGGCCAGGTTGGCGACCGTGGTATCATTAAAACCGCAAACGGCGTTGTTGAGGTAACAAACTGCATTAAGGTAATCGGCGGCAAGATTGCACATCAGGGCGTTGTTGTGGAGGGCTCTGTTATCGTGGGCGACATGGCTTGTGCGGAAATTGACAGGAAGCATAGAATGGCATCCGCAAGAAACCATTCCGCAACCCACCTGCTGCAAAAGGCGCTGCGAACCGTTCTGGGGACGCACGTGGAGCAGTCCGGCTCCTATGTCAGTGCAGACAGACTACGCTTCGACTTCACCCATTTCACCGCTATGACGCAGGAGGAAATCAAGGAGGTAGAAAGGCTGGTCAATGAAGCGATTTTTGCAAGCTACCCCATCACGGCGGAGGAAATGAGCATTGATGCGGCAAGAGAGAAGGGCGCAATGGCGCTGTTCGGCGAAAAATACGGCAATATCGTGCGCGTGGTTGATATGGGCGGCTACAGCATTGAGCTTTGCGGCGGCGCACATCTGAAAAATACCGCGCAGGTCGGCTCCTTCAAAATCGTTTCCGAAAACGGCGTTGCCGCAGGGGTCAGACGTATTGAGGCGCTGACAGGCGAGGGCGCACTTCTTCATTATCAGACGCAGGAGGACGAGGTGCGTACACTGGCGCAGCTGGTGAAGGCCTCTCCCGAGCAGCTTGTGGCAAGAGTGGAACAGCTTGTGGCAGAGCAGAAGGAGCTCTCCAGGGAGCTGGAAAAGCTGAAAGCAAAAATGGCAGGCGGCGCTGCGGATGAAATGCTGAGTCAGAAGGTTGACATCAACGGTGTAGCAGTGCTTGCGGCAGAGGTGAAGGATATGGATGCCAATGCAATGCGCACTCTTGGCGATCAGCTGAAAAATAAGCTGGGCAGCGGTATTATCATTCTGGCGGGCCAGAAGGATGGTAAGGTGAGTCTGATGGCAATGGCAACCGATGATGCCGTGAAAAAGGGCGCACACGCAGGTAATATCATCAAAGCGGCTGCGGCAGTTTGCGGCGGTGGTGGCGGCGGTCGCCCGAATATGGCGCAGGCGGGTGGCAAGGATGCAGCAAGGATTGGCGAGGCTTTGGAAAAAGCAAAGACGGTTGTTGCGGAGCAGATGAAGGCATAAACTCAAAAAGGCAATGAAAAAGGTATCTCCGAATTCTCGGAGATACCTTTTTTGTGCTTATTCTATGTTTCTTCTATCTTCAGATAATAGAAGCATCAACTCTTTGAAGGAATGAAGTTGCCGACAATCGCACCGATGACTGCGGGGAGAATCCATGCGAAGCCCATGCTTGCCAGAGGAAGAGCTGCTACGAAGCCGGTAGGCAGACCGTAGCCGGAAAGGATTTCGCAAGCGCTCACGATGATTGCAACATAAGCGGACAGACGGTATACATTTTTGTTTTTAATCTTGCTGTGGAAGAATGCCAAAATAATCAGCACCAGAACACCGGGGTATACCAGCATCAGCAGAGGAGCGGATACGGTAATAATTGTGGATACACCTGCGTTGGAAATCAACCAAGAGAATACACAAACGATGACAACAACGGTGGAATATTTCAGCTTACCATGAGTCAGGTTCTCGAAGAAAGCACCGCAGGAGGAGGTCAGACCGATGGCTGTCGTCCAGCAAGCGAACAATACTACGATACCCAACAGAATAACGCCGACATTACCGAACAGCTGATTTGTGATTGCAACCAGCAGTGCTGTCTGAGACATCCCGTGCAAATCGGAGATGTTACAGGTAGTAGCACCCAGATAGGTCAAGCCGCCGTAGATGATGAACAGACCAACAGCTGCAACAACAGAGGACTTCATAACTGCGCCGGACATAGCCTTAGGTTCGGTATAGCCTTTGTCCTTTGCGGAGTTTGCAACGATCATGATGAATACCAGAGATGCAAGAACATCCAGTGTCTGATAACCGTTGTATGTACCTGTTTTTACTGCGCCTACGGTATCGGGAACATCAATGGGACCCAAGGGAGTGATAACACCCTTAATAATCATTGCCAACAGACCGATAACCAGAATAGGTGTCAGGAATTTGCCGACGATGTCCACAACCTTAGAGGGGCGGATGGTCAGCACCAGTACAACTGCAAAGAAGATTGCGGAGAAGATCCAAGAGCTGAAGTTGGGAGCCAGAGGAACTACACCGATTTCAAAGGTTGTAGCAGCTGTACGGGGGATAGCCAGCAGGGGTCCGATACAAAGTACTGTGATACAGTTGATGATTCCGCCGGGAATCTTACCCATTACGCCGGTAATCCCTTCGATTGCATATTCACCCTTGTTAATCAAGGCGAGGATAGCTACAACAGCCAAGCCTACGTCAAAGATGAAGAAGAACAGGAAACCGATGACCCAGGATGTACCTGTTTCCTGACCCAGAAGCGGGGGGAAGATCAGGTTGCCGGCGCCGAAGAACATAGAGAATAATGCCATACCGATAACTAAAAAGTCACCAAAACCCTTTTTTTCCATATTTTTACCTCCTTGTGAATTTTCTTTTTC
>CAVHYX010000010.1:0-37014 GCA_963640305.1 Sodaliphilus sp. | reverse complement strand
TACTTTCTTTGCCATGATGGCACCTCCTATAAATGTGGTAATTAGCGGGGATTTTTCCCTCCCACCCGGCAGAAGCCTCTGCCGTTTCATCAATCATTGACCAAAAAATCCGTAAGCCGTATCAAAGCTTATCAATCTGAGCGAAATCAAGCTCTACCGGTGTTTCTCTGCCGAAGATGGAAAGATTTACGACCAGCGTTTTCTTGTTGAGGTTAATCTCGCGCACCTGTCCGACGGAATCCGCAAAGGGACCCGCGGCAACCCGAACCGTGTCGCCAATCGCAACATCCGGCACCTCGATTTCTCCGCCGATGCCCATGGTGCGCACCTCCGCATCCGTCAGAGGAACCGGCTTGGAGCCGGGGCCAACAAAGCTCGTAACGCCTCTCGTGTTTCGCACCACGTACCATGTCTCATCGTTCATGATCATGTTCAGCAATACATACCCCGGAAAAACCTTGCGTTGCACCGTCTTCTTTCGGCCGTCCTTCATCTCGATTACATCCTGCAAAGGTACGCTGACCTCAAAAATCTGATCCTGCATCCCTCTGTTTTCCACCGTTTTCTCAATGTTGGCCTTGACCTTGTTTTCGTAGCCGCTGTAGGTATGTACCACATACCATTTCGCCTCTGCGGGCACTGCAATCGTTTCTTCTTCTCTGTTGATTTCTTCAGACATTCTTCAAACCATCCTTTTTCCGTTCGTTCCGTTTTCTTAACCTAAAAGACCGATGATCGCACTGTAGCCGGCGGTAAACACCGTATCCATGCAGAAAATAATGACGCCAATGAGAAAGGATGTGACAATAACGGTTGCGGTCTTCTTCACAACCTCGACGCGTGTGGGCCACACAATCTTCTTGAACTCCGCCTTGTAATCCGCAAAAGTATCTTTGTCATTGTCTTTCTTCTTTGCCTTCGCCTGCGGCTTTGCCTGCTTTGCTTCGCTTACCTGTTTTGCTTCGCTTGTTTGTTTTTCTTCGTTTGTTTGGGTTGTGATGTTCTTTTCTTCTTCCAATCCATTCACTCCTTACCTGCGGAATGTTTCACACCTCTGCATTTACTTCGTTTCCTTATGCAGCGTGTGAGCTTTACAGAATTTGCAATACTTCTTAATCTCCATTCTGTCAGGCATTACTTTTTTGTCCTTCGTCGTGCTGTAGTTTCTCTGCTTACACTCTGTGCAAGCCAAGGTAATTCTGGTTCTCAAGATTTTTCACCTCCGTCTCTGATGATGTGTTCTTTGTGTAAAGCGCTGTCTACCGAAAAAATCAGTACACAAAAAAAAGACCTGCGTCTTCTCATAAGAGAATACCACAAGCCCTTTTTCTTGTCAACCAAAATTTCAGTCGCGTCACCGGTTTCGCTTTTGCATCCGATGCCGGTGTCCGCATTTGGTGTCCGCATTTGGTGTCCACACGGTGTCCATTCGGTGTCCACTCTGTCCGTTTTGTCCGCTTTTGTCAACCTTTTTCCGTTTTTTTGCCTATTCATATTTCGATGGATTTTTTATAAAATCCTCCAGCGCCAGTGCCAGCTGGTCGGGGCAGCTCGTCGTCCTTCTGCCGCAGGTGATGCCCCGCAGCTTGCCCGCTGCCTCCGCAGGCGTCATGCCCTCCGCCAGTGCCGCAACGCCCTTATGGTTGCCGTCGCAGCCTCCCAGAAAGGCGATGTTTTTGAGTACGCCGTCCTCCACATCAAACTCCACCCGCACCGCGCAGGTTCCCTTCGTGTTGTATTTTATGTGCATCTCTCTACCCCCTCCTTCTTCTCTCAAAATACCACATTCCCCGCCAAAGCTCAACCTTATTTTCTGCTTTTCCCGAGCAGATAGGTCAGAAAGAACAGCACCACTGCCACCAGCACCATCGTTGCGCCCGCAGAGGTTCCGCAAGCATATGAAATGCCCAGACCCGCCACTGCGGAAAGCATCCCGAAGCCCGTTGCCGTCCAATGATAGCTTCTCGCAGAGGTGGTGATGTTTCTTGCCGCCGCCGCAGGCAAAATCAAAAGGGAGTTGATCATCAATATTCCGACCCAGCGAATCGAAACCATGACCGCCGCCGCAACCATCATCACAAACACGTTTTCCACTGCCATGACCCGCACGCCGCGGCTTGCCGCCAGAGAGCGGTTCACGCTCAAAAGCAGCAATCGGTTATACAGGAGGAACCATAAAAGATACGCCGCCGCCAACACTGCCCCAATGAGGCATAAATCCTCCCGTCCTACCGTCAGAATATCCCCGATTAAATAGGAAGAATACTTGGCAAAGCCGCCCCCAAGCGAAAGCAGCACAATCCCAAGCGCCATTGCCGCAGAGGAAAATACGCTGATAACGGTATCCGAGGAAACCAGATTAGCCGCCTTCACCCTCGTCATAACCAGTCCGAGAAAAATGCCGAAGGCAAGCATGGCGGACAGCGGATTTCCCATGCCCAAAAGCGTCCCCAGCCCAATGCCCGTAAAGGCGCTGTGCCCCAGTGCATCGGAGAAAAACGCCATCTTATTATTCACCGCCATCGTCCCCAAAAGTGCAAAAAGCGGCGCAATCAAAACAGCTGCCAAAAAGGCATTTTTCATAAAATCATATTGAAACATGGAAAAGGGCAGCCACTCCAAAAAACGATATAGCATATTCATTCCGCCGCCTCCTTAAAAAAGCCAAAGGTCTCCCGAAAGGCATCCGTGGCAAAAACCTCCGCCGCATCGCCCTCTGCCACCACCGTTTTATCCAGCAAAACGACCTTGTCCGCATAGCGGCGAATCAATTCCAAATCATGAGAAACCAAAAGAATCGCCATATGCTGCCTGTCCCGCAGCTCCAGAACCCTCTGATAAAAAAGCTCCAAGCCCGTCGCATCCACGCCGGAAACCGGCTCATCCAGCACCAGCAAATCGGGTACAGGGTCAGTGGCCAGCGCCAAAAGCACCCGCTGCAATTCGCCGCCGCTGAGCGCCCCCAACCTGCGCTCCGCCAGATAACCGCAGTCCATATCCTCCAAAATCGCTTGGATATGCGTGCGCAGGCTCTTTTTCTTGCCAAACCAAACCGGCATACCACCCTTTGCCGCCGCTATAAAATCCGATACGGAAACCGGCATACTCTTATCAAAATCCAAATACTGCGGCACATAGCCAATCCGCGGCACCGGCATAACCACGCCGTGATGATCCGTAAAGGAAATGCTCCCCCGATAGCGCCGCTCCCCCAAAAGGGTACGCAAAAGGGTCGTTTTCCCTGCGCCGTTTCTACCAATCAGCGCCGTCAGCTCACCACAACGAAAGGTCAAATTGACATCCTCCAGAAGCGTATCCCCGCCGCCGACGACTCCGATGTGCTTCATCTCCACGCTACAAAGCCCGCAGCTGTTATGGTTGCTCATACCGTCGCCTCCTTCCAATATTGCACGATTGCCGCAAGATTACGCCGCATTCGCTCCGTATAGTTCCCCTCTGTCTCATCTGTCAGCGCATCCAGAGCAATCACGCGCTCTCCTGCCTCCCGCGCCAAAAGCTCCGCGTAGCTGTCCCCCGCAGGTGTCAGGAAAAAGCGAATCCTGTGCGCTTCGATTTCCTCCGTTGCCTCCGCCAACTCCCGCGCAGAGGGGTTTTGGTACTCGTCCGTAAAAATCCCAAGCACCGTCTCCATCCGAAACAACTCCGCGAAATAAGCAAAGCCCTCATGAAAAATAGCCACCGGCATTCCCTGCGGTAGTCCGGCGCGCTCCGCTTCCTCCAAAAGCTCGTCCGTCTCCTTGCGAAAATCCGCCGCATTTTTTGCAAAAAGCGCCGCTTCGCTCTCGTCCAAATCTGCCAGAGCCGTAGCAATGTTCTCCGCCTGCTGTGCCGCCCGCTTGGGAGAAAGCCAGATGTGTGCATTGTCCTCCCCGTGTTCATGCTCATGCTCGTGTTCGTGTTCTTCCTCATGTCCCTCCTCCGTCAAAAAAGAAATGCCCGTAGAGGTATCCACAATACAAAGCTGCGGATATTGCTCCATCGCCTGCGACAAAAAGCTTTCCATGCCGCCGCCATTGAGCAAAAGCACATCCGCTCGCTCCAAAAGCCGCATATCGGAAACCGTTAATTCATAATCATGCAAGCAACCTGTCTGCGGCTGCGCCATATTTTCCAGTGTAATTCCCTCCGCACCCTCAGTAATCTCCTGCGCCAGAAGATAAATCGGGTAAAAACTGGTAACCACCGTCAGTGTATCCTTCTCCTGCTTTTTCTGCGTGCCGCACGCCGCAAAAAATACGCTGCACAGCAGCAAAAGCAGTATCATTCCTTTCTTCATAATTCCTCCCATATAATACGTGTAATCAAAAAAACGATACAAAGCCTTCTGATTGCAAATGAATTGCAAAAGACACAATAAATTGTATACAATCCCCTCCCTCTTGTCAAGCGGATACTTTCCCGATATGATAAAAACGAGCGGGCAAATGCAAATACTCAGACTATCCACTAGGAAAGGAGTTTTCACATGATTCGTAAATATAAAAATCTGATTCCCAAAATCTCCGCGAGCTGCTTCATCTTTCCTACAGCAGAGGTCATCGGCAGCGTAGAGTTGGGCGAGGATGTGATTATCTACCCCGGCACAGTAGTGCGGGCAGGCTATGGAAAAATCACCATCGGCGAAAAGACCAATTTGCAAGAAAATGTCACCCTCCATGTTGAGCGTGGCTTTGATATTGAGATTGGCAACGGCGTAACGGTCGGACATAACGCCATACTCCACGGCTGTAGCATCCGGGATCATGTCCTGATTGGCATGGGCGCCATCATTCAGGAGGGTGCCGTCATTGAGGAAAACTGCTTTATCGGTGCCGGCGCCGTGGTAAAAAGAGGAATGCATATCCCCAGGGGACACATGGCATACGGGATTCCCTGTCGGGTAGTTCGCCCCATTACGCAGGCGGAATATGAGGAAATCCGTATTTCCACGCAGGAATATCAGGAGTATAAGGCAGAATACGAAAGACAGGCACGGGAAAATGACGACCTCTCGGTAGACAAAAAAAATTGTTCCCTCTAAAAAACAAAATTTCCTCTGCTTTTGACAGTTTTTTCTCATAAAAAAGAGAAATACACCTTGCAAATTACATGGTTCTGCGATAGAATAGGCTTGTAAAAAGAAGAAGGAGGTGTTTCCAATGGCTCATAAAATCGGTCCCGAATGTATCGGTTGCGGCGCTTGTGCAGGCGGTTGCCCCACAGGCTGCATCAAAGAGGATGGCGGTGTGTATGTAATCAATGCTGCTGAGTGCATCGATTGCGGTACTTGTGCAGGTGCTTGTCCCACAGGTGCAATCAAAGCTGAATAATTTTTACTTAAGCGGAAAAAGTGAGCCAAACGGCTCACTTTTTTTCTTCTTATTTTCTATGCAAAATCGACTCCTTATGCCTTTTCACGATTCATCAAAACAACCGAGGAAAGCACCAGAAGTATGCCCAGAAGCTTCATCGGCGTAACCGCCTCATGAAAAAGCGTAATGCCCAAAATCGCCGCCACCACAGGCTCCACCGTTGCCGTTACGGAGGCGCGGCTCGCGGGCAGTCCGCTCAACCCCTTCGTATAACAAAGATACGGCACAACCGTTGTCAAAAGCGCAAAGGAAACCGCCAGAGGCCATTGTCCCGTTGCGGTAATACGACCGAAAACCTCCGCAGGCTCCACCAGAAACAGCATACAGATTGCCGCTGTTAAAAAGGAGTAAAAGGAAATGGTCAAGGAGCCATAGCCCGCACGCAGCGCATAAGTCCCGAAAATGCTGTACAACGCATAGCCGACACCGGAGGCAAGGCCGATCAGAATGCCCGTACCGCTCAGCTGTGCGCCGCCCTCCAAAATTCCCGTCACCAAAAAACAGCCGAAAAAAGTCATGCACAAAACAAGCCCCTTCGTTTTCTTCATTTTTTCATGAAACAGCAGCAGAGAAAACAGCATCACAAAGGTCGGCGCAGTATACAGCAGCACCGCCGCTACACCAATGCCTGTCAAATTGACCGCTTTCATATATGCCCAGCTGAAAAAGGTGAAGCTACAAACACCCGTGCCGATAAAATAGCGAATATCCGTCCATTTCTTTAGCCTCAGTTGACTCCTGTCCCGCACAAGCGTCAACAAAAACAGCACTGCGGCAGAAAGTACCCCCTTGACAAACAGCATCTGCATCTCCGTAAAGCCCAAGGCATGAATGGCTTTTGTAAATACACCGATAGAACCCCAGCAAACGCCGGCAATCAATACCAATACATACGACATTTTTTCTTCCACCTCTTACTCGACCAAAATCGCCTTCCCCATAGCAAAGGAATAGAGATAAACCTCCTTCACGGGAATGCCCAACGTGCGCTCCAGCGCCATACGATACAGCTTCATCTGTATATAATACCTCTCCCGCAATTCCTTTTCATCATATATGCGGTCGCTTTTATAGTCAAGTAAAATTCCTGCCCCGTTTTCCACAAAAAAGCAGTCGAAGATACCGTTGACCACAATTTCGTCCGTAACCTCGCGATACTCCTCCCCGAAAAAAAGCTCCCTCGGCTGCATCAGCATGGAAAACGGGCGTTCCCTTTCTATGCTTTCGGCATTGCGCAGCCGCTCCGCCAAGGTCGAATGGAAAAATTGCAGCAGCTCCTTTTTCCGCAGCTGTCTGCTTTCCTCTGCGGTCAGCCTGCCCCTTTGTACCAATTCCTCCGCCAAGCCCGCAATGTCCTCCTCGGTGTAGACCCTGTGAAAATCCGCCTCCTCCATAAAGGTGTGCATCGCCGTACCTATTCCTGCGGCGCTGAGCCGTTCTCCCTGCGCAAAGGCGGGAAGCTTGATTTCCCGATGTGCGGAGAGTGGCGCTTCTCCCGGCAACTCTTCCTCCCGATATTTTCGCTTGATTTCTGAGATGGAAAGCTTGGCAGGCAGCCTTGCTTCCTTTCCATATGGATATTTCCGGCTTAAAATGCGGAATACCTCCCGCCTTTCTGCGCTCACCTCCGTAGGGCTTTCCCATGCTGCAAAGAAATTCCGCTGTGCCGCAGCAGTTTTCTGCTCCTGTGCGGTTTCCCGCAAGACCTCGTCCCGCGTCATGCAGGAAACTTTCCATGCGGAGGGCTCTGCAAGGAAGCTTCTTTGTTCCTCCCCCTCCGGCAAAAGCATCGCCGCATCGGGATGCCGCAAAAGCGCCGGCATCACCCAATCCAAATAGCTTTTTGCTCTGCGCAGTCTGGAGACGGGCAAAAGCTCCGCAGCGCAGTCCGCCACGCCGCTCCATTTGAAGCATGCCTTCTCCAAATCCTTTACCGTGCCCGTCAAAATCAACTTTTCCTTTGCGCGGGTCAGCGCAACATAAAGCACACGCATTTCCTCCGCAAGATTTTCCTCCTTAATCGCCTCTGCCAAGGCTCGCTTCGCCAACGTACGATAGGAAACTCTTTTCTCGATATCGACAGCATCCATCCCGCAGCCCCATTTTCGGTGCAAAAGCACGGCACTGCGAAGATCCAGCTCATTAAAGCTTTTGCCCATATCGGAGACAAAAACCACAGGAAACTCCAAGCCCTTGCTCTTATGAATCGTCATTACCTGTATGCGTTCCTCTCCCTCTGTGGGCAGCTTGGCGGAGGAGGTTTCCGCCTCGGCTGTTTTCAGATCTTCCACATAACGGATGAAATAGAACAGCCCCCTATGGCTCCCGTTTTCATACTCCTCCGTCTTTTCCAGCAAAAGCCGCAGATTCGCCTGACGGAGTGCACCGCCCGCCGTCACGCTCAGATAATCGTAATAGCCCGTTTCCCGATACACCAGCCGCAAAAGCTCATGCAGTGAAATATCCCGCGCACGCTCCCTCCAACGGAATAAATCCGAAAGAAAATCGGAAACACGCTCCCTCAGCGCCTCGTCCTCGCCCTTCTGCAAATATAGCCGCAGGAGATCATAATATGCGCCCTTGCCGCCCTGCAAACGCAGCTGTATCAGTTCCTCCGCAGAAAAGCCGTAAATCGGGGAATGTAGAATGGAAAGCAGCGGAATATCCTGTCTGGGATTATCCAAAAGCCGCAGCAGGTGCAGCACGGTTTCCACCTCCGGCACCTCAAAATAGCCCTCCGCCGTTTCCGCATAATAGGGCAGCCCCGCTCTACCGAATACATCTTCCAGCACACTGCTCCAATTTTTCATGGAACGGAGCAAAACAGCAATATCTCCATAACGCAGCGGGCGATATGCGCCCGTTTTTTTATCCAAAACCTGATAACCGCTTTCCAGAAGCGTGCGAATACGCGCCACAATGGCGGTCGCCTCCACCTGCCTTCTGTCCATCTCCAAAAGCTCCTCCGAAAGCTCAGAATCCTCCATCTCTGCGGTTGCAAGCAAAAGCATCTCGTTCTCTCCGCCATGCGGTGCTTCACAATCAGGAAATTCTCTCCCCGCATATAACGCCGCCGCATCGTCATAGGCAATATCCCCTAAAGCCTGCTGCATGATTTGGCGGAAAATAAAATTCACGCCATCCAAAATATTTTTTCGGCTTCGGAAATTTCGGGAAAGCACAATTTTTCGTTCCGGCTGCCCCTCCTCCGCGGAATACCGCTGATATTTCTCATTAAACAGCTCCGGCATCGCCTGACGAAAGCGATAAATGCTCTGCTTCACATCACCCACCATAAACCGATTACGCAGACCCTCACTCTCTCCCGAAACAGCGGACAAAATCATCTCCTGCACCGGGTTGCTGTCCTGATATTCGTCAATCATAATCTCGTCATACCGTCCGCGCAGCTCCGCCGCCGCTGCGGTCGGCGTACCGTCCGCATGAACCAGAATTTTCAACGCAAACTGCTCGTAATCATGAAAATCAATGATATTTTTCTCTCTTTTTGCCGCTGCAAAGGCATCCATAAACAAGCGGGTCAGCCGTGCAAGACCCTTTGCAACGGGATAGATGCGCCGCACCAGCTCCGCCTGCATTTTCGGGCTGTACGCAAAATAGACCTCCTGCATTTTTTTCACGGTATTCTTCGCTTCGTTTCGCAACGCCTTAATACGCTCCGCCGTTTCCTTTTGTTCCCCTCGATAAGCAGGGAGGCGGGCAAAATCAATCGCAAGATATGCCAAGCGCCATTCGGCATACTCCCCCGTAAGCGCCGCCGCAAAATTTTCCAAAGCCGCTGCCTCATTCGTAAGAAGCTTACGATATCCGTCAAATTCACCCTCCGTCGCCATACGCTCCGCCTTCCGCAGCTGATACAACGCATATTCCACGGCATCCGCCAAGCCTCGGCGCAGCAGCGGAAACCAAACGCAGGTATCCACCGTTTTCCCCTCCGGCAAGGAAAGGCTCTCTGCCATTTCCTCCAAAAGCTGCTCCGGGTTCGGGCTGCCCTGTGCAAATTCATAGACCTGCAGCACCAGCTCTCGCAAAGGGGTATCCTTTGTGGAGGGTGCAAAGGCCTCCAGCAAATCAAAAAACCAGCGACTGTCCTCTGCGGCATAAAGCGTTTCAAACAGCTCCTCCAAAACCTCCTTTTGCAAAAGCTTGATTTCCGCAGGGTCTGCGGTACGCGCCTTCGGGTCAAGCTCCAGAAGATGATAATACTCCCGAATCACCTGCAAGCAAAAGGCATGGATGGTCTTAATATCCGATTTCGGCAGAAATGCAATTTGATTTTGCAGATGAAGGTCATTGGGCGCCTCCTGTAGCTGTCCCGCAAGCGCCGCACCGATTCTCTGACGCATCTCCGCCGCCGCCGCATTGGTAAAGGTCACCACAAGCAGACGGTCAATCTCCTGCTCCTTCTGCAAAAGCTTCGTAATGATGCGTTCCACCAAAACCGCCGTTTTACCGCTGCCCGCCGCTGCCGCAACCAGCAAATCGCCACCGCTTGCCTCGATTGCCTGTCTTTGCTCATCTGTCCACTTTTCTGCCATCGCCGTTCCTCCCCGCCTGCTCTTATGTACCTTATTGCGCCCGTTTCAAACGAATATGAAAGGGAACATAGCCCGTAAAGGAGCCCATAAAGCTACTGTAGGAATTATACCAGAAATTTCCGATAAATGCGAAGGAAAAACCGGATAAAGTACGGTCGCCGAATAAATATCGTGCCGTCGTTTTATGAAACAGCTCCTGAAAGCCGCTCGGGTACTGCATGGCGCAGCGATACAAAAGCGCAGTCATTCTTTGCTCCTGTTCCGTCAGCATATAAATATCCGTCAGAGCCGTCTGCATCCTTGTCCAATCTAAAAGCTTTTTTTTGCGGCGAACCGCGCGGATGGTGTGATGAATGGCAGCCAGCTTAAAAAAGCGAGTCACCGTCTCCCGCTCCGTCCGATACAGATTCTCCCGAAAATAATTGTACCGCAACGGCGCCTCCAAAAACACCTCATGGGCATCTGCCGCGCTGCTTTCCACGCATTGTGCAAAAAATGCCTGCAAAAAGGCATCCTTCTCCGCATACGCCCGTGCCAGAAGCTGCTCCCGCGCCGCCTCGACCCATTGCAAAAATTCCTTCCTTCTTTTTTCCCGCATAAAAAATCACCTCTCCCCTTTATTGTAAAAGGAAAGGCAATTCCCGCCCTATCTTTTCTCCGCAAAAAAAGACAGGCTCCCGCAAAATACGAGAGCCAAAGGGTATAAAGCAAAGTGCGGATAAGTTCTTCTTCCGCTTCGGGCGTTCCGCCCTGTTTTTTAGCAGCCGCAATTATTGCTGATGCTGTTGTTATTGTTGTTGCCGCCGCAGCAGAGCAAAATCAAAATCCAAATCCAGGCATTGTTATCGCCCCAGCTGCCACAGCCGTCATTGTTGCCGCAGCAGCAAAGCAAAATCAAAATCCAGATAATGCTTTCGTTTCCACAACCAAATCCACACATAATAAAATACCTCCTTAGATAAAAGCGTTCTTGTTACACTCTTATCCTATGAGGTATTTTGGAATTTCTTGCCTGTCTTGCTTTTGTTTCTCTTGAAAAAAAATTACTTCGGCAAAATCAAATCCCGAACACCGATTTCCGCCGTAAAGCCGCCCATTTCGTCCGCAAGGCTGACCAGCTTCAGGCTTTCCCCGTCCATAAAATGCAGCACATGGGTCATCCGATTCGTTTCGCCCAGCGAAATCAAATCCGCCTCCTCCGCAATGCCATAGAAAAATACCGGCATCCCGCTTTTGCGGTAAAGCTCCATCATAGATAATGCGGCGGAATAACCTGCCTCGGTGCAGGTAAACAGCGCCCTTGTCTGTGTCTCAGCCATAAAATCATCCTTTTTTCTTATCCACAAGCAGCTTCTCCAGCTCATCAATAAAGGTATTGATGTCCTTAAATTGGCGATAAACGGAGGCAAAGCGCACATACGCCACCTCGTCCACCGTCTTTAAGCGATCCATCACCATATTCCCAATCTGCTTGCTTTCCACCTCGCGCTCACCGGAGCCGATCAGCGTATTTTCAATATCCTCCGCCAAATCCTGAATCTGCTGTGCCGTAACGGGGCGTTTGTTGCAGGACTTCATCACGCCATTGATGATTTTGGTCTTATCGAAAATTTCTCTGGTTCTGTCATTTTTAATCACAGTAATGGGAATCATATCCATCCGCTCATAGGTCGTAAAGCGCTTCCCGCAGCTTTCGCAAACACGGCGGCGGCGAATGACAGAATTATCCTCCTGCCCGCGAGAATCAATTACCTTTGTGTCATTATAGTTGCAAAAAGGACATTTCAAAACAGCTTCCCCCTCCATCATTCCGTTTCTATCTGCTGTTTAGTATAAAGGAGATTTTTCCCGCGGTCAACACCTCCTTTATTCCCCGTCCGCCCGCAGCACATCCTCTCCGTCTACCTCCACAAGAATAATGTCATCGCCGATACGGCGGATACACCGCCAAGGCACAAAAAATGCCCGCTCCTTTCCAAAAAAATTCCATCTTCCGCCACATTCGGGGATGATGAGCGTACAAATTTTTCCGGAAACGGCATCCAGCTCCAAATCACACACACAACCCAGCCGTTTTCCATCGCAAATATTGATGACCTCCTTTTCCTGTAGGCAGGAAAATCTTTCCCATCTCATCATATGCTTCCTCCGTTTTTGGTAATCTTTCTCTATGTTTATGCAAAAAAAGTCCGTCCACAGGCTCACTTTCGGCAATCTGTTCAAATTCATCTTTTTTGCTCCGTTCCCCTTGACGGATGCTCTTGAATACCATACAATATATATACTTTGTTTTTTATATCAGAACTAGATATTGTGTTTTCATCCACATACCGACAAATCAGAAAAAAGAAGAAAGAGGGAAGGCAAATGATTACGACAATTACCAAAAGAGATGGGCGCACCGTGCATTTCGACATCAATAAAATTGCCGGCGCCATCGAAAAGGCATTTGCGGCAACGGTCGGCGAAAAGGGTCCTGCGACCTGTCTGTCACTTGCGCAGGAGGTATCCGACAGCTTTGAGGAAAAGAAGATCTGCTCTCCTTCCGTAGAGCAGATTCAGGATACCGTAGAGCGTATCCTGATTCAGCATGGCTATGTGAGCACCGCAAAGGCGTATATCCTCTACCGTGCGGAACGGACAAGAGTCAGAAATATGAGCGACCGACTGATGAAAACCTTTGAAGATATTACCTATAAGGATGCAACGGACAGCGATATTAAGCGGGAAAATGCCAACATTGACGGCAACACCGCCATGGGTGCCATGCTGAAATACGGCTCCGAGGGCGCAAAGCATTTTTACGAAAGCTATGTACTCAACCCCGCCCATTCCGAGGCACACAGAAACGGCGACATTCATATCCATGACTTGGATTTTTACACCCTGACAACGACCTGCTGCCAAATCGACCTTTTGAAGCTTTTCCATGGCGGATTTTCCACGGGGCACGGCGTTTTAAGAGAACCAAACGATATTGCAAGCTATGCTTCTCTGGCTTGTATCGCCATCCAGTCCAATCAAAACGACCAGCATGGCGGTCAGTCCATCGCAAATTTTGATTACGGTCTGGCACCCGGCGTTGCAAAAACCTATAAAAAACGCTATTGCTCTAATCTGACCTCCTTAATCGAGGTGATGGATTGCCCCGCACATGCCGAAAAAACAAAGGAAATCTTCCAAAAGCTTGCCGCGGAGAAGCTGCTGCCCACTCTGGATGACTCTCCCGCATATACAGACAGGGAAAAGGAGCTGCTCGCAGAGGCGGGCGTGCCCGAAGAAATTTTGGACAAAATTCAATCCTTCTCCGCAAAAAAAGCGGCAGAGGAAACCGATAAAGCAACCTATCAGGCAATGGAGGCGCTTCTGCATAACCTCAATACCATGCACAGCCGCGCCGGCGCGCAAACACCCTTCTCCTCCATCAATTACGGTATGGATACCTCAACAGAAGGGCGTATGATTATGAAAAATATGCTGCTGGTAACAGAGGCAGGCTTGGGTCACGGCGAAACAGCCATTTTCCCGATTCAGATTTTCCGCGTCAAGGACGGCATCAATTTTAATCCCGGTGAACCGAACTACGATTTGTTTCAGCTGGCGTGCCGCGTCAGCGCAAAGCGTCTGTTCCCGAATTTCTCCTTCCAAGATGCGCCCTATAATCTGAAGTATTATAAGGAGGGGCATCCCGAAACGGAAATCGCCTATATGGGCTGCCGTACCCGCGTCATCGGCAATGCAAACGATTCCGAACGGGAAATTACATACGGCAGAGGAAACCTGAGCTTCACTTCCATCAATTTGCCCCGCATTGCCATTCTGGCGAATAAAAATATCGACTGGTTCTTCTCCGAGCTGGACAGAAAAATTGACCTCGTTACAAATCAGCTGATGGAGCGCTTTGAGATTCAAGCAAAGAAAAAGGTACATAACTACCCCTTCCTGATGGGCGAGGGCGTTTGGATAGACAGCGAAAAGCTAAATTATGATGATGAGGTCAGAGAGGTGCTCAAGCACGGCACGCTGTCCGTAGGCTTCATCGGTCTGGCAGAGGCACTGAAGGCGCTTTTGGGTGTACATCACGGCGAAAGTGAAATTGCACAGAATTTGGGTCTGGACATCATCGGACACATGAGAAAGCGTTTGGATAACCTGTCTCAGAAAACGCAGATGAACTTTACGCTTCTGGCAACTCCGGCAGAGGGGCTTTCCGGTCGCTTTGTCCGCATAGACAGGGAACGCTTCGGCTCTATTGAGGGCGTAACAGACAGGGAATATTACACCAACAGCTTCCATATCCCTGTATATTTCCCGATCAGCGCCTACAAAAAAATTCAGCTGGAGGCTCCCTACCATGCACTCACTAACGCCGGACATATCACCTATATTGAGTTAGACGGCGACCCCTGTAACAATCCCGCTGCCTTTGAGAAGGTCATTCGCTATATGCAGTCGCAGGGCATCGGCTACGGCTCCATCAATCACCCCGTTGACCGCGACCCCATCTGCGGTTATAATGGCATTATCGGGGATACCTGCCCGAAATGCGGCAGAAGTGAAACCGAGGGGGACTGTGGCTTCCAGCGTATCCGCCGGATCACCGGCTATCTGGTCGGCACGCTTGACCGCTTCAATAACGCAAAGCGCGCAGAGGTACGGGACAGGGTAAAGCACTCCCTTGTCACGGAAGTAAAATTAGAAGCAAAGGATTGACCTACCATGAAAATCAGTCTCAGCGGCATAACCGGAGATTCCATTGTGGACGGCCCCGGCTTGCGCTTGACTATATTCACCCAAGGCTGTCCGCATCATTGCCCCGGCTGTCATAACCCCCAAACGCATGACCCAAGCGGCGGCTCTTGGGCGGATACGGAGGATATTCTTGCAGCAGCGGCGGAAAATCCCCTTTTGGACGGGATTACGCTTTCGGGCGGCGAACCGTTTTTACAGCCCGCCCCCTGCCTTGCCTTAGCGGAGGGTGCACATAAAATCGGCTTAAATGTCTGGACGTATACCGGCTATACCTGGGAGGCACTTTGGCAGGAAAACGATACCGAAAAACTGGCTCTCTTGAGGGAAACGGATGTCCTCGTAGACGGTCCCTTCCTTCTGGCGGAGCGTTCTCTGGAACTACGCTTTTGCGGTAGCCGCAACCAGCGCCTGATTGATGTCAAGGAATCTCTGCGACAAGGCAGAGTCATCGTCTGGGAGCCGCCGCAATATTGCATAGAGTAAAACCAGTGTCCTTGTCCCACACCATGGCAAAAATGCCGCAAAAAGTAGAGTTAGGACAAATAGAATCAAAACAGGAGTGTATAAAAAATGAAAAAACCATTTTCTCTGTTGCTTGCTTGCTCCCTATTGCTCGCACTTCCCGCCTGCAATCAGGAAAAAGAAAAGGAAACAAGCACAGACACAGCGCTGCAATTTCAGCTTGCCGAGCCACTGACAAAGGAAACCGAATACAAGGCAGATGACGGCACGGTACTTTTGAGTGAAAAATACGAGCTGCCGCAGCTGGGGCTTTGCGATGCCGATGCTACATCCGTTTCCTTGGATTCCTCCGCACAGGCAGAAATCTGCCGTACATTCAATGACGCAATGCAGCGCGTAGCGGAGGAGTTCGACGCATCCGCACAGCAAGCGCTGGCAGACGCACAGGAGCAATATGCCGCAACAGATGAGGAATTTCGCAGCGGATGGAGCGCCTATGCAGAGGAGCTGACTATCGGCGATACCTATCAGACCTCCGGTCTGCTCAGTGTGCTCGGAAACGGCTATGCTTATTCCGGCGGCGCACATCCGTCCACCTATTCCAGAGCATGGAGCTTTGATCTGACAACAGGGGAGTTTATTACCATGGATTCCCTCTGCGGAACTGAAAATCCTCTCGGTCAGACGTTGCAAACCACTCTCACCTATGCAATTTTCGATAAAATCGACAAGCAGGGCTTGGGCGAGGAATATCTGGACGGCTATGAGGACTATGTCGAGAATTTCCCCGAAAATACAAGCTTCTACTTTGATGAGGATGGCATGACAATTATATTTGATGTCTATGTTCTCGCCTCTTATGCGCAGGGGCCACAGATGTTCCATTTCGACTATGATGCCTTCTGCTATGCGCTTAGCGACCATGTACAATCGCTACTCGACCTGACACAGGAGGAACGTATTGTTGCCGATTATCACACCGCGCAGGTATACTGGTCCTGGTTTCATATGTCCATGCCTCCGATGGAGGAGAATGCCTCCGAAATCACAATGAAGGACGGCATAACCCGTTATCCGGTTGCGCTCGGCAATATTCATACTATGGTGGAACTACGTGCTATGCTTTGTACGCGGATCAGCGAGCAGCTTGCGGATGAATGGCTCTCCGACGGACAATTTGCAGAGGAAAACGGAAAGCTCTATATCTCCTGGGGCGAACGCGGCAGCGACATCACCATCGGCGCAATGGATTATGCTGTTGCATTAGACGGAGCCGAAGGTACACTCACGCAAACCGTCCATCGGCAGGATATGGATGAAGCAACGAATAAATGGGTGCTGACCGGAGAGATGGAGGATTATGAATATCCCTTCACCCTAGTAAACGGCCATGCTGTATTCTCCGCTTTCCCCTGCCCCCTCTAAACAAACATCAAAAAACAAAAGAACAGACCCCGATTTTTTTCATCGAGGTCTGTTCTTTTGTTTGATTGCGCCCTGCTTGCAAAGCCTTAAGAACATAGTGGGTTCCACCCTAAGACCTTGGGACGATGTTCCTTGAGCCGTTTTACAAAATCATAAATAGGGTTATACAAATCAAAAATCAAGGGCATCAGAGACAAATTCCCCAATGCCCTTAGGGCAATCAGCTATGCCACATTGTTTGCTGGTCTGATACCAATATCATCAAATCAAATACGGCTGCACCTCTGCGGGGAGCGCGTCTGCTTTACGGCTGATAATCATAACCATATCCATGTCCGCATCCTTTGCGGTTTTATCCAAGTCCTGAATAAAGGCAACAAACTCGGCATCGCTGATGCGATCTACGATATGATTCAGTCCATCAATATAAATTGTTTCAATATCACTGTTTTGAGAAAGGATACCACACACGAACCCTCTGAACACCTGCGGATCTTGCATAATAAACTTCGGCGTTTCCACGAAACGCACGCTATAATGCAAATCATACATATGGCTGCTGTCATCATCTACAAATACCACACTACCATTCGCCTCTTTACCGGCAGCGTTCGCCATATCAATCATTCTCTTTGTTTTTCCCTGACCTTTTTCACCTGCAAGAATTTTAACCATTGCAATCTCCCCCTTTTATCTGTGGATACGGTTCGGTGATATGCCTTCGCATTTTGTTCTTTGAAAGCAAGGAACGAAACGGATATTTCGACATCTGCTCCGTTCCTGTTATATTGTAAATTCTCCAAAAGTCCGTGTATTCCTTCTTTTTTATCCGGAATTTTTATCATTTTTTGTTTTTGGCGTGTTTTCACAAAAAGAAACTCACTTTTTTATTCATAATTCCTATGATTCTACATCCTGCCGCTGCAAAAGCAAAGCCACAGCGCCCCGCATACCAGCATCATTGCCCAGCTCTGCCAGACGAAACTCCCTTGCTGTGCTGTGTGCAAACACCCGATCACAAAACGCCCGCTCCACCTTCCGCAAAAGAAACTCCCCCGCACGGGAAACGCCGCCGCCAAGCACAATTCGCTCCGGGTCAACGGTATAAACAATATTCGCAATCGCACTGCCAAGATAATCGCAGGCGCAGTCCGTAATCTCATTGGCAATGGCATCCCCCGCTTGCGCTGCCGCCCAAACTGCCTTCGCCGTCAGCGGCTCGCTCCCTCGCAAAAAGAATGGCTCTGTCTGCTGTGCCTGCCGCGCCAGACGCACGATTCCCGTTGCGGAGGCATATTGCTCCAGACAGCCGCGCTTGCCACAGTGGCAGTGTTCCGTTTCAAAGGGATTCATCGTCATATGACCGATTTCGCCGGCAACACCGCTTGCACCCATCCAAACGCGACCATGCAGCACAATGCCGCCGCCCACACCCGTACCCAGCGTCACCATCAGCATACCGCCCGCGCCCACGCCGGCGCCATAGGTAGCCTCTCCCAACGCAGCCATACGCGCATCATTGCCCACACAAACAGGCACAATGCCAAAAATGCGCTCCGCCTCCTTCGCAAGTGCGACATCGCCCCAGCCGATATTCACCGCACCGTGCAGCACACCGTCCTCTGTCACAGGGCCGGGTGCCGCCAAGCCGATTCCGAGCAGCTGTGTTTTCGCAATGCTCCGTTTTTGCAGACAAGCTTCTATCGCTACTTTTATTTCTGCCAGCAACACCGTCGGTGCATGACCTCTTTTGGTCGGGATTTTCCATTTTTCCAAGAGCACACCGTCCCCCGATGCCAGCCCCAGTTTCACTGTTGTTCCGCCAATATCAATGCCAAAGCAATATTTCATCATATCTCATCCTCATATTTATATACCGTATGGTATATACTTTTTTTGTATCTTTGATAGGTCGCAGCATCCAGAGCGGCAGGCTTTGTCATCAGCCGCAGCGGCAGCATTGCCTGCCCCCTTCGCATGGGGGGCTGCAAATAGGGATAGGAATTGAAAATTAACCCATGTCGCTGATAAAAGCCAACGCGCCGTTTGGTCAGCGCATCTGTCGGTTCCTCAACCTCCAAAACCACAGGCTTTCCCTTCTCCTTAAGCAGCAAATCCAAAAGCCTCCCGCCATAGCCGCCGTTGCGATAGCATTCCTTTACCGCAAAATGCTCGATATATAAAAAATCATCAATTTCCCATGTCGCAAAAACCGCCGCAAATATCCCCTCTCTGCGCACGCCGTACAAGCGATAGCACTGCTCCGACAGCAGGGCGCGCTGCTTCTCCTTTTCCCGCAGCTCTGTTACAGGAAAGGCTGCCTCAAGCAAGGGAAAAATCGCATCAAAGCTTTTTTCTGTAATGCGCTCAAACATACATCCGTACCTCCTACCTCAAAAGCATACTATAAGCAGAACAAAAAAACAACTCTTCGCTTTCTTTATTAAAATTTGCAAAAGCCCATAGTCCCTGCTGTGATTGTATGATACAATAGCCGGAAGAGATAGGGGCGTTGCCCACAACTCCCCCATAAGGATATCATGCCCTTGACCGGATCTCCTGCCGGGGTCACGGGGTAGAAACCCGCGGTTTCAGGCTTTGCGTCGCAAGCCTTGCTCTTCGACCCCCACAGTCTGAAGTCCTTCCCTAATGAAAAGACTTACACAATCAGAAAGGAAGTAAATCCTATGAAACAGCTTCTAAGAGGTACGCTCCTCTTTCTATTTCTATTTCTTTTTTTCGCTGCCCCTCAATCGGCGGCAGCAGCAAATATTCGTGTCTATTTGGATGATACGCCGATTCTGTTTACAGACGATCCATTCATCGAAAACGACCGCGTGCTGGTTCCCCTGCGGGGTATTTTAGAGGCGCTGGGGTATCATGTGCAGTGGCAGGAGGACACGCAAACCGTCCTCGCAACGGGAGAATCCGTAGAGATCTCGCTTCGCATCAACGAAATGGTCGCTACCGTAAACGGCAAAGCAGTCGCGATTGACGCTCCCGCAAAAATCAAAAATGACCGCACCTTCGTCCCCCTTCGCTTTTTATCGGAATACAGCGGGGCAAAGGTCATTTGGAACCCCGACGATTCCTCGGTTTCCATCTACGCCGCAAGCTCTGCGGAAACAAAAAGCGATTCCATCGTCTATCTTCAGACCAATCAAACACAGGGTAGCGGCATTATACTGTCTGCGGACGGGTTGATTGCCACCAATTATCATGTAATTGAAAATGCGTCCACAGCACAATTTGTATTCGCCGACGGCTCGGTCTGTCAGGGAGAGGCTACAGTGGTCGGCTTAAATCCCTCCGCTGACATCGCCCTCCTGAAAATCGAAAAAAGCGGGCTGACTCCCGCCAAAACCTCTCTTTCCTATCATGTCGGCGATGCAGTGAGTGCAATCGGCTCGCCCGACGGACAACGTAATACCGTTACAGAGGGTGTCATCAACAGCTTTGATGCAGACGTGATTTCCGCCTCCGCCATCATCTCTCACGGGAGCAGCGGCGGCGGGCTATTTAACAGCGAGGGGGAGGTAATTGGCATGACCTCCTTCTATGGTGGCGGAAAATATTTCTCTATCCCCATCGCGCAGGTGCTTGCAGTGTCGCAAAATTTATCCCTGCCGCTAAGCGAGATGAAAACCTACACCTATACGGCAGCTGCACCGCAAAATCTGCGTTTCCGTTCGGATGAAGACGGTTATGTCTACATTTCTTGGGCGCTTGTCTATAATGCGGAATATTATTATGTTTATCGCTCTGACACAGCCGATGGTCCGTATATCCGCTTGCGTAACAGCAATGGCGAGAAATGGTATTGGGGGCATCCCTATTGCTTCGGCATTTCCGCAACAGATACCTGCTATCTGCGCGTGAGCGTCGTAGTCGATGGAAAGGAATCTCCGTACAGCGATGCTATAAAAATAAGCAATTAGAACAGGCATACAGAAAGAACCCCTTCTCTATCGGCATTTCCTCCGATAAAGAGGGGTTCTTGTCCACCTTGGCACTTTTTTATCTGCCTTCCGTATGCATCCGTTCCAAGGCATCATTGGCGGCACTTTGCTCCGCTTCCTTCTTGCTTTTGCCGCTGCCTCTGCCCAATACCGTGTCCTTATGCAGCACCTCTGCCACAAAAACCTTGTTATGGTCAGGCCCCTGTTCATCCACAATGACATAGCGCACCGGAATTTTGCTGGTCTTTTGGATCATCTCCTGCAAATGTGTTTTTCCATCCAAATCACGGAAGGTGCTTTTGGTCGTTTCAATCCTTCCCTCCATAAAGCCCATGATATATTTCGTGACAGCCGCTATCCCGCCGTCTATGCAGATGGCGCCAATGATAGCCTCAAACGCATCCGCCAGAATAGAATCTCGGCTTCTGCCGCCGGTGCTTTCCTCTCCCTTGCCCAAAAGTAGGCAACGACCCACGCCCAGCTTACGCGAAAGCTCCGCAAGGGAGCCCTCACAAACCACAGCCGCGCGCAGCTTCGTCAATTCGCCCTCCGGCATTTTCGGGAATTTGCGATACATATATTCGCTCACAACCATATCCAGCACGGCATCCCCTAAAAATTCCAACCGCTCATTATTCTCATGGCTGCCCTTTTTCGTCTCATTGGCATAGGAGCTATGCGTAAAAGCTAAAATCAGCGTATTTTTATCTGAAAAGGTATATCCGATTTTTCGTTCAAATTCTTCCAGCTGCAAATGATTCATACTTACGCTTCCTTTGCCGCAACCAACTCAGCAATGTAATCCAGTACATCGCCCACCCGCTTAATGCTTTCCGCTCTATCATTGTCAAATTCGATTTCAAATTTTTCCTCCAATGCAACAATAATCTG
The DNA here is from genome assembly GCA_963640305.1 of Sodaliphilus sp. Taxonomy (GTDB): domain Bacteria; phylum Bacillota; class Clostridia; order Lachnospirales; family Anaerotignaceae; genus Anaerotignum_A. Next base: position 15,594 of record CAVHYX010000010.1, on the reverse strand, counting down.
GAATAATTCCAGAGAATCTGCATGCAAATCGGCAAATGTTGTCTCTGCCGTAATAGACGTAACCGGTAAATCCAGCTGCTCTGCAATCACATTCAATACTAAAGCCTCATCCATGTTTTTTACCTCCCATATCTTCTCTTTTATCCTTACCTACTATACTCTATTTCCCCGTCTTTGTCAGCAAATTTCTTTGAAAGTTCACAAAAAATTAAAAATCCGACGCATAGCCGCGAAAGCAATCTTTTTCAAATTTTATCCTTAATTTTTCCGATAATATCCGCCTCGGAAAACAGCACACATTGCCGCACCGCATTCTTGAATGCCTTTGCATTGGAGCTGCCATGCGCCTTTACAACCAGAGACTTCAAGCCAATAAAGGGTGCACCTCCGATTTCATCGGAATCCATAAATTTTTTCATATTTTTGAAGGGCGTTTTCAGAATCAATGCACCGACCTTATAGAAGCCCTGCATGATTTCACCCTTCAGAATTTCAAAAATCGTTTTTGCCAGACCTTCGGAAAGCTTCAAAATCGTATTTCCCACAAATCCATCGCATACAATGACATCCGCCTCGCCGTAGGGAATGTTTCTCGGTTCAATATTCCCCGTAAAATGAATCGTATCCGTCTGCTCCAAAAGCTCATAGGTCTCCTTGGTCAAGGCGTTGCCTTTTTCCTTTTCCGCGCCGATATTCACCAACGCCACCTTTGGATTTTTGATGCCAAAAACATTTTCCGCATAAACAGAGCCCATCTTTGCGAACTGCTCCAGATATTTCGGCTTGCAATCCACATTTGCGCCGCTGTCCAAGAGGAAGGTAAAGCCCGTTTTTGTCGGCAGACAGGTACCCAAGGCAGGACGTTCCACGCCGGGCAAACGCCCGACAATCAAAAGCGCCCCTGTCAGCAAAGCGCCTGTGCTGCCTGCGGAAACAACCGCATCCGCCTCGCCGTTTTTCACCAGATTCAGCGCAACCACGAGAGAGGAATCCTTTTTACGGCGAACCGCCATCGTCGGCACCTCATCCGTTCCAATTACCTCAGAGGCGTGTACAATTTCAATCCGTTCCTGATCATATTGATATTTTGCCAGCTCCGCGCGAAGCGTATCCTCAGGGCCGACCAGCTTGATTGCCACATCCAGTTCCTTGACTGCATCCACCGCCCCCTTAACCGTTTCCAAAGGCGCATAATCGCCGCCCATCGCATCCAGCGCTACTGTCATTCTTTGTTTCATCGTTCGTCCCGCCTTTCTATGAGATTCTTGCCTTGCACGCTCTTTCAGTATACCTATGGAAGCCGAAAAAAACAATCTTTTTTCGGTACAACAAAAGGGCGACCGCAAAAGGAATTGCCGGACAAGAAATCCATGTCTTCTTATCCGGAAATACCTAAAGGTCGCCCTCAATCAAAATCGAAATCAGTCAACTTTGATAATTGTTTTTTTGTTATAAGTGCCGCAAGCCTTACAAACCTGATGAGGCAGCATCAGTTCGCCGCATTTGCTGCATTTTACCAAGCTGGGGGTTGCAATCTTCCAGCTCTGTGCCTTTCTCTTGTCTCTTTTGGATTTAGACACTCTACCTTTGGGTACAGCCATTTCTACACCTCCTCGTCATTACTGAAAAGAGCCATCAAACCTTCAAACCGGGGATCTCTGACCGTGCGGTCGCAGCCGCAATCTCCCTCATTCAGATTCTTGCCACAGATAGGGCAAAGTCCCTTGCAATCCTCTCTGCAAACAAGCTTCATCGGCAGTTCTCCGATAATACCTCTTCTCACAACATCCGCAAGATCAATCTGATCTCCCGTAAAAGTCTCTGTCTCGTCATCGTCTCTGCCTGTATGAGCAAAACGTTCCTTAATGTCAAAGCAAAGCTCCTTCCTGACCGGCGTAAGGCAACAACTGCACGCTATCAGCACCGCCGTCTGTCCCTTTGCATCTAAAACGAAAACATCGTCCTCATTCTTAAGAGTTCCCTCAATTCTTACAGGCTCCGCAAATTCCACGACATCGGGATAATTCCCTGCATCCTCAATCTGTTCAGTAAGCTCCACAGGAAGGGTCTCCCCTTGTCTATTGAACAAATAACCCATATTGAGTATCATAAAACCACCCCTAAACAGTCATACCAGAGTATTATACTAAAGCGGATATTATTTGTCAAGCAATTCCTTTGTGTCCCTTGCGATAACTAACTCCTCATTCGTCGGGATAACAAATACTCTGACTCTGGAGTCGGGAGCGGAAATTTCCTGCGCCTTCCCTCTCAGGGAATTATTGTAGGAGTCAATATGCACACCCAAGAAGCCAAGGTAGTCGCAAATCGCTCTTCTCGTTGTCGCAGAGTTTTCACCCAGACCTGCGGTAAATACGATGGCATCTACGCCGTTCATCGCTGCTGCATACGCGCCGATTCTCTTCGCTACCTTATATGCGAACACGTCCAGTGCAGTTTCTGCTCTGTCATTGCCGTGCTCTGCCGCATCCTCAATATCGCGGAAGTCGGAGGATACACCGGAGATACCCAAAACGCCGGATTTCTTGTTCAAAATCTCGTCCATTTCATCTACGGACAGGTGCTCCTTCTTCATGATATAGGTGACAGCCGCAACATCAACGTCACCTGCTCTTGTACCCATTACCAGACCCTCCAGAGGGGTGAAACCCATAGTGGTATCAATGGATTTACCGTTTCTTACCGCACAAACGGAACCGCCGTTACCCAGATGGCAGGTAATGGTCTTGGTCTGATCATAGGGTCTGTCCATCATTTTCGCAGCCTCTTCGGATACGAATCTATGGGATGTACCGTGGAAGCCATATCTTCTTACTTTATATTTTTCATAGTATTCATAAGGCAGAGCGTACATATATGCTCTTTCGGGCATTGTCTGGTGGAAGGCTGTATCAAATACCGCTACCTGAGGTACGCCGGGCATGATTTCCTCGCAAGCGTGGATACCGATCAGGTTTGCAGGGTTATGCAGAGGCGCCAAGTCGCTGCATTTTTCGATTGCTTCGATAACCTCCGGAGTGATGATAACAGAGTTTGCGAAATATTCGCCGCCGTGTACCACACGATGGCCAACTGCGTTGATTTCCTTCATGGAGGATACTACGCCGTATTCGGGGTTTGTCAGTGCATCCAGCACCATTTTAACGGATACACTGTGGTTTTCCTGATAATCATCGAAGATAACAGCTTCCTTGTCTGCGGGCTGATGCTTCAGCCTGGAACCCTCGATGCCGATTCTTTCACACAGACCCTTTGCCAGTACGTTTTCTGTTTCCATGTCGATCAGCTGATACTTCAGAGAAGAGCTGCCGCAGTTCAGTACAAGAATTTTCATTTTTTCTCTCCTTTAATCTTCACCTTTATTCTTAAGACCTTGAGGGCTTTGCCCCCAACTCCCCCACGAGGGGAATCATTCCCCTAGCAGGGTGTGGGACAGTGTCCCACGGTTTTGTTTTTATTTGTTAGCCATTACCTGCGCCTGTACGCTTGTCAGTGCGACAACCGCAACGATGTCGTTTGCGGAGCAGCCTCTGGACAGGTCGTTTACGGGCTTTGCAATCCCCTGCAAAATAGGTCCGAACGCCTCCGCATTACCGAATCTCTGTACCAGCTTGTAGCCGATATTGCCTGCGTCGATGTCGGGGAATACCAGAACATTTGCCTTACCCGCTACTGTGCTGTTCGGTGCCTTCAACTCGCCAACCTCCTTCACAATAGCAGCATCCAGCTGAATTTCGCCGTCCAGCTTCAAATCGGGGTATTTTCCCTTCGCAATCCTTACCGCATCCACAACCTTTGTAACATCAGCGTGCTTTGCGGAGCCCATCGTGGAATGACTCAGCATAGCCACTCTTGCCTCCTTGCCGATGAAAGCATTGTAGGATTTCGCAGAATCGCCCGCGATGCAAGCCAGCTCTGCGGGATTGGGATTCTGATTCAGCGCACAGTCGGCAAACAGCAGAATACCGTCGTCACCGTACTGCGGTGTCTTTGTCACCATAATAAAGAAAGAGGATACCAGCTCTGTGCCGGGTGCAGTTTTCAGAATCTGCAACGCAGGTCTAAGTGTATCTGCCGTGGAATGGATTGCACCGGAAACCATACCGTCCGCAACACCCATCTTCACCAGCATAACCGCAACAAACAGGGAATCATCCATCAGGATTTTTCTTGCTTCTTCCAGCGTCATGCCCTTGCTCTTTCTCGCCTCCGCAAGCCCTGCAACCATCTCATCCATTCTATCGTAACTTTCAGGGTCTACAAAAATCGCCTTGGAAACATCAAAGGAGCCTGCTGCCTCCATGATTTTTTCCTTCTTGCCAATCAAAACGATGTCGGCCAGCTCTTCCTTCAGGCACTCTGCCGCTGCCTCAAGGTTCCTCTTTTCATAGGACTCCGGCAAAACAATAACCTTCTTATCCGCCTTTGCTTTTGCTTTCATTGTGCTTAAAAAGTCCACAGGTATTACCTCCCACTTTTCATTAAAATACTTTTTCTACTCTACACCGGTAATCCATTTCCAAAAAATGGACACACCCAACTATTTCATTATAAACAAAACGCCCTCCGTCTACAAGGGTATCCACCAAAAAAATCAACTTTTTTTGCAATTCCTTCCGCCCACCCTGCAATTTTCCTGCCACATTTCCTGCAAAACAGGTAATCCTTTTCTGCAACCGCACCGCAATACGGACAATATCCGCCTGCCGCTTCTACGGTCTGTTTGTTTTCCTTCTCTGCCCTGCCGTCAAGGCGCTCCTGCAGAGGGTCAGGCTCTTCCCCGTCCTCCGTAATATCAAATTCCGAATAGCGATTTTCACCCGTTGCATTATGAAAATTGTAATATGCAGATACACCCGCCATTACAATAAAGAACACGCCAAACAGTGCAAAAAAGCCGGGCGCCCCGATTCTTACCGCCATCAATGTCCAGAATATCCCGAACACCGCTACGCCGACAGCGCCGATTCCTCCCATCATGGAGGAACCTCTGCCCGGTTTGATGCTTTTCATTGTACATCACCCTTTCGAACCTCATCCACCACAGGAAATTCCATAAAAAAGGTTGTCCCCATATATTCCACGCTTTCGATACGGATACTGCCGCCCAAGGAGGCTACCGCCGCATGTACCACATCCAAGCCGACACCTCTGCCCGAAAACATCGTCGCACTCGTCCTTGTGGTAAAGCCGGGGCGTAGCAAAAAGGCGTAAATCTCACTGTTCTCGTATTCCTCCTCCGGCTTTTTCAAAAGTCCCTTTTCCTTCGCCTTCTGCAAAATCTGTTCTCGGTTCAGCCCCCGTCCGTCATCATGAAAGGCAACAAAAACCTTCTGTGCCGCCTTGCTGATTTCCACAGAAATCTCCCCCACGGGATTTTTTCCCATTTTCTCTCGATCCGCCTCTGTTTCCAATCCGTGATCCACGCTGTTTTTCATCATCTGCAAAACCGCCATGGAAATTTTATCATAAATATCCCGCGGCACCTCTGTATTCGCACCGGATATTTTTACAACAAATTCCTTCTCCGGATCCCTGCCCATCACTCTCGCCAAACGCTCCAGCTGCGGAGTCAGCGCCTCGAAATCCGTATAGGGAATCCGTTGCTTCCCCTTTCTTGTGTAAGCAATCTGATAGCTTGGACCCTCAGGCTCATTCCCGCTATCCACGTGTGCGAGAAAATTCTTGATACGGCGCACCACTGCCCAACCGAAATCGGTCACCTCATCCTCTGTCTCCAGCCGCCGCAGCTCCCGCTTCAAAAAGCCGGAAACCATACGCAGAAGCTGTAAAATCGTCTGCAAATCCTTTTGTGCCGGTGCAGACTCCTCACGCAGATAGGAAAACAAATCCTCCGCCGCATGTGCCGTTTCGGAAATAGCGGGATAACCCATCATCGCCGCCGAGCCCTTGATGCTGTGCATCGTGCGGTAGAGGCTGTTGACCTCCTCCTCCGTCACGGAAAACTCCTCTAAATTGGATTTGGATTCAATAAATCCGTCAATCCTGTCAATATTCTTCCATGTCTCCTCCAAAAACAGCTCCTGCAAAAAATCCGGATTTTTCTCAAACCGTTCCACGTTATCATCCTCTTAACTCTATTGTCAAGGAATTCTCATCCTATCGTCTCTCATACGCTCTGCGAAACAAAAAAAGCGGCAAATACCCTCTTCCTCTGCCCGCATTTTACCTCCAAAACATGAGGAGACACATACTGCTTAAAGCGACTTTGCAGACGATTCCCGCATAGTCGAATCACAGCGCACCCTTTATGTATCGCAGATACTATCAGTATAGACCTAAATTGCGAAAATTTCCATACGATTTTTTCAAAAATTTACAAAAATATGATACAATAGCCGTAAATGCCTTTGTGGGGTTCTGCCCCGCACTCCAGCAGGGGAATCATTCCCCTGCACCCCAATTTACAAAAGCAATAAATTGCTTTTGCAGGGCGGAAGATATACAGCTTTCTCTGAAATGAAAAAGTGCAGAATCAAGAATTTGTTTCTGCAAACAGAGTTCCAAGGGGATGATCCCCCCGTAGGGCTTGCGGGGACAAAGTCCCCGCGCTCTGTCAGGGATATTGTGATCTGAAAGCACAGAAAGGAGCACATAACATGAAAACACTTGGTATCATTGCCGAATACAATCCCTTCCATCGTGGGCACGCCTATATGCTGGAAAGAGCAAAGCAAAAGGCAAATGCCGACCGCGTGGTTGTTATCATGAGCGGCAGCTTTGTACAGCGCGGTGAGCCTGCCGTCTTTGATAAATGGACAAGAACCGCTGCCGCCCTGAAAAACGGTGCAGATCTGGTATTGGAGCTGCCTGTGATTTTTGCCACCTCCCATGCCGAGGCCTTCGCCCAGGGCGCAGTTCGCCTGCTCACAGAAAGTGGCATTGTGGATACGCTTGCCTTTGGCTCTGAAAGCGGCAATTTATCGCAGCTGCAAGCGGCAGCGAGGCTTTTGGCAAATGAAACGGAGGAATTTCAAAAACTTCTGAAGGAGCTGCTCAGCACGGGGCTTTCCTATCCCTCTGCTCGCGCGAAGGTGCTGGAAACGCTGACGCAAGTCAATAGCGACATCCTCTCCATGCCCAATGATATTTTGGCACTGGAATATCTCAAGGCTTTAGCGTATTATTCCTCTCCCATCGCGTCTGTCACCATACGCAGAAGAGGCGATTACCACAGTCTCTCACTGACAAACGGCTACGCCTCCGCAGGTGCCATTCGTAAGGCTCTGGCAGAAAATAACAGCGCCGCGGCAATAGCAGAGCTGCCCGAAAATACGCAGGATCTGTACAATAAAGCACTTTCCCTCGGCACTGCTCCCGTCTTTTGGGAAGCATTCATGCCCGCCCTGCATTATAAGCTTCGTACCACCTCTCCGGAAGAATTAAAGGAAATCGCAGAGGTGACGGAGGGTCTGGAAAATCGCATCCTTCGCTCCATAGAGGGCTGCTATTCCTTTGAAAAAATGATGTCCTTCATCAAAACAAAGCGCTATACCCGCACAAAAATCCAGCGGATCCTGCTCCATATCCTTCTGCAGATCAAGGAATCGGAGGTTTCCTATTTCCTGAGGCTCCCCAAAATGCCCTATGTGCGCGTACTGGGCTTCAAAAAGGAGCGTGCCGATATGCTTGCGGATTTGACGGAGCAAGCAAAATGCCCCGTATTAACCAATCTGAAAAAAGCGCCGGAAATTCTGGATGAGGACGGACTCGCTCTCCTTGCTCTGGAAAAAACCGCCACCGATTTGCACGCTCTGGCAGCGCCCAATCCCCTCTATCGCGCCCCCAATCAGGATTTCAAAAAAACCCTTGTCATTCTCTGACGGGTACCGGCATAAAATAGAACCAAATAAAGAAGGCCGAAGAAATGATTTTTCCAATTCCTCGGTTTTTTGATGGAGTGATTGCATGAAAAAAGCTTCTCTCTTGTCGGGAGCTTGTGCCTGCTTTCTGATTTTTGCTCTTTTGTGCTTTCCCGCAGAGATGCTCGCCGCCGCGCAAAGCAGCGTATCTCTTTGGCTGACAAAGGTATTCCCCTCTCTTTTCCCCTTTATCGCCGCCTGCGGCATTCTGCTGCGCATCGGTGCGGCACAACGAATGGGGGCACTTTTATGCCCATTCATGCGACCCCTGTTCCATCTGCCGGGCATCACCGCCTTTCCTCTCTTTGGTGGATTGCTTTCCGGCTATCCCATGGGTGCAAAGCTGACTGCCATGCTCTATGCACAAAACGAAATTTCCGCTGAGGAAGCACAGCATATCCTTGCCTTCTCCAACTGCCCCGGCCCGCTGTTTTTGATTGGCACAATCGGTGTCGGTTTTTTCGGTATGCCCGCTTTCGGCTATCTCTTATGGCTTTCTGTCCTTCTCGGCTCCATCCTGACAGGCATCCTGCTGCGTCCGCAGGGTCGCACTCCTGTCTTTCGTTCCGCCTTGGCTCACTCCCGCACCTCTCTCTCAGAGGCGCTGTCTGCCTCTGTTACCGATGCCGTCCAAACCGTTTTAATCATCGGCGGTTATCTGATTCTGTTCGGCGTATTCTCTGCCGCCCTACAGCAGACAGGGCTTTTTTCTCTGCTCTCTCAGCTGTTGTTTTTTCTGCCGCTTTCCGAGGCGGGTCTAAAGGGAATTTGCAGCGGTATGTTGGAAATGACAACCGGCGCATATCTTTTGAGCCAATCCCCCGATGCGCTGCGTCTGCGGCTGAGCTTGATTGCCTTTCTGTCCTCCTTCGGCGGGCTTTCCATCATCGGGCAAAGCTTCGGCGTGCTTGCCGCTGTCCCCGTATCAAAAAAGGACTACCTGAAGGGAAAGCTTCTGCACGCCCTTTGCAGCAGCCTTTGCTTCGTCGCACTCTACCCGTTTGCATTGCCATACGCACAAAAAGAAGTCCCCGTGTTTTTCTCATTCACAGAGACTTCCCTTACGCTGTCCTTTTTATGGCTTTTTCCGAGTCTTTTCTTCCTCTCGGCTCTTTGCTACATCCTCTCTCGCAGAGGATAATCATTTCCCAACACGCAGCTCTTGGATATTCTCTGCCAGCACATCCAAGGTCTGTGTAAAATACTCGTCTGTTTTGATGCTTTCGCTGTAAACAACCGTTTTCAGTTCCTTCAGTCTGCTTTCCGCATCCTCCAGAATACTCTCCGCATACTCCATCGCGCCCAAACGCATTTCCTTGGAGGTTTTCTTTGCCGAGTCAATGATCGCCGCCGCCTGCTCATACGCCTTCTTGGTAACCTCGTTTTCATCTACCATGCGTACCATGCGTTCCTCCGCATTCTTTACAATTTCGTCCGCTTCTCTTTGTGCATCAATCAAAATCTTATTTCTTTCCTCGATGACCCATTTGGACTGCTTCAATTCATTGGGCAACTTCATGCGAATCTCGCTGATAATATCATAAATTTCCTCTTTATTCACAGTAACCTTGCTACTGAACGGCACAGCCTTGCTGCTGTCCATGATTTCCTCTAACTCATCCAACAACTGCAATACAGAATCCATGTAATCTCCCTCACTTCCGATATTTGTCTATAATAAAAGGCTCAATTTCGGCAGGCACCATAAAGCTGATGTCCCCGCCAAAAACAGCAACCTCCTTCACATTTGTGGAGCTTAATGCCAAATGCTCCTCATCCGCCGCCAAATAAACCGTTTCAATGTCCGCATACAGCCTACGATTGATGAGAAACATCGGATATTCCGCAGAAAAATCCAGAGTATTCCGCAGCCCTCGGACTGCAACCTCTGCACCGATTTCTCTTGCAAAATCCGCTAAAAGCCCTTGAAACGAGGCAACCTCCACATTTTCAAGCTGCTTTGTCGCCAATTCCAAATGACGTTTTCTCTCCTCTGCCGTGAAAAGAGATTTTTTATTCGGATTTTCCAACACCGCTACCACAAGGCAGTCAAATAATTTTGCAGCTCTTTTAATAATATCCATATGACCCAGCGTGACCGGGTCAAAGCTACCTGCATAAATTGCTTTTCTCATACCGTTCCTTCCTCCATGCACAAAAACACCAAAACGGTTGTCTTGTACACCTTTTTCCGTAGCACCTGCATACCCGCGGGAGGCGTAAGGGCAAGCTTGGATGAGCACTCCGCAACGAGATACCCTTCCTTCTTCAGCAAGCCGCCCTCCAGAATTCTTTGCAGCACCGGTGTATAAAGACCGGACGCATACGGGGGATCCATAAAAATAATATCAAACTGCTTCTCCTCTGCCGCGAGCTTGTCCAAGGCAGAAAAAACCTCCTCCCGCAAAAGCCTTGCGCGCTCCTGCTGCTTCGTATGGATCAGGTTTGCCAAAATCACCTCTTGGCACGCTGTCGCCTGCTCCACAAAAACAGCCTCCGCCGCTCCTCTGGAAAGCGCCTCAATCCCAATCGCACCGCTGCCGGAAAAAAGATCCAGAAAGCTTGCTTCGGGCAAGTCGAACGCTATGATGTTAAACAGAGTCTCCTTAATTCTGTCCGTTGTCGGTCTGGTTTCCAAGCCCACAACCGTTTGCAGAGTATGACCCTTTGCCGCTCCTGCGATGACACGCATCTCGTCTGCACCACCCGAAAAATCCAATTCCTATCTATTCTGGTTTAGAGTATAACAAAATTTTTTTCGCTTGACAACCAAAAAACAATGAAAAACTCACATTCCTGCCCGTTTTCCTTCCAAATACCCCTCCAGCCTCTCCCGCAGGGGGCGATGCTCCTCCCGTTCCAGCATAGCATCCTTACGCAAAAGCTCCGTCGCCGCCTCCTGTACCTCCTGCAAAATTACAAAATCCCGATACAAATCCGCAATCCTAAGCTCCGGTAGCCCATGCTGACGGATACCGAAAAATTCTCCCGGTCCGCGCAGCTTTAAGTCCCTCTCCGAAATGACAAAGCCATCCTCCGTTTCCGTCATGGTCTTCATCCGTTCCCTTGCAATCCTCGTTTTCGTATCACTCACCAAAATACAATAGGATTTCTCGCTCCCACGTCCCACACGCCCTCTAAGCTGATGCAGTTGTGCCAAACCGAAGCGCTCCGCATTTTCAATCAGAATAATCGTTGCATTCGGTACATTGATACCGACCTCGATGACCGTTGTGGAAACCAGAACGTCAATCTCCCCCACCGCAAAGCGATCCATGACCTCCTGCTTTTCCTTCGCTTTCATTTTTCCATGCACACAGGCAACACGACAATGCGGCAACGCCTCCGTCAGCTCTCCGGTATATTCCAGAACAGACTGCACCTCTAATTTCTCATTTTCCTCAATCATCGGGCAAATGACATATGCCTGTCTGCCTGCCGCAATATGCTTTTCGATAAAGGCATAAATCCGCGGATGGTATCTGCTGTCCACCGCAAGCGTGTCGATTTTCTGTCTGCCGGGCGGCAGCTCATCAATAATGGAAATATCCAAATCGCCGTACAGAATCAGCGCCAGCGTGCGCGGAATCGGCGTTGCCGTCATCACGAGCGTATGCACGTTTTCCCCTTTTTCCGCAAGGCTGCTCCTCTGGCGGACACCGAAACGGTGCTGTTCATCCGTAATCGCCAAGCCCAGCCTCCGAAACGCCACGCCCTTTTGAATCACCGCGTGCGTACCAATCACCATCTGTGCCGTACCGTCGGTGATCTGTGCCAGGCGCTCCCGTTTTTCCTTCGCAGTCAGACTGCCCGAAAGTAGCACCACCGTAATGCCCGCCGGCTCAAAAATCTCCCGAAAGGACGCCGCGTGCTGACTCGCCAAAACCTCCGTCGGTGCCATCATCGCCGCCTGATAGCCATTGTGAATTGTCCAATACGCCGCAAGCATTGCTACAGCCGTTTTACCGCTGCCGACATCTCCCTGTACCAAGCGGTTCATAATTTTGCCCGCCGTCATGTCCCGTTCGATTTCCGCAAGGACACGCTTCTGTGCGCCGGTCAACGCAAAGGGCAGAAGTGCCTCGCCATCCTTCAGCGCTTTTTTCTTTTTCAGCCGAATCCCTTCCCGTTCCTCCAGTGTGCTTTTCAGCCGATACAATGCCATCTGCAACAGGAACAGCTCTTCAAAAACCAGCCGCCGTCTAGCATCATAAAAGCCCTGCTCCGTTTTCGGAAAATGAATGTTTTCTATCGCAAAATTGCGCTCCGCCAGATAATATTCCTTTCTGAGCCAGAGGGGTAATTCCTCTTTCAGACCACCGCTCATTTCCCTTAGGGCAGCCTCCATCAGAGTGCGGAGCATTTTCTGCGAAAGCCCCTCTACGGAAGGATAAACGGGAATGATGCGTCCGCCTGCAAAGCCTTCCCCGATTCGCTCACATTCGGGAGAAACCACCTCGGCTCTGCCGTATTTTTTTTGTAGCTTGCCCGAAAAAAGATACCATTCCCCGATTTTCAGGCTGCTTTTCATGTAGGGCTGATTATACCACAGCACCCCGACCGCACCCGTCTCATCATAAACCTTCATTCTGGTATACACGACTCTGCCGCGGCGGCTGTTCTGTCCTTCCTCCTTAATCTGTGCCAAAAAGGTGACCGGCATATTCATCGGCAGGTCTGCAATTTTCAGAAGCTCGCTTCTATCCTTGTATTCTCTGGGGTAATGCGTCAGTAAATCCGCTACTGTCACAATGCCCAGCTTATGCAGCTTTTTTTCTCTCTGCTCACCAACGCCCTTAAGTTCAGAAACCAAATCCTGACCCTGCATGGAACACACCTCCCTTCTCGTTTTATCCCTCTTCTTTCTATAAAGAAACAGGGAGAATCCGCAAAGATTTCTCCCCGTTTATATTATTTTTTATTCTACGGAAATAATGTAGTAATACAAGGGCTGACCGCCATTCTGCACCTCTACCTCGCAGTCGGGAAATTCCTCCTCGACAAAAGCAGATAGCTCCTTTGCGCTTTCCTCTGTCACATCCGCGCCGTAATAAATGCCGACAACCTCGCTGGCATCTGTGATGGCGGTACGCAGCAGCTCCTTCGTACCCTCCATCACATCCTCTGCGACCACCGCAATCTCATCATTCAGCATCCCCAGAATGTTGCCTTCCTTAATCTCCTTATCGCCGATGGAGGTATCTCTGACCGCATAGGTTACGGTTGCGGTATCCACCTGCTGAATGGCATCCTTCATAGCAGCCTCCATTTCGTCGGGGTCTGCGTCATGTGCATAGCAGAACATCGCGCTGATCCCTTCCGGAACAGAGCAGGTAGGGATAACGTGCAGCTTTTTCTCCTCACTCAGCTTTGCTGCCTGCTCCGCCGCCAGAATGATATTTTTATTGTTCGGCAGAATAAAGATATGCTCCGCATTGATTTGATCCACCGCATTGAGAATATCCTCTGTGCTGGGGTTCATGGTCTGTCCGCCCTCAATCACCTCGTCCACACCGAGATTCTCGAAAATTTTGGTCAGCCCCTCCCCTGCGGAGATAGAAACAAAGCCGACATCCTTCTTCGGCTGTTCCGCCTTGGGTGTCTCCGCCCGCGGTGCGGCTGCCTTGGGTGCTTCTGTGCCAAAATTGATTTTATTTGTGTGCTGCTCCCTCATGTTGTCAATCTTCAAGCCGCTCAGGCTGCCGATCGTCAGCGCCTTTTCGATTGCCAGACCGGGATGATCTGTGTGTACATGGATTTTGATAATCTCCTCATCCGCAACGCAGACAATGGAATCCCCAATCGTACCCAAATAAGCCTTCAAGCCTGTAGTTACAGCTTCATCGGGATGATTTACATTGATGAAAAATTCCGTACAGTAGCCAAAGGTGATGCTTTCGTTTTCCACGGATGCCAGAGATGCAAAATTCGTCTCGGGTGCAACCGCCGCGCTCTGTCCGTCCTGCAAGGCTACAAGCAAATCGCCGCTCAGCTGCTTCAGCGCACCCTCTAAGATATACAGCAGTCCTCTGCCGCCTGCATCCACAACGCCCGCCTGCTTCAATACGGGCAGCATTTCCGGTGTCTGAGCCAAAACCTTATGCCCGTCCTCGATTATCCCCTTTAGGAGCACTTCAATTTCATCTGTTTCCTCCGCCAGTCTTGCCGCCGCCTCCGCGCAGCCTCTTGCAACGGTCAGAATCGTGCCCTCCTTCGGCTTCATCACCGCCTTGTATGCGGTCTTGACTGCCTGCTCTGCCGCCGTAGCCAGCTCCTTCACGCCTGCTTCCTCCATGCCCTCCAGACCCTTTGCAAAGCCACGGAACAGCTGAGAGGTGATAACGCCGGAGTTCCCTCTTGCACCGCGCAAAGCGCCGCCGGATGCCGCCTTTGCAACCTCCGCGATCTGTAAGGAGCACTTTTTCTCAGTCTCCCTCGCCGCTGCCACTACCGTAAGGGACATATTCGTGCCCGTATCCCCATCCGGCACAGGAAATACATTCATCGCATCCACCTGCTGTTTATTTGATGCTAACTCGTTTGCGCCGGCAATGACCATTCTGCACAAACGAATACCATTCAATGTCGTTGTACTGCTCACCAGTGTTTCCTCCTCTTGCTCAGCCGTCGACCCTTACACCGTCAACGAAAATATTGACCTCTTCCACCTCAACGCCCGTATATTCCTCTACAGAATATTTCACAGTGCGGATGATATTATCTGCAATGGCGGAAATATTTGTCCCGTACTCTACAATAATGTGCAGATCAATGCTGACCTTATTCGCCTCAATACGCATTTTAATGCCTTTTGTCAAGCTTTCCAGCTTCAAAAGCTGCACCAGCCCGTCCTTTACATTTTTCGCCGCCATACCGACAATCCCGTAGCATTCAATCGCCGCATACCCTGCAATCCGCGCAATCACTTCGCGGTCAATGCTGATAACGCCATATTCGTTTTCTAATTTTGCTGCCATAACGACCGGCCTCCTATTCCAAAAACCATTGGCTGTTTTTTACAAACGTATAGACATAGATAGTATACCATTGTATATGCAATTTTGAAAGATATTTTTATCGCTTCCGCAAAGAAAAAGAGAGTCCTAAGACTCTCTCAAACTAGGGTAGCAGGATTCGAACCTGCGAATGACGGAATCAGAATCCGTTGCCTTACCGCTTGGCGATACCCCATTATTAATTTGTCACCTGGGCTAGCTGGATTCGAACCAGCGAATGCAGGAGTCAAAGTCCTGTGCCTTACCGCTTGGCGATAGCCCAATAATACGATAATGCAAATAAAATCGAAGAAAAGCGCGAGACGAGATTCGAACTCGCGACCCTCGCCTTGGCAAGGCGATGCTCTACCACTGAGCCACTCGCGCACGATGCAGCCGAGGGGACTTGAACCCCTACCCAGAAACCCGGACTAGATCCTTAGTCTAGCGCGTATGCCAATTCCGCCACGGCTGCATAAACAAAAAAGTGAGTCATCCGGGACTTGAACCCGGGACACCTGGATTAAAAGTCCAGTGCTCTACCGACTGAGCTAATGACCCATAAAAGGGTGGATAGTGGGATTCGAACCCACGGCCTCCAGAGCCACAATCTGGCGCGCTAACCAACTGCGCCATATCCACCATAACAGATTCGACACGAAAAAAATTGAATTCCGGCAACCATCTACTCTCCC
>CAVHYX010000009.1:0-105219 GCA_963640305.1 Sodaliphilus sp. | reverse complement strand
TGTATTTCTCTTTCTTAGAAGCCACTGCCATTCACACCTTTCTGTTTGTTTTTTCGCTTGTTTTTCCCTTTTTTTATTGTTGCTTGGGAGCAAAAAGAGGCACTCCCAACTCTTCGTCAAATCTTCTTCCCATCACCAGACCGTCCAACTCCGCAATCACCATATCCGTCGTCAAAAGCACCTTCGTGCCCTCAATGAGGTGTCCGCCGTGTCCGGTGCCATGCTGATCGCTCATGCTCATGTGTACATGAAGCAAAATGTTCCCATCCGTATCATGACAAATCATGCCTGCCGCCGCCGTCAACTCGATGGGTCCGTAGAGTATCGTCGGTTCACCATAGCCATAGCCTGCTTTCGCCCCCTTCAACGGAACCGGGTTGCAAAATGCCGCACCATCCAGGCTGCCGATGCCGCTGAGAATGGCGCCGTTTGTAATATTCTCCTCCCGACAAACCGCTTCAATGCCCTTCAGCACATCCATGCCCGGCTTCAAACGGAACGCAACCACCCGCCTGATGCTGCCTGTTGCCCGTTCGATAGATTCTATCATTCGTATCGCCTCACTTTACGTCCTTTTTGCATTTTTTGTATTTATTATTTTTATTTTGTATTCAAATTTTATCATTGGAATTTTTCAATGTCAATCGAATTTCAGCAAATTTTGCCGTTTTGTCGCTTTATATAGAAAGTGACCTTCATTTTTATGAAATATTCATAATTTTATTTTTGTATTCAAAATTTTTCATAAAAACAGCCGCCTCTTTCCTCGTTTTTTGCTCATCCGCACCATTTATGAAAAAAAGCCACATACCATGCAATTTGCGCAATATGTGGCTTTTTTCTCCTTTCTGCGTCGCGTCTTTTCCGTCAAATCCCTCGATTATTTCAGAAGACTCGGCAAAAATGTGGTTACCGCCGGGATATATGTAACCATCATCAAAACAACGATACCAATGAGAATCATCGGCATAACCGATTTCAGCGTCTTCACAAAGCTTGCCCCCGCAATCTGATTCGTCATCAAGAGGCAGATACCGACAGGCGGTGTAACCAGCCCAATACAAAGGTTAAAGCTCATTACAATACCAAACTGCAAAGGGTCGATACCAAAGGCATTCATCAAGGGCAGCAGTATGGGTGTCATCATGATAATTGCCGCATTCGCCTCCATCAACATACCGATAATCAGGAACAGAACGTTCAGCAGCAGCAAAATGACAACCGTGCTGTTCGTAAAGGAACTGAGCACCTCCAAAACCTGCTGCGGCAAGCCGGAGGTCGTAATAACATAGCCGGAGGACTTGGAAATCCCGACCAGCATCAGGATGGTTGCCGTGCCGATTGCCCCTTCAATAAAGACAGAGGGAATATCCTTAAAGCTCATGTCTTTATAA
The DNA here is from genome assembly GCA_963640305.1 of Sodaliphilus sp. Taxonomy (GTDB): domain Bacteria; phylum Bacillota; class Clostridia; order Lachnospirales; family Anaerotignaceae; genus Anaerotignum_A. The sequence continues at coordinate 103,825 of CAVHYX010000009.1, read as the reverse complement.
ACAAACAAACTGATAAGCAGCGCATAAACCACCGCAACCGCTGCGGACTCCGTCGGTGTAAAAATACCGCCAAAGATGCCACCCAGAATAATGACCGGCATCAAAAGTGCCCAAATGCTGTCCTTGAACACCAAAAGCACTTCCTTGAGACTCTTTCTTTCATATGCGGGCAAATCGTTCTTTTTCCCGTAAAACAGTGCATAGATAATTAAGCCTGCCGCCATCAGAATACCCGGGATCACGGAGCCGACAAACAGCTTGGATACAGACAAATCCGTAATGCTTGCGTATACAATCAGTGTGATGGAGGGTGGGATAATCGGTCCCAAAATAGAAGCCATACCGGCAATCGCAGCCGCAAAATGGTCGGGGTAGCCCTCCTCCTTCATCGCGGGAATCGTTGTGCCGCCGACAGCGGATGCCGTTGCAACACCGGAGCCGGAAATCGCCCCAAAGAGCGCAGAAGCAAGCACCGTTACCACCGCCAAAGAGCCCTTTACCCAGCCGATGAGCGCATTCGATACCTCAATCAGCTTCCCCGTAATACTGCGGGACATAATGTTGCCTGCCAGCATGAAAAACGGAATTGCCAAAAGCGAGCTGGAATTCATCCCCGCAAAAAGCTTCTGCGGCAGCACGATAAACGGCATATCCGCCATATTCAGCGCAACCAGCGTACCAATGCCCAACGCAAGGTAAATCGGAATACCCAATATGGATAATACAAACAATGCAATAATAACAATCAATCCGGCACTCATGCGTTACGCCTCCCCTCTATTATGTTGACCAATAATCTCTATCTGCTTCAAAATAACCTCGATCGAAGTCAAAATCATCAAGACCGCACCAATCGGCATACACGCATACGGTATGGACATCGGCACCTTAAGCCCTGCGGAAACATTGTTTGCCGCCGCTTGGCAAAGAGTGATGGAATAGCTGAAAAGGAATACCAGAAAAACAACCCCCACCAGCGTTGCCAGCAGTGTATAAATCGCCTTTGTTTTCGGCTTCAAAATGTTGATAAAAGCGTCTACCTGCAAATGCGTGTTGTTTCTTGTCGCAATCGCCGCCGCAAACATAACATCGTAAATAAACAGGTATCTCGCCAATTCCTCGCTCCATGCGTTGGATGCGGAAAAAACATATCTCAAAATAACCTGATAGGTAATGACAATAATCATAATGGCAACCGTCACCACCAAAAACAGCTTCTCCAGCTTTTCGATTCCATCCAGGAATTTTTTATATCCTTTCATTTTGTTTCACCTCGATTTAATTGATTTATCCCTGTCTCAGTCCTCAGCGCCCATTGCACGGATTCTCTCCGCCCAATCTGCCAGATACGGGAACTTTTCGTTCGTGAAATCGCTGAAATATTCGATGAACGCATCCGTATCGACCTCAATGATATGGCAGCCCTCGTCCAAAAGCTCCTGCTCTGCCGCTTCCTCCTTCGCCAGCTGCTGCTCGCTGACAACCGTGCTTGCATATTCCGCAGCCTCGGTCACGGCCTGCTGAATATCCTCGGGCAGTGCGTCAAAGTATTCTCTGTCCATGATGATAACATTGCTGCTGTATACATGATTCGTCTTAATCCAGTATTTGCATACCTCGTCAAACGCATAGTTCATGGAGTCCGTCAAAGGGTTTTCCTGTCCGTCTACCGTCTTTTGCTGCAATGCGGTATAGGTTTCCGTCATGGCGATGGGTGTCGGCGCTGCCTTCAGCCACTTCCATGTCTCCAGATACATCTCCAGATTCGGCGCTCTCAGCTTAAAGCCCTTGAAATCCTCAAGCTTAGACATCTCCTTCGTTGCCGTTACAATACGAGGACCTCTGTAGGTCGCACCCAGAAGCTTGAAGCCGGTCTCCTCTCCGACTGTTTCCTTGATCTCTGTGCCAAGGTCACTGTTCCAAACCTGCATAAAATGGTCATAGTCGCGGAACAGGTACGGCGCAGCATCAATATTCGCCATCTTGCTGAAGGTTGCCAGCGTGCCGACGGATTCACACATCACATTCGCCACACCGAATTGCATTCCTTCCAAAACCTCGGAGGTCGTCCCCAGGCTGCCGCCGCCATAAAGCACAACCTTGACTTTGCCGTCCGTCAATTCTTCGATTTTCTGCGCAAATGCCGCGCCCGTATCGTATGCGTTGTCCCCCTCGGTGGAGTTCAGTGCCATCTTCCATGTATAGGTACCGTCATCGTTGATGCCCAGTCCGTTGTTACAGCCCGTTAGCGCAAAGCTTGCGGTAACGGCTGTCAGGGTCATAATCGTTGCCAAAATTTTTTTCTTCATAAAAATTCCTCCCGATTCTTCAAATATCAGCCGTCCATTGTAACGCCGCCGTCAACATCGCTGATTTCGCCTGTGGCAAAGCTTGCCAAATCGGATGCATAAAACAGAACCATGTTCGCAATTTCTCTCGGCTGTGCGCCTCTGCCCAAGGGAATCGTTGCCAAAATCTTCTTTGTCTTTTCCTCTCCCATATTGGCAGTCATCGGCGTCATAGTCAGGCTGGGGCAGACCCCGTTGCAGGCAACCCCAAAGGGTGCGCCCTCTCTCGCAACCGCCTTGGTCAAGCCGATTACGCCCGCCTTAGAAGCCGCATAAGCGCTTGTCCCCAAAAGACCGCCGCCTCTTTTTGCCGCTACGGATGCTACATTCACAATTCTACCATAACCCTTTGCCTTCATGGAAGGATAAATCGTACTGATTGCCGTGTAAACACCGGTCAGGTTGATAGCAATGACCTTGTCCCATTCCGCCTGACTCACCTCTTCAAAGGGAACTGTGCTGACAATACCCGCATTGTTGATGAGCCCATGTATCTGCGGGAAGTCCGCCAAAATCTGCCCAAAAACCTTGCGAATTTCCGTGCTATCCGCCAAATTTACCTTATAAGCGGAGGTTTTCTCCTTCCCCAGCTCCTCTCTCACCTTCTCGGCTGCCTCCAAATTCAAGTCAACGATAATTGCGTGTCCGCCGCCTTCTACCACGCCGGTCACGATTGCTTTGCCAATTCCGCTGGCACCGCCCGTAACAATGATGTTCTTTCCTGTAAAGTCCATACAAATTCTCCTTTCTTTATTTTATCTTTATTTTTTGTATTCAATTTTTTATTATTGAATTTACAAATCGACATTAACATTCAGTTTTCAAAAAGTCAATTCATTTTTTGTAATTTTTTGGAATTTCTTCATTTTTGTAAATTTCCCCAAAAACGCATTTCTTGCTTTTTGTGCAAAAAAAGAAGCACTTCGCTTCCAAAAATTTATCTATTTTTCACAGTTTCGCTTTTTTGTGACAGGAAAGCTGTTTTTTTGTATACAAAACCATTGCTTTTGTGTATAATAAAAGACACGTATCCGATGAATGCCAAAAAAGAAGAAAGCCCTGCAAGATGGGATAACATGAAATGTAGATAGAGAGAAAAACAGGAGAGGTTGTTATGAAATCCGCAGAATCCTTACAGGATTACGCATTTGAAGAAATAAAAAAGCGTATTCAAAATGGTGACTTTGCCCCCGGCACAAAACTGAACACACAGGAAATTTCCGATTCCCTCGGCATCAGCCGTTCTCCCGTGCTTGCCGCGATCAATCGCTTGATTGCCTTGGGTCTGGTGGAGGCAATCCCCCGTAAGGGGACGACCGTTGCAAAGCTGTCCGACGCACAAATCAGAAATATCATCGAAGCCCGTCAAATGATGGAGCTTTTCTGCGTCAAGCTTTGTATCCGCAATATTGATTACCACCCCAGCGTTATTCGAGAGATGGAAAATATCGTGCAGCAGTTTGAAACAGCGCTGGAGGCAGGCTATCCCACCGCTGCGGATCTGGAAACAAAATTCCATACCCTCTATATGTCTCTTTGCGGGAACCCGCAGATTATGCGGCTCTATGAGTCGAACTGGAGTATCGGGACAATGTTCTATATGTATAGCGCAGCGCATCTTCCTCTAAAGCAACTGGAAACCTCCTTCCACCAGCATAAGGAAATTCTGGAAAAGCTGAAAAATAAGGATGAAGACGGCTTGCGGCGCATCATTGAAAAGCATATGAGCATCGTGTATGCAACTCTGGAATGGTATTCGGCTGTCACCAAACACTGAAAACCAAAAAATCGCAATCAAAAAGGACGAGCCTTCGAACGGAAATTGCTCGTCTTTTTTCTTGCTCTTTTTTCCCTTTTCGCCCCCACTCAACCCTGCAAGCACATCGTTAACGCCTGCTTGCCGTGCGCGCCCGCCCGCTGAAACAAGCCGTCCATATGGAAGGCAATGCGCGGCAGGAGCCCAAGGTCCTCCAAAAGCGTAAATAACGGAAAAAAGATTGTCATCGGCGGCAGCATCACCGCCACTACCCAGCTGAGCGTCAGCCAAACCCCATCCAAAAGCAGACCCTCCAGCCAGAGAGGCGCCTGTAAACGGAGCATCCCCTCCCGCAAAATCGCACCGCAGTCCCGGAATCGCCGCATCAGAAAATCAGATGGGACATTCGCCCCCACAACCGTCAGCCAGAATATCCCTCCCAGAAGCAGGAGCAGCAGAGGTATCCCCGTTTTTGGCGAAAGCAGCAGTCGATCCATGCGCTCCATATCTCCCGCTTCCCTTTTTCGCACCACAGCAGTACTGATTTCCCTCGCCCGCTCCAAAAAAGCAAGCGAACGCCTTTCCCGAAATTCCATGGAATGATAGCTGTCCTCCGTCTCCGGCGCGAAAGCATCCCAATCCATCCCTATCGGATGAATGTCCCTCCGTCCCTCTGCCACCCCGCACAGCAGCTCCTTTAATTCCCTAAGCCCAAAGCCCTGCCTTGCCGCCATTTTGATAACAGGCACCCCTGTCAGCTCCTCCAGCCGCGCACAGTCCGTAAAAATCCCCTTCTTCTCCGCCTCATCGCATAAATTTAGGCAAAAAATCACCCGTTCCGTCAGCTCCGCCACCTGTAGCCCCAGGGGCAGATTTCGCTCTAATGCCGTCGCATCCAAAACAACAACCACAATATCCGGTCGCTCATAGCAAATAAAATCCTTCGCGGCACATTCCTCCGCACTCTCGGAAAAAAGCGAGTAAATCCCCGGCAAATCATATAGCTCTGCCCGCCATGCGCCAAGCGAAAATTCTCCCACCGCATTACCAACCGTTTTCCCCGCCCAGTTCCCCGTGTGCTGCTGTAAGCCCGTCAGCGCATTAAAAACCGTGCTTTTTCCCGTATTTGGGTTTCCCGCCAGCGCAATCCGCAGCTTCTCAGGCATCCGCCATCCCCTCCTCCACCAAAATGCAGGCAGCCTCCGTATGGCGCAGCGCAATCAATGTATCCTTCACCCGATAGACCCGCGTACCGCCACCCGCACATTCCTGTATGGGCAAAACCAAGCTGCCCGGGCAAAATCCAATATCCAAAAGGCGCAACCGCATCTCCCCCGCAACCTGACGCACCGCGCAGTCCCGCCCAATCGGTATCTCCGTCAGTTTCCTTACCATAGCCATTCCCCCTTCAGCGCTTTGATATATCCAATATATCCAAGGCAGTCCTTTTGGGTGCTTATCCCTCTGATTGTAAACCAATTTTGTTTTTATGTTTGACAATAAACCTGCTTTGTGCTATACTCCCCCAAAAAAGGAGGTACGCAAAATGAATCCGCAAACAATGCCACAGAATCAAACAAGGGACTTGGTTTTCATCGGCTTTTGCACCGCGCTGATTGCCGTTTGCTCTTGGATCTCTATCCCTGCCACCATCCCTTTCACCCTGCAAACACTGGGTGTTTTCACCACAGTCGGCCTGCTCGGAGGAAAACGCGGCTCCCTCGCCGTCTTCGTCTATATCCTGCTCGGTCTGGTTGGTCTTCCTGTTTTCTCCGGATTTTCCGGCGGAGCAGGTGTTCTTTTCGGCACCACCGGCGGCTATATCATCGGCTTTTTGGCGGCGGCTCTGCTGATGTGGGGCATAGAACGGCTCTGCGGCAGAGGAAGGCTTGCCCTCGCTATTTCCATGCTGCTGGGACTCCTGCTTTGCTATGCCATCGGCACCCTCTGGTTTCTCCTGATTTATACAAAAACCACAGGTGCAGTCAGTCTGTATACGGTTCTGGGCTGGTGCGTCCTTCCCTTCCTTCTCCCCGACCTCGTCAAAATCGGCATTGCTCTCCTTCTGACCGCGCGTCTGCGGAGGGTGGTTGCATGAACAGTGGAGAAATCAAGCTGCGGGCACACCACGGGATGTGCCTTGCTTTCTTTGAAGGAAAGGGCTACAGTGCCGGCTTTACTGCCCACATGGCGCAGGTTTCGGAGCGATTGAAGCAGGAAAACCCGATGGTTACAGTTGTTGCGGAGGCAGACTGCATTTGCGGCGGCTGTCCCAAGCTGACAGACGGGCACTGCGAAAAAGCGGATTTGACAGAACATTACGACAAAGCAGTGCTTGCCTTCTGCGGCCTGGCGGAACACAGCACCCTGCCCTGGCGAGAATTTACGGTGCGTGTGGCAGAGCGTATTCTTTTCCAAGGAAAACGAGAAAAAATCTGCGGCGGCTGTCAATGGAATGCCATCTGTGCAGAAAAAGAAGCTCTGTACCATCTATCATTTCTGTACCGGAATAAACAAGAGGTGATACTATGACAAAGGATGCAGTTCTATCTATTTTGAGAAAGGAAAACGATTATATTTCCGGAGAGCATATCAGCCGCCTGCTCGGTGTAAGCCGTGCCGCCATCCATGCCGCTGTAAAGGCATTACGCGCGGAGGGCTATGAAATTTTGTCTGCTACCAACCGCGGCTATCTGCTGCACGCCGCCCCAAACAGCCTCTCCGCCCAAGAGCTTTCCGCCTATCTGGATTCCGCGCGGATGCAGCGGGTTTTGTGCCTCTCCACGGTAGATTCCACGAATAACCGTCTGCGGGAGCTGGCGCTTGGCGGTGCCCCCGCCGGGCAGGTTTTGCTTGCCGATGAGCAAACCGAGGGACGCGGCAGACGCGGGCGTGTCTTCGCCTCCCCGAAGCAGCAGGGCATCTATCTTTCTGTCCTGCTCCGACCCGATAGCCTCCCCGCGGACATCGCAGAAATCACCGCATGGGCGGCGGTTGCCGTAAATAACGCCATTGAATCGGTCTGCGGCATCCGTGCCAACATCAAATGGGTGAACGACCTGATTATCAACCGCAAAAAAATCTGCGGGATTCTGACGGAAACCTCCATCGAAAGCGAAAGCGGCTATGTACAATCCGTTATCATCGGCATCGGCATCAATGTGAACGGACAGAGGGAGGACTTCCCCGAAGAAATCCAAGCAATCGCCACCTCCCTTGCCATGGAAACGGGCAAGCCCATCATACGCGCCCGGCTTGCCGCCGCCTTGATTCGGGAGCTGGATGGTCTGTCTCAGGCATGGCCAAAGGGAAAAGCGAAATACCTCGCAGCCTATCGTAAGGACAATATCACAACCGGCAAGGAGATTCTCGTTGTGCACGGCGCAGAAGAAGCCCCCGCATACGCAACCGCAATCGGGGATGATTTTTCCCTGCGGGTACGCTATGCCGATGGGCGGAGCGAAAGCCTTTCCGGCGGGGAAATCAGCATCAAAGGACTATATAATTAAGTCGAACGCATATAAAAAATCCTTCCGCTCTCGCGGAAGGATTTTTCTTTGTTTCTCACTTAAGTTTTTCACTTAATTTTTTTAGATTCTTTCCTGAAACACCTCTACCATATCCGTCTTTTCCCAAGGCAAATCCAAATCCGTTCTGCCGAAATGCCCGTAAGCTGCCACCTGCTTATAGATAGGCCTTCTCAAATCAAAATTCTTGATAATTGCCGCTGGACGCAGGTCAAAGCTCTTCTTTACAATCTCCGTAATCTCCTCATCGGAAATTTCACCTGTGCCGTAGGTGTTGATCAAAATGGAAACAGGCTGTGCCACGCCAATGGCATACGCCAGCTGTACCTCACACTTTCTTGCAATGCCGCTTGCAACAATATTCTTTGCCACGTGTCTGGCGGCATAGCAGGCGGAACGATCCACCTTTGTAGGATCCTTGCCGGAGAATGCACCGCCGCCGTGCGCTGCATACCCGCCGTAGGTATCCACAATAATTTTTCTGCCCGTCAGACCGGAATCGCCCATCGGACCGCCGATGACGAATCTTCCCGTCGGGTTAATGTAATATTTTGTATTCTCATCCAGCAAATCCGCCGGAATCACCCGCTTCACGACATTTTCAATGATGTCCTTCTCAATTTGACCATGCTCCACATCAGGGTCATGCTGCGAGGAAATGACAACCGTATCAATACGTACAGGCTTGTCGTCCACATATTCCACCGTCACCTGTGATTTTCCGTCCGGACGGAGATACGGCAGCGTACCGTTTTTGCGTACCTCTGTCAATCTGCGGGTCAGTCTGTGTGCCAGAGAGATGGGCAAGGGCATCAGCTCCTCCGTTTCGTCGCAGGCAAAGCCAAACATCATGCCTTGGTCGCCCGCACCCGTGTCAAACTCACTGTCATCCGCGCCGCTCTTATTTTCCAGAGAATGGTCAACGCCCAGCGCAATATCGGGGGATTGCCCGTGGATAGAGGTAATCACGGCACAGGTTTCGCTATCAAAGCCGTATTTCGCGCGGGTATATCCAATCTCCTCCAGCGTCTCCCTCACGATTTTTTCCACATCCACATAAGCGTTGGTCGTAATTTCGCCCATCACAAAGACAATCCCCGTCGTAGTCGCCGTCTCGCAGGCAACGCGGGAGTTGGGATCCTTCGCCAAAAGCGCATCCAAAACGCCGTCGGAAATCTGGTCACAGATTTTATCGGGATGCCCCTCTGTAACAGATTCTGAGGTAAATAATCTTCTGCTCATACTACTCTGTTCTCCTTTTTCTACACAAAATTTCGGTAACCGTGAATAAAGTATTAAGGAGAGACTGCTGTTTTTTTTCGAAACAAAAAAAGCCCGCACAGGGCTTTTCCAATCAATCTCATCTTCCGCAAAAAAACTGCGGGGGAATTGGCACCGATGCGTTTCCGCCGGTTGCCGGGTGTCACAGGGCCCTGTCCCTCAACCACTCTTGATAAGCTCTCTATTCACTTCCAAGCATATTTTATCGAGAAAAGCAGCGCCTGTCAAGCACCAAAGTCTGAAAAAAATATATTCTCCTCCAAAATTTGTATCAAAAAATTAAATCTTTTGTCAATATTTTTTTCAAATTTTATGCTATGCTGATAAAAGGCGAACGCATACAAAGGGAACGACGAGGGGGCGTCTCAAAATGAATCGAAATCGTATTGTGACAATATTATTGGCAGGTGTACTGCTTGTTTTCTGCGGCTGTACGGCAAACAGCACCGGTCTTGCCGCATTGCAGCGCAAGCAGGCAGCCTTTGCCGAAAAGGGTACGACCTATCACGCGCAATATACCGCGCATCAGGAAATCGGCAAGCCGACTACAGTAGCGGAGCAGGGAAAGCAGCTTTCCTATCTGCTGCAATATCCCGAAACCGGTCATCCCGGCGTAGATACCCGCATTGCAGAAATCGTAACGGAAATTCGCAATGCCTTCGATGCGGAATTTACCGGGGCTACGGAGAAGAAAAAGCAGCCGGAAGCACTACTCTACCTCGGCTATGAGGCATACTTGGCAGAAAATAATCAAATGAGTCTCGTGTTCTTTGAGTCGCACGAGGCAGACGGCGTGTTTTCCCCGCATACCACCATCCGTATCTTCCATTTTGATCTGGAAAAGGACGCAGAGGTAACAGCGGAAAGCTTGATTTGGCAGGATTTTACGAAAAACGCCTCAGATTATGTAAAAACCCATTTCACCACCACAGAGCCCTATAGCAAAGGGATTTTCGGAAACTACGAAGCCCTGCTTGCCCCCGATGCGGGTCGCTTCGACCGCTTCGCCCTCACAAAGGATGGCGTGCTGTTCTATTTCGACCGCTACGACCTCTTCCCCGGCAGCTACGGCATCGTCCGTCTGACCGTGCCCTATGAGCAGATGCAGAAAAAGGCGGTACCGGAAAAAGTCGAATCTCCCTTAGACAGCAGTACAAAAATAGTCGCACTGACCTTTGATGACGGTCCCAATCCCATCGCGACCAACGCAATTTTGGATACCTTGGAAAAATACGGTGCAAGGGCAACCTTCTTTGATTTGGGCAGTCTGGTGGAAAAATATCCCGATACCGTCAAGCGGGAGGAGGCAATCGGCTGTGAGGTCGGCAGCCATTCCTATGACCATAAAAACTTCAATAAGCTAACTACCGCGGAAATCCAGGCAGACCTGCAAAAATCGGCCGCTGCCTTCCGCAAGGTGCTGGGACACGAGCCGGCTGTGTTCCGCCCGCCCTACGGCAACTGTAAGGATAGCGTGAAGAAGCAGATTCCCATGGCAATTTATCTTTGGTCTGTGGATACGCTGGATTGGAAAAGCAAAAATGCCAAAGCAGTCATCAATACCGTAAAGGCCGCAGGCGATTTGGACGGCAAGGTCATCCTCATGCACGGCATCTATTCCTCCACGGCAGATGCAGTCGCAGAATTGGTTCCCTATCTGCAAAAGCAGGGCTATACACTCGTTACCGTTTCCGAGCTGATTACGGCAAAGCACGGCGAGGAGCCGCAGCAGGGCAAGCTTTACGGCTACAGCTACTTCCGATAAACAAAAAACCAAAAATCTCCTATCCATCCTCTCTGTCATAGAAAAACGACAAAAGGAATGAATAGGAGACTTTTTTACATCTCAAAAAGAATTATACAACCCCGCTATGCTGCCACTTCCTCCCGCGATACCGCAAAATAAAAAGCACGGCACGGAATGCCCAGTCAATCGTCATGGCAATCCAGACGCCAAAAACCCCCGCACCCATCCGTACACCGATGATGTAGCTAAAGCCGATGCGAAATACCCACATGGAAACGATGGACCAGAGCATACAATATTTCACGTCCCCTGCGGCACGCAGGGTATTCGCCAGCGTAAACGCCTCCGGCCAGATGAGCATACAGCAAATCCCGTGATACCAGACAATTTGCTTGGTGAGCCGAATCGCCTCGTCGGAAAGCTGATAGAGGTGCATAATGCCGGAAAGGCTCACCAGCGTCGTAACGCTCAGCGCGATAATCATGATATGTACCAGCTTTAAGATACGGCGGGTATAATATCGCGCCGCCTCATAATCCCCCGCGCCGGCGCAGCGGGAGCAAACAGTGATGACCGCCATCCCGACCGCCATCCCGGGCAAAACCTGAAAGGTTGCAATGATGTTGGAAACGGCATTCGCCGCAATCGAAGCCGTACCAAAGCCGGTAATCATGCTCAGCACCATGATTTTCCCCAGCTGAAACATCCCGTTTTCCAATCCGTTCGGTACGCCGATATACGCAATCTTTTTCAGCATCCCAAAATCCGGCCGCAGGGAAAACGGTCGCTCCAAATGTAACAATAAAGAGGGCGAACGCAAGAGAAGCACAATGGCGACGCCGGAAATCATGCGGGAAACAAGGGTGGAAATCGCCGCTCCCGCCACTCCGAAGCCAAAGCCGAAAATCAAAATAGCGTTGCCGCCGATATGGATGCTGTTCATGATCACGGAAAGATACATCGGCACCTGCGCATTCCCCATGGTGCGGAAAACCGCCGCTCCCGCATTATATAACGCAATAAAAGGAATGGAGGCGGAGGCGATGAGCAAATACGTCTTTGCAGCGGACATAACATTCGCTTCAATCGCACCAAACAGCCGCTGTAAAATCAAATTCCGTCCCAAATACATACACGCCATAATACACAGGGAAAATACCGACGCAAATAAAATCAGCTGATTCACGGCACGATTCGCCTGCTTTTCGTTGGATTGTCCCAGATATTGCCCCATCACCACGGCACCCCCCGTTGCCAGCGCCGCAAAAAGATAAATCAAAAGAATAAAAATATTATCCACCAGAGAAACGCCCGAAACCGCGTGTTCTCCCACCGTCGCAACCATAACCGAATCGGACATCCCGACCAAAAGTGCCAAAAATTGCTCAATAATCATCGGTACGATGAGTCGCTTCAAATCCCAATTCGAGAAATAATACGGCTTCCCCTTGATTGATGCCAAATCCAAAGCCTTTCCCTCCCTTGTCGCAAACAAAAAGAAAAGCCCTCCAAGGGCTGCACCCCAAGTCCTTCCTCCTGACCGGGATGCACCCAAAAAGGCGCTTCTCCTTATCTACTTCGTCAATTCCCCCTGCCGGCCTAAGCCGGAGGAGACGCTCTGGAAACCGCCCTATATCCGCAGTCCTTCCGTAATACAAAACACTCCTACCGCTCTTCCTTCTCGCGCAAGGGCTTCACGGGCAAGCCGTCCCGCAGCTGATGTGCGTGCATATCCTCCCCACTGTCATACATTTCGTTGATTTTGTAAAGCAAGGTCATAAGACTATCTGTCAGATGCACATTTTCTACCAAAACGTCCTCGGGAACCTGCAAATCCACATGGCTGAAATTCCACATCCCCTTCACGCCCCATTTTGCCAAATCATTCGCAACCTTCACTGCCTGCGAACGGGGCAACGTGAGAATCGCAACATCCACAGGATGCGTCTTTACATATTCCTCCATACGGTCAATATCGTAAACCTCGACCCCGCGAATGGTCATGCCGATGATGCGGGGGTTAATGTCGAAAACCGCCTTGATGACAAAGCCGCGCTTCTCAAAATTGGTATAGTTCACCAGCGCCTGCCCGATATTCCCTCCACCGATGACAATCATGTTGTACAGCCGATCCAGACCCAAAATCTTTTTGATTTCGTTGTAGAGATATTCCACATTATAGCCGTACCCCTGCTGTCCAAAGCCGCCGAAATTATTCAAATCCTGTCGAATCTGCGATGCAGTGATGTTCATTTTTACGCTAAGCTCCTTGGAGGAAATGCGCGTAATATCGCTTTCCAGCAAATCGCCCAAATAACGATAATATCTCGGCAATCTGTTGATAACTGCCGGTGAAATTTTTTTCTCATTGTCCATATCTTCCAAATCCTCTCGTTTTAGGATCCACCAATAAAAGAAAAAATGACGGGAAATCTCCCCCTTCTCCTCTATATTCGGATAAGTTTAGTATAGCACTCCTGTTATTTTATTGTCAACAATAACTCTTTTCATCTCCCGCATTTTCTGCTATCATAAATGCAGAGGATGAAAAGCAAGCGGAGGTTGTGACAATGATACTGGCGTGCAGACAGATACAAAAGGCATACGGCATAGATGTCGTTTTGGAAAAAGTTGATTTTCATATTGAGGAGCGGGAAAAAGCCGCTATTGTCGGAGTAAACGGTGCCGGAAAGACCACGCTTTTCCAAATCCTTACTGGAGAAATTCCTGCGGATGGCGGCGAATTTTATATCAAGCGGGATGCCTTCCTTGGCTACCTCGCCCAGAATATTCGGATAAACGGCGACCGCACAATCTATGAAGAAATGCTATCGGTTTTTGGAAAAATTATACAAACAGAATACAATCTTCGTGAATTAGAAAACGAAATGGGGCAGCTACGGGGGCAAGCCTTGTCTGAGAAGATGGAGGCATACGCCGCCCTACAGCATGAATTTGACCGAATGGACGGCTATAGCTATCAAAGCCGCCTGAGGGGCGTACTAAAGGGGTTGGGCTTCGCCGAAAGCGAGCTGCACCGCCCCATAAATCAGCTTTCCGGCGGGCAGAAAACACGAGTGCATCTGGCAAAGCTTCTGCTTTCCAAGCCGGACATTCTCCTTCTGGATGAGCCGACCAACCATCTGGATATTGCCTCTGTCGAATGGCTGGAGGATTTTCTCCGCTCCTATCCCGGCGCGGCGCTGATTATTTCCCATGACCGTTATTTCCTCGACCGTATCGTGACAAAGGTCATAGAAATCGAAAACAAAAAATCAACCGTTTATAATGGGAATTATTCCTTCTATTGGCAGCAGAAGGAAATCAACCGTGCGCTTCAGCAGAAGGCATACGAAACGCAGCAAAAGGAGTTGAAGCATCAGGAGGAGGTGATCCGCACACTGCGCTCCTTCAACCGCGAAAAATCTATCAAGCGGGCGGAAAGCCGCGAGAAAGCGTTGCAGAAAATAGAGCGCATAGAAAGACCCGATGCCCTGCCTGCGCAAATGCGGCTGACCCTAACACCCTTTTTGACGAGCGGCAATGATGTGCTACACGCGGAGCACTTATCCAAATCCTACGGCGGACAGCAGATCTTTCACAATGTCTCCTTTGATGTGAAGCGTGGCGAAAAGGTCGCGATTATCGGACCAAACGGGGTCGGCAAATCCACGCTGTTTCGGATGCTTTTACAGGAGGTTTCGACTGACAGCGGTCTGATTCGTTTCGGCACAAATGTATTCGTCGGCTATTATGACCAAGAGCAGGCGAAGTTGGATGAGACAAAGACGATTTTCGCAGAAATCGCGGATGCCTATCCCACCTTAACACAAGGGCAGATCCGCAATATGCTTGCCGCCTTTGTATTCACGGAGGACGATGCGTTCAAACCCATTTCTGCGCTTTCGGGCGGCGAAAAGGGTCGCGTTTCCCTTGCGAAAATCATGCTTTCCAAGGCGAATCTTCTGATGCTGGATGAGCCGACGAACCACTTGGATATGTTCTCGAAGGAGGTTTTGGAGGATGCGCTGAACCGCTACGAGGGTACGGTGATTTATATTTCGCACGACCGTTATTTCATCAATAAAACGGCGGAGAAAATACTGGAATTGACGCCTGACGGCGTGGTTTTGTATAGTGGAAATTATGATTATTACCTACAGAAAAAAGCAGAGCGCACCGTGCGGGATGCAGAGCAACCGTTGCAGAATACCGAAAAAAGCGTTGCACCGGCACAGCCCGTGAGCGACACAAAGAACGACTGGCTGAAGCAGAAGGAGCAGCAGGCAGCGGAGCGGCGGCTGGCGAATAAAATCGCGAAGCTTGAAGTGGAAATTGAAGAGGCCGAAACCACACTCACGCAGGCAGATGCAGATCTGGCGGCGTGTGGCACAGATTATGGCAGGGCGAATGAGATTTATGCGGCAAAAACGAAGCTGGAGGAAAAGCTGGAAGCACTCCTCGCGGAGTGGGAAGAATTGAATTCGTAAAACCCTTTTCTCTTGCGGCTTTGCCCCGCTTAAGACCGTGGGGATTCTGTCCCCAATCCCCTGCAAGGGCATCATGCCCTTGACCCGGTTTGCTTTTGCGGAGAGAAAAACAAATAAGGCTTCCTCTGAAATGAAAAAACAGAGAAAGCCTTATTATTTGTTTATTTTCCCCCCAGAGACAAGACCTTGTTTCTGCAAATAGGGTGCAGAGGTAGTAGCCCCGCCAAGATCGGACGGCGGCGCAGCCGTCTTCCCGTAGGGAAGGTGCTTTGACCGGATCTCCTTGGCAGATGCAGCGGGGCCAAATCCCCAAGGCTTTAATGTCTTGGAGGTTTAGGGTGCCGCCCCCCATTCCCGCATCTGCAATAAAAAAGGCTATGCCACAAAACGACATAGCCGCCCTGATTTCAGTCTTATTTCACCCCTCTGTGCAGGTACTTCTCTCTGGTCGCCAGTCCTCCCCGTATATGCCGTTCCGCCTTATTTACCTCCAATACCGCCCGCACGGACTTCGCCAACTCCGGGTCAATCCGCTCTACACGATCGGTAATGTCTTTATGCACGGTAGATTTCGAAATACCGAATTTTTTCGCCGTTTCCCGTACTGTCGCATTTGTGTGTATCATAAATTTCGCAACCTCAACCGCCCTTTCCTCAATATATGTTTTCAAACCAAGCACTCCTCTGATTATCGCTTGGTTATGTATATGCGCATAGCGATAAAGATATGAAAATCGGCATGATACGGGAAAAAGCGGCTGTCTCGGACAGCCGCCTTTCTATATTATTTAGGGGTTGTAGAATGGGTTTACAATGCTTTTTCGCCTTTATTATTTGAAGAACATCTCATATACTTCCTCTGTGGGCATATCCTTGCCTGTGAACATATGGAACGCCGCCGCGCCCTGCCACATCAGCATACCCGTGCCGCCGACCGTGACCTTGCAGCCTGCTGCCTTTGCCTCCTGCAGAAGCTTTGTCTCCTTCGGATTATAAACGGTATCTGTTACCACCAAATCGGGGTGGAATACGGATACATCTGCAATCAGCGACTGGTCATCCAGAGGCTTCATGCCAACCTTTGTCGCATTGACCAGAATATCGCTGTCCTTGATTGCGGCATACAGAGCCTCTGTTTCCTCCAGAGGATGAATGCTTACCTCGCAGTCGGGGAGCATCTGCCGGATTTTCTTTACGGTTTTTTCGCCGTTTGCGTAAAATTCATCCTTTCTGTTGAAAATAGAGATTTTTTTCGCACCGTCTAACGCACACTGCACCTGGATTGCGGTCGCGGCGCCGCCTGCCCCCATGATTGTGATTTTTTTACCCTTGACCTCTACGCCATTTTCCTTCAGATTTCTGACAAAGCCCATGCCGTCCGTGTTATTGCCGTAGAGTTTGCCGTCCTTTACCACAACGGTGTTGCAGGCGCCAATCAGCTTTGCCGCATCGGAAAGCTCATCCACCAACTCTGCCACCTTTGTTTTGCAGGGCATGGTAACATTAAACCCCTTGCAACCCAGCACCCTCAGCGCATCGACTGCCTCCTCTGTTTTTTCCAGAGGGACATCATATGCCAGATAAGCGTAATCCAAGCCGGTCTGTGCAAAGCTGTAGTTATACATTGCAGGGGAGCCGCTGTGTCCTACGGGCGTACCAATCAAACAAAACATACCCGTTCTGCCTGTGATTCTTTTTTCCATTGTATCTTTCCTCCCTTTTTTTCTCTTTGGTTTTTATCGAAAATCAAATTTCCAGTGCTACATTCAGACCCTCTGCGGTTGCATCCAGCGCCTTTCTTGCTTTGACAGCGTCACCGATGACATAGGTCTTGGCAACGATTTTCTTGATTTCCTCGCTAATGGTATCGTTATTGCGATAGCCCATTGCCAGAACCACGTTGTCGAAGCCTTCCAGTCTGCCTTCGGTGCTGTCTGCCAGTGTATAGGATACGCCGTCCGGGAAGAACTGCGCTACCTTCGCTCCTGTTACACCCTGTACATGATAGGTTTCAAAATCTTTCATCAGGAATTTGCGGTGTTCGGGGATAACATCGGGACCCAGCTGATCTCTCAGCTCAATTACGCTTACCTCATGTCCCAGCTCGCCCAGGAAATCCGCAACCTCGCAGCCAACCATGCCGCCGCCGACAACCAGAACCTTTTTGCCGACGGATGCCTTACCGTCCAGAAGGTCGCCTGCGTGGATGACGCCTGTGTCATTGATGCCGGGGATGGGCAGCACCAGAGGATTGGAGCCGGTTGCAACGATAACTGCATCGGGCTTTGCCTCTGCCACCATTGCGGGGGTCACCTCTGTATTCATAACCAGCTTTACGCCGTATTCCTCGCATTTTGCGATGAAGCTTCTGACCATATTTGTAATATCGCCCTTCCCGGGAGGGTATGCAGCCAGACGCATATTGCCGCCGAGGATGTCGCCTTTTTCATACAGGGTTACGGCATGGCCTCTCTGCGCCGCCGTGAATGCTGCGTACAGACCGCCGGGGCCGCCGCCGATTACCATAACGTTTTTCTTTTTCTCTGCGGGCTTGAGGTCTGCCTCTCTGCCGACCAGCGGATTCACCAGACAGGTGATGGGCTCACCCTTAAACATATTGGGAACACAACCCTGCAAGCAGCCGATGCAGGGATTCATCAGATCCAGTCTCCCGTCCTTTGCTTTATTGGGCATTTCGGGGTCTGCGATGCTCTGTCTACCAAAGGCAACCAAGTCGGCTCTGCCCTCTGCAACCATTAGCTCTGCAAACTGCGGCTCGGTATAACGACCGACGGTAATTACAGGGATGGAAACCGCACGCTTGATTTCTGTCACATAATCTGCGCTGAAGCCGCCGTGAATCAGGCTGGGCGCCCACATACATTCATCATGCAGATGTACGGCTCTGGAAAGATGCAGACCGTCTACGCCACATTCCTTTTCCAGATAGGAGGCAACCGCTGCGGCATCCTGTGCGGTCTGTCCGCCCTCTACATCATCCGTTGCATTGATACGGCAGATGATTGCCAGAGAATTGCCTGTTTTCTTACGAATATTTTCGATAATCAGCTTGGGCAGACGCATGCGGTTTTCAAAGGAGCCACCGAATTCGTCTACGCGCTTATTGGTTCTTGCGGAGATAAATGTGCTGACCAGATAGCCGTGTGCGCAATGGATCTCTACGGCATCTGCGCCTGCTTTTTTCGCTCTGACCGCCGCGTCGCCGTAGCACTCAATCAGACGATACAGCTCATCCCTTGTGATTGCCTCGGGTGTTTCTCTGCCGCAGGATGCGGGGATGGCACTTGCCGCCTTCAGAGGATAGCCTGTGACCTTTGTATTCCCCTCGGGGCCTGCGTGCTGTAACTGGATGGAAACCTTCGCCCCCGCCTGATGACAGGCTGCGATGGCAGCCTGAAAGCTGCTGACTGTGCTGTCGTCATAGAGGCAGGGCTTTCTGGGGCCGCCCTTCGCTTCCTTATAAACAACAGTTGCCTCAAATGTAATCAGACCGAAGCCGCCCTTTGCTCTTGCGCCGTAATAGGATGCGGAGCGTTCGCTCATGGAGCCGTCTGTGTTTGCGAAGTTATTCCCCATGGGGGACATTACAAAGCGGTTTGCCACTGTCATGGGGCCAATCTGAATGGGTTGGAACATAGCTTCAAATTTCATATTTTCTCCTCCGTTTCTTACTCTCTTTTTGTATTTTTTTCTTTTGTGCTTTGCTTCTGCTTTTTTTGCTTCTTTATTCTACGACGGTGCAGGTACTGACCTCGGAGGGCTTCACGCGCAGCGCGCCGATTTGCGGTACAAGGGTTTGGAAATAATCGGTTGCCCGATGAAATGCCACCGCCTTTTCATCCCGGTATTTTTCGATAAAGTAGAATACCTGTGTATCGCTTTGGTCACCCGCCAAATCATAGCTGATGCAGCCGGCCTCCTCTCTCGTTTTTATAACCATTTTTTTTGCAAGCGTCAAAAACTCCTGCTGTAAGCCTTCCTTTACGGTGTTTTTTGCAATCAGTACAACCATATGTGCCGCCTCCTTTTATTTTTCGGGCATTGCCTCGGGCCAGCTCTCCTGCAATACCTTTACGGTGTTGTCAAAGTTATATTTTGCCGCATAGGCTACGCCCTTTGCAAGAATAGCATCGCTAATTACCTCAACGCCCAATGCCTTGGGTGCAATGCCCTTTTCTCTCAGGAGTCGGCAGAATGCAGCGGTATCGCCGCAGCCTGTGCCGGGAGCCAGTCTGTCGTGCATGGATTCGTCTCTTAGGATGGATGCCGCATAGGGTCTTTCGTACACATCGTTAATCTGCACGGAAACGATTTTTTCGGCAGGAATCCCCTCCAGAACGGAGAGGTCAAGAGGCTGGTTTGCTCTCAGCCAATGCCAACTGTCCAGAATCAGCTTTGCGTTTTCACAACCGCTTTCCTTTACCACTGCCCATGCTTTTTTCACATCGGGCAGACCGCTATAGGGCATAGGCTCCACGCCGATGGTGTATTTTCCGGCTCTGTGGCACAGCTCCTTCAGCTTCTGTGCGGTATGGGCAACGGAATAGTTTTCCATCAGACCGCAGTTGATGTGGTTTACGCCGAACAGCTCGCACATATGGAAGCACATCTGCTCCTTATATTTCTGCTCGTAGGAACGGTGCTCCTCTGCCCACTGCACGATGTATTCCACTTCCGTAACCTTCATATCGTATTTTTTGAGAATTGCCAGAATATCTGCATCAAACAGACCCTCATTCAGTGCATCCACATAGGTTTCCGCCCGCAGACCGATGCCTTCAAAGCCCGCCTCCTTGGCTGCTTTTACTCTTTCCTCGAAGGTGCATTGGTCGCCCAACGTCCAGGAGCTGACTGTGATGGGATATTTTTTAGACATACAATAATTCCTCCTTTGTTTTTCTTCAATCGCTTTTATTTTATTGTGTATTTTTTTGTTCTGAGAAAAATTTTATCTTTTGTGTTTATTTTTTATATTTATCTTTTGTGCCTTTCAGTTTTTCTCTTGTGTGAAAAAGATTTGCTATCATGGGGGCGAACCCCCCGGGGATTGTCTTTTTCTCTTACTGTGCATCTTTTTCAAAGCGCAGATTCAGGATAATTGCGAATACAATGCCGATTGCCGTTACTGCCGCATTAAACAACAGGATATAGCGAGGGCCCTCTACGCCGCCTACCTTGGAAAGCAGGCTTGCAACATTCAGTACCGCATAGTTTGCGATAGAAGATGCAATCATAACGACCGCTGTGATTTTGCCCTTATCTCTGGGGAACATCTCATTCGCCGTAGAGGTTGCCAGCTGCAATACGCCGCCTGCCGCAAAATAACCGATGAGGAAACCGCCGACCATGCAAATCTGTGCGCTCTGTACGAAATACATCAGCAGCAGCGCCAGAAAGGCAACAGAAGGATAGAACACCAAAACACGGATGGGCTTCAAGCCCTTTTTCACCAATACCGCTGTCAAAAGCACCGCACAGATGATACCTGCGGAATAGAAGGACTGAATCATGGAGGGGTTTGCCATGCCGTAGAGGCTGCCCAACTCCTGATTACAGTTCATGAACAGCATGAAGGTAGAGGATGCGGTAAAGCCGATACAAACCAGCAGGAATGCCGAGGGCGTCAGCTTCATTTTTCTCTTTTCTGCCGTGCCATCTGCCGCCTTGGGCGCTTCCTCTCTGGGAGGGAAAGGCAGGATTGCCAAAAAGATACCATCTACGATGATGATGCCCGCCGCTAAGAAGTATAGTGTGCGGAAGGACATTTCTCTTGCCGCAACGAAGGTGATTAAAAACGGTAATAGGAACTGCGCCATGGAAATGGCGAATTTTGTAAACAGGTTCGCAATCGCGCCGTTTTCCTTGAAGATTTCCATGCAGGAGGGCGTGATGCTGGTATCCAGGAAGGAATTTGCCATACCGCTGCAAATCATGAGGATATACGCAAGTACGGTATTCGTGGTAAAGGTAATACCAATAAAGAAGATGGCAAAGAGTACAACTCCGACCAAGGCGCTCAGCCGTCTGCCGCATTTATCGGAAAACGGTCCCGCAAACGGGAAGGCGATTAACCGCCCCAAGCCGACAGCCGCGATGATTGCCATAACCTTGCTGACATCAAATGTGCCGTCCGCCAACTGATTTGCACCCCACATAGCAGCAAAGCTTTGCTTATACTGCCCCATAATGGTTACGGCGATACCCAGAATGAAATAGGTAATGTATAGCGCCACTGCCGTGGGATAATACTTTTTCTGATTCATTTTTTCCCCTCTTTTCTGATGTATTTTTTCTTTTTTCGACAGATTTTTATGGACTTATTTTTTGAAGAATTTTTCCTTGATTTCTTCTACGGGCATATCCATGCCGGTGTAAAGCTTTGCTGCTGCCGCACCCTGATAGATAAGCATACCCAGACCGCCGACCGTCTTGCAGCCTACTGCCTCCGCTTCCCGCAGAAGCTTTGTTTTTTCCGGCTCATATACCACATCTGTTACGACCAAATCCTTGCGGAACAGAGAGTGGTCTGTGATAATGCTCATATCCTCCAGAGGAGGCATCCCGACCCTTGTGGCATTGGAGAGAATATCGCTTGTGCGAATTTCCTCTGCCAGCTTTTCGGTATCATCCATATCGAAGACCGCAATTTTTTGGGAAGGGAAAGCCTTCTGATACTCAGCTGCTTTCGCAACTGCCTTGTCCCAAAAAGCATCCTTCTTGTTAAAGACGGCAATCTCTCTTGCGCCGTCCAGAAGCGCCTGTGCCTGAATCGCCGAGGAAACGCCACCCGCACCCAGCAGGGTAATCTTTTTCCCCTTAACCTCTACACCCTCATGACGCAGGTTTTCAATGTAGCCCTCACCGTCTGTGATGTAGCCTGTCAGAACGCCGTCATGATTAACGATGGTGTTGCACGCGCCGACCAGCCGCGCTGCCGAGGAAATCTCATCCAAATACTTGAGTACCTCCTGCTTGCAGGGCATTGTAATATTTGCCCCCTTCATATGAAAGGTACGGAAGGCTCGGATGGCTTCCCCCGTCTGCTCCTTGTCCACCTCAAATGCCAGATATTTATAATCCAGATTCCATTTTTCAAAGCAATAATTGTACATCGCGGGGGACTTGGAATGCTCTACAGGGAAGCCAATCAATCCAAAAAGCTTTGTTTTTCCTGATATCTCCATGATAGGATACTCCTTTTCTTTTGTGTGTTCTTGGCGCCATTTGTTGCTTACAGGCACAGTGTATCGCAGAAAATACGAAAGCACAAATTGATTATTTGCTATATTTTGATAGATTTTGTCTATAATGCATGGTATACTTTAGACAGAAAAAAGAGGACAGGGGCATTCGGACGGGAGGCGTTTGTATGAATTTGTATCAGCTGCGTTATTTTGTTGCTTTGGCGGAAACGAATCACTTCGGTAAGGCGGCGGAAAAGCTTTGCATTGCACAGCCAAGCCTGAGCCATGCCATCGCACAGCTGGAGGCGGAGCTGGGGGTGGTGCTGTTTGAACGAAAAAACCGCACCTCCCTGCTGACAAAGGAGGGGCTGCAATTCCTTTCCTATGTGGAAAAATCTCTGGAAATTTTGGATAACGGCATTGAAACCATGGCGCATATCTCCCGCGGGGAGGGTTGCATTGAGCTGGGCTTTCTGCGTACTCTGGGGCTTTCGCTCATTCCTGAATTGGCAAACGGTTTTTTGCAGGAGCAGAAGGACAAAAATATCCGCTTCAAATTCCATACGGATGTGACGCAGCTGCTCTTGCAGGGCTTAAAGGACGAGAAATATGATATGGTTTTCTGCACTAGGCTGGAAAACGAGAAGAGCATCGAATTTATCCCCGTTGCCAAGCAGGATTTGGTACTGATTGTACCGCGGGAGCATCCTCTGGCAAATCGCTATACCGTGGATTTGACGGAAACGCTGCCCTATCCACAGGTTTACTTTTCGGAATACTCCGGCTTGCGCGTCGTGATTGACGGCTTATTTGAAAAAATCGGCAAGCGCCCCAATATCGCCTATGAGGTTCAGGAGGATCAGGTGATTGCGGGTCTTGTGGCGCAGGGGTTCGGAATTGCGGTGGTGCCGTATATGGAGGAGCTTTTGCGGCTGAATGTGAAAATCATCCAGATTTCCTATCCCTACTGGGAAAGAAATTTCTATATGGCGACGCTCAAGGACAAATATCTCCCCCCCGTAGTACAAAGATTTAAGCAGTTTGTGCTGACCCAATGCAGAGTATAAAAAAATAGACAAAAAAAGCAGCACTTTTTTGACATATCGAAGCCGTCTATCACGCCATAGATATTTTCTATCAAAAAAGTGCTATTTTTTATTCCCAATACTCAAAAGAGGCATTCCAAAACACCGAAAATCAAAGCTTTTGGCGTTATTTCGTCTCAACCACCCGCTTTTGCAGCAGGGTTGCCCTGCCGTTTCTTACCTTTTTCAGATAAACGGTATCCCTGTTTGCATCGCCTGTTTGGTTGAAGCTGATGCTGCCCGTTACGCCGTCATAGTTGACCTCCGTCAGTGCGTTGCGTAGGTCTATGCTGGTCAGCGTATCTTTTTTACCATCCAGCGTTTCCAACGCCGCAAGCATCGTCATATAGGCATCATAGCCCAGAGCGGATACGGCAGAAACGGTATCCGAGCCGCCATTGAGGGTGATGCGCTGTGCATCCTCATTCAGATATGCCTGAAAGCCCTTGGTGAACTGCTTTGCCGCAGTGGAGGCACTTTTATCGAAGGCGGTGGAAAAAACAACCCCGTTTGCCGTATCTCCGGTTGTTTTCAACAGGGCATCGTTATCCCATGTGTCCGCTGCAAGAATCGCTGCATCAATACCGGCTGCCCGTATTTGCGGCAGAAGCACGTCTGCCGTGGAAACGGAGCAGGGCAGGAAGATGCAGTCTGCATCGGCGGCCTGTAGCTTTTCCAAAAGCTCGGTGAAATCGGATTGGTTGGTGCGGTAGCTTTCGTCGGCAACGATGGTTCGCGTCTCATCGACGAAGGCCTGCTTAAAATAAGCAGCAATGCCCGTGGAATAATCATCTCCCGTTTGGCTGATAACGGCGGCGGTTTGGTAGCCCTGCGCCGCAGCATAGGCGGCGAGCGCCTTGCCCTGTAGCGTGTCTAAGAAGCAAATCCTGAAATAATAGTTATTTCCCGCCGTGACCTGCGGATTGGTGCAGGAGGCGCCGATGGCGGGGATGCTTGCGTCGATGAAGGTTTGCGCGGCGGCGATGGAAACACCGGAGCCATAGGAGCCGAGCACACCCACAACGCCCGCATCCACCAGAGCCTGCGCGGCGGAGATCGCTGCCGTTTTGTCGGATTGATTATCCGCCTCAACCAACTCTATGGTATAGGTGGTTTTGTGAATCGTAACGGTAGGGGCGACGGTGTTCGCATAACGAATCCCCAAAGTTTCCTGCATACCGCCGCTGCTGTTTTCGCCAGTGGTCGGTTCAAAAACGCCGATTTTGATTGTATTTCCCTCGATGGGCGTGCCGCGCGTCGCGGAGCCGGCATCCTCTCCGCCGCAGGCTGTCAGGGATAGCGCAAGAACCGCAGCCATTGCGGAAGCAATATATTTTTTCATGACGAATAACCTCCTATTAGTGAATCCGACCCGTTTCTCCCATATTGCGGATTTCGGTCGGCTTTGCGAATCCATTCTCATACTCCTCAAAATATACCATAAGATTGGGCGGGGTGCAACCAACCCCGCTGCTTCTAATGTTGCCCGAGGGCGAATATTTTTTTCTATACAAGCGGAATTTTTTTCGCTATAATCATAGAAGGGTTGTTTTGATGCAAAAGAAAAAAGGGTAAAAGGAGGAATTGTTTTGAGCAGAGCGGATGAAATTTTCAAAGCAAATTGCAGACAGATTTTGGAGCATGGATTTTCTACGGAAAACGAAAAGGTGCGTGCCGTTTGGGAGGACGGAGCGCCCGCCTACACCATAAAAACCTTCGGTGTGGTCAACCGTTACAATCTACAGGAGGAATTTCCGTTGATGACCCTCCGTTATACCAACTGGAAAGCGGCGATTGATGAGATTCTCTGGATTTGGCAGAAGAAATCCAATAATGTACACGATCTGAACAGCCATATCTGGGATTCCTGGGCGGATGAAAACGGCTCCATCGGTAAGGCATACGGCTATCAGCTTGGCGTAAAGTATCAATTCCCTCATGGCGAGATGGATCAGGTGGATAATGTGCTGTGGCAGCTCAAAAATACCCCCGCCTCCAGACGTATTATGACAAATATTTATAATTTTGCGGATTTGATGGAAATGGGTCTTGAACCCTGTGCCTACAGCATGACCTTCAACGTAACGGGCAATAAGCTGAACGGGATTCTCAATCAGCGTTCGCAGGATACGCTGACCGCGAATAACTGGAATGTGGTGCAGTATTCCGCGTTGCTGATGATGTTCGCACAGGCAAGCGGACTGGAGCCGGGCGAGCTGGTTCATGTCATCAGTGATATGCACATTTACGACAGACACATTGATATGGTAAAAACAATGCTGGAGCGCGAGCCCTTGCCCGCACCCAAGGTGCGCCTGAACCCTGCGGTAAAGAATTTCTATGATTTTACCGTGAAGGATTTCATTGTAGAGGATTATGAATACGGGAAATCCATGGGGCGTGTGCCGGTTGCGATTTGATTGCCCGTATTTGCCGATCAGGAGGATGAGCATGGATATTATCGTTGCCGTTGATGCAAATTGGGGCATCGGAAAGGACGGAGATCTCTTGCAGCGTATCTCTGCCGATATGAAATATTTTCGCAAGAAAACAACGGGGAATGTGCTTGTGATGGGGCGGAAAACGCTGGAATCCTTTCCGAATAAAAAGCCTCTGCCCAATCGGGTACATATCGTGTTGACAAAAAATCGGAATTATCGGGCGGAGGGCGTTATACTGTGCCATGACACAGCGGAGCTACCCGCCATTTTGGAGCATTATGCGGATCAGCAGGTTTTTGTTGCGGGCGGCGGTACAGTGTATGCGCAGCTTTTGCCTTTGTGCGAACGTGCCTATGTCACAAAAATTGATCAGACCTATCCCGCGGATACCACCTTCCCTAATCTGGATGAAAGTCCCGATTGGGAGTTAGTAAAAAAGGGAGAGCTACAGGAGGAGGCAGGCGTCCGATTCTCCTTTGATGAGTATCGAAAAAAATCCTGATTTACGCAAGAAACGGCGTAGCCTTAGGCTATGCCGTTTCTCTCTTGCATGGTACTGTTTTTTGGTCGGGACACATCGGTGTCCCTTTTTAAGGGGAAGAAGTAGAAAGAATGTTATTTCTGAAAGCATTTGTGCTTTCAGAGGGGGAGTAACATCCTCGATAACAGTATTGCCGGGAAGCGGAGGAATATACAGAAAAAAGAAAAAATATTTGCGATGATGGTAATCATTCGCAAAAAGCGATGGAGACAGAAGCATTTTTCTGCTAAAACAAGGAAGCAAAAAGCGAAGGAAGACCCTCGGAGGTTTTACCCCCGAACCCTCACAAAGGGAATGATTCCCCTTGACCCCCGTTTGCAAAAGTATGCGCTTTTGCAGAAGGGAAGATAAAAATAAGACTCTCTCTAAAATAGAGAAAACCTTATAGCTTTGTTAAAACCTTGGGGGCTTTACCAAAGACCGGGGGCTTTGCTCCTATTACCCCCTCGACCCGATATGCAGAAGAATATCCATGCTTCTGCAAGGGGATATAAAAATCAAAGCTTTCTCTATTTTCTATTGAGTAAGCCTTATTTCATTTCTCCGCAAAAGCAATTTATTGTCTTTGCAAACCGGGTCAAGGGAACAACGTCCCTTGTTGGAGTTTGAGGGCAAAGCCCTCAAGGTCTTAGCTCTTTATGGCACAGTCGCGCCGTAATTTTTCGCGATAAGGCTTAGTATTCACCCATTTAGAGTTTTTCTGTCGAAACGGGGTATTTCTTCCGTGCTTTTTCTGCTATACTGGTAAGAAACATAGAAGCAGAATATTCGGTTAAACTGAAAAACAAAAGGAGGAATGACAGATGAAACAGATAGATTCCAAGGAATTTCAGACAGAGGTATTGGAAAGCAGGCTGCCGGTTTTGGTAGATTTTTCCGCAACATGGTGCGGTCCCTGTCAAATGATGGGTCCCGTGCTGGAGCAGCTCGCCGCAGAATACGCAGGCAAGGCAAAAATCGTTACGGTGGATATTGATCGGTCTATGGATTTGGCAGAGAAATATCGTATTATGAGCGTGCCGAATATGATACTCTTCAAGGACGGCACGCCTGTCGATGCCGTCATCGGCGCAGTGCCCGCATCCCATTTGCAGCAAAAGCTGGATGCACTTCTATAAGCAAACGATTCGTCCAAGGCATTGCATCGCGCCCCTCTTCATCCCTGTTGCTTTTGTGCAAGAGGCGCCATTCCCATGACGGATTTTTGGTATTTTTTATACCGTGTTGAAAAATTGTATAAAAATAAATACAAAAATCAAAAATCCTTGCGAGTTTTTCCCGTTGACGGAGAAGGAAGAACCTGCTATTTTCTTCTCATCGGAGAAAGTATTTTTTTGAAAGGATGGTGTGCGCGATGAAACAAAATCTGTCTTGTGCAGCTGCATACGGCTTTGCAGCCCTGCTGATTGGCGTTATACTTTGGGTCATTTTGACTCCCGCGAAAAAGAGGAATAACGCCGATTGTCATGTGCAGGAATAAATCCTTTTTTAAGACCCTCCGTTCGGTGTGTGTGGAAGGACTCATGGCAAACGGTGCGCCCGAATCAGGACTCAGAAAGCATGATTTCCGCTATTTCATTTTCTTTCTGTTTTCTGATCGGGACACACCTAAGGCTATGAGTCTTTTTTTGTTATCTCCCTCCTTTTTTTCGAGATACCAAGGGACACTCCGCAGAAATACTTACAAAAGATAAAATTCTATAAGCTACGAAAGAAAAAGCATCAAAAATACAATGTACAAAAGAAAAAATGAAAAAAGAAAAAACGGACGGACAAAAAGACAAGGAGGGACGCTCCATGAAAACAAGGAAGGTTGGCATCATCGGTCTGGGTCATGTCGGTGCACACGTTGCATACAGCTTGGCGTTGCAGGGCATTGCGGATGAGCTGGTGCTGGTGGATCATAATGAGAAAAAGGTACAAAGCGAATGTCAGGATTTGCGTGACAGCGTGGCATATCTGCCGCATCGGGTAACGGTGAATATCGGCACCTACGAGGATCTGGGCGATTGCGATGTAATCGTAAACAGCATCGGAAGAATCGAAATTCTCCGCGAAAACCAGGATAGAACGGACGAAATGAAATTTACCGTTCCTGCGGTCAATGGTTATGTCGACAGGGTGCGGGCATCCGGCTTTGGCGGGGTTATGATCAATATCACCAACCCCTGCGACGTTGTGACGCAGCAGCTGGCGAAGGGCTTGGGGCTGCCGCGCGGGCGCGTTTTTGGCACGGGTACAGGGCTGGACACCTCCCGCCTCCTGTCTGCATTGGCAAGACAGACCGGCATCGACCATAAATCCATCACAGCCTATATGCTGGGCGAGCATGGCAATCAGCAGTTTGCGGCATGGAGCAATGTTTCCTTCTGCGGAAAATCCTTGGAGGAATGGGCAAAAACGGATGCACGCTTCCGCTTTGACAGGGATGCTCTGCAAAAGGAATCCATCGGCGGCGGCTGGGTCACATTTTCCGGAAAGTTCTGCACGGAATACGGCATTGCAACCACGGCAGCGCGTATGGTCAGCATCGTGCTACATGATGAGAAGCAGATTATGCCCGCCAGCGCGGAGCTTTGTGGGGAATACGGCGAAAGAGACGTATTTGTCGGCGTGCCCTGCGTGATTGGCAAAAACGGCGTAGAGGAGGTCGTGGAGCTTTCTCTGAATGAGCAGGAAAAGAAGGAGCTGCAAAAATCCTGCGAGGTCATCCGTAGCAATATCCGATTGGTAGAGGAAAGTAAATAGACTCTATCGGGTGGCAAAAAGAGACGAAGCAAATAGACCTGAGACGCTTGAAACGGTCTAAAAAATACACTGTATTCGTTTAGATGCGGTGTATTTTTTGCGAAAAGAAAATTTTTGCTTACATGAATCGAAAAAATGTGGTAGAATGATTGTTATAAGACTTGGGAACTCTGCCTCCAAGACCTTAAGCTTTGACCGGTATAAATATAAAAAATAATAGAAAAAAGAAGTGCAATGCGTTGCTGATATGCGTAAGTCCGATTGCGACAGACATACCGGCGGCGCATTTTTTATTTGCACAAAAAAATCAAAAAGGAGTGTATTTTTTTGCAGGAGGAAAAGCTTTTTCGGAAGGACTTTGTATGTATCATCATCATCAATTTTCTGGTATTTCTGAACCATCTGGCGATACTGGCGACATTCCCGTTTTACATTGAGCAGCTCGGCGGCTCTGAGGCGGTCGCAGGGATGGCAGTCGCACTGTTCTGCGTGGTTTCGGTGGTCTGCCGCCCCTTCATCGGATGGCTGCTCGATAACGGCAAGCGGAAAATGATTCTGGCAGTGGGGCTTTGCGGGATGCTTCTGATGCCGCTCGGGTATCTTTTGTTGCATACGCTTACTCTGGCATTTGTGTGCCGCATGGTGCATGGGGCGGCGCTGGCGTTTTCCAATACCGCGACCGCGACCATTGCGACCGATCGCGTACCGCGCTCCCGTTTTGCGGAGGGCATGGGCATTTTCGGTCTGGCAACGGCAATGGCGACGGCGGTTGCGCCTGCGGTCGGCTTGGCATTAATGGAAAAAATGGGATTTTCCGTGCTTTTTCCGTTCGGGAGCCTTTCGATTGCGCTTGCGATTGTGCTGTTTTTTCTGCTACGGGCGCCGAATATCGAGGTGGCGAGAAAGCCGCTGACGCTCAATGGGTTGTTTGATAAAAATGCGATTCCCGCTTCTCTGACGGTGGTGGTTTTCATGTTTACCTATGGTGCATTGGAAAACTTTGCGGCGAAATTTGCGGCAGAAAAGGGCCTGCCGAGCGGCGGTCTGTTCTTTGCGATTATGGCGGTAACTGTTCTCCTCATGCGTATGACAGCAGGGAAGGTGACAGACAGACATGGCGAGGGGATTTTTGCCTATAGCTGCAATATTGCGATGTTTGCGGCGTTTCTGCTGTTGGGGCTGTTTCCCAATACGGTGACCTATCTGCTTGCGGCGGTGCTTTCCGGCTTTGGTTTCGGGGGATTGGAGCCGGCATTGCAGTCCATGGCGGTGGCGATTGCACCGCCCGAGAAGCGCGGCAGTGCAAACTCCACCTTCCTCTGCGCGTATGATATCGGAATCGGCATCGGCGGTGCGATTGCCGGAGGACTCATTTCCTCGTTTGGCTATACGGCAATGTTTACGGTGATGGCTGTGTTTAACCTGCTGTCGATTGTGATTTATGTGCTGATTGGAAGGAACCACCCGTCCTCGTTTTCGTATCGAAAGAGAATGGCAAGATAAGCAATAAAAAAGAGCCTTTTAAGGCTCTTTTTTTAATGCTGATTCAGTTTTTTATTCTGCCGCAGTGCGTGCTTGGATGCTTTCAGAATTTCCGTCAGGATGCGAATTTCATATTCATCACAATCCGCCACGGCGTTTTGGATTTCCTATGCGAAAATTTCCTTGGAATGAATGACGGAATCGCAAAGCAGAGTATCTGCGGACACGGAAAGCACATTTGCAATGGAAATCAGCATCGGAAGGCTCAGCTTTGTATTGGCATTTTCGATACTGCTCATGTGAGTAGGGGAAAGGTCTGCTTTTTCTGCTAATGCTTCCTGGGAAAGCTCGGCTTGGATGCGTGCGATTTTGATTCTTTTTCCGATTGCCTTGTAATCAAGCTCCATCAAGCATCCCTCCTCTGTATATTTTTCTACATTGTATCTTTTGTTAAGGTTCGTTATAATAAACTGTATAGATATACTATTCATAAAGTTTATTATTTGGGAAATTTTATGCAGAGGGGAAAAGGTGGGAGATATCATGATTCGGTGTACACTCGCAGGACATAGAGATGTTTGTGGGGTACAGGCGGAGGATATTGCAGAGGTATTGGAAGAAATCATACAATATGCGGAATCACCGATAGAAGGTTTTGTGAGCGGAATGGGGGAATTTGACGATTTGTGCGTAGCGGCAATGCGCAAAAAAGAAAAAGAAGAAAATTATCAATTTAGCGGAACGAAAAAAATAACCCCTGTCGGATATCCAACAGGGGTAAAAATCAGTTTATCGGTTTACCATAAGTTTTTTAAGAGCGTTGTTCAAATCGTTCAAGGTCAGGCGGTACATATCGAATTCCTTTGCGAGAATATCGTAGGTTTTCGCCCAC
This sequence comes from Sodaliphilus sp., assembly GCA_963640305.1. GTDB lineage: Bacteria > Bacillota > Clostridia > Lachnospirales > Anaerotignaceae > Anaerotignum_A. The sequence goes on along the minus strand of CAVHYX010000009.1, from coordinate 72,282 downwards.
CAGCCGCCCCAATAGGGTCGCTCCGAGGGGTTGAGCCAGACGATATGCGGATATTTCTCCTTGAAGCGCTTCAGCCACTCGATGCCGGGGGTGCGGTCGCGCGAGCCATAGCTGTACCAGCTGCCCTCCATCAGCTCATAGGGATCCATCTGCGCGTCCCCAACGATAATGACCTTATACTCACTGCTGATATTTTGCAGAATCCATTCGGTCGGGACGGAGGAATTCGGGTGCATACGAGGGTCTTTGAAAATCCGGGAATAGACGCAGTTATGGAAATAGAACACCTGCAAGTCCTTGAAATGATTGGAATTACGCACTGCCTGGAACAGCGCGGAGCACATACGGCTGTAGTAATCCATGGAGCCGCCGCTGTCCATCAAAAGAAGCACCTTCACGGTATTTCTCCTGGGCTTATCATAAACGACCTCCAGCCTGCCGGCGTTATCGCAGGTTTCGCGAATTGTGCCGTCCACATCAAATTCGGTTCTGGCCTCATCCGCGCGGGCGGAAAACTGCCGCAGACGACGGAACGCCATCTGGAACTGGCGGGTATCGAGGACATTATCCTCGCGGAAATCGCGGAATTTTCGCTCCCCCGCTACCTGAAAGGCACTGCGCTTTTGGCTTTTGCCGCCGACACGGATGCCCTTGTCAATCTGCCCGTTATTGCCGAAGGGGGATGCCCCTCTGGTGCCAATCCACTTCGAACCGCCGTTGTGCTGTTCGTGCTGCTCCTGCAAGCGCTCCAAAAACATCTGCTGTATCTGCTGCTCGGAAAGACCGAGATTGCGGAGTAAATCCTCCTCGCTGAAGCCGCCGTCCAGCTCCTCTCGGGGCTTATTCAGCCAATCCAGAAGCTCCTTCGGCAGCTCGTCCGTTGCGCGCTCCATGTCCTTGAAATATTCCAGAAAGGCACCGTCGAATTTATCAAAATCCGCCTCACTTTTGACCAGAATGGCGCGGCAGAGGTAATAAAAACCCGTAAAGGAGGAATTGTGCAGCCCCCGATCCAGCGCCTCGATGAGGGACATCCACTCATTCAGGGAAACCATAAGCCCTCTGGCGCGCAGAAGATAGAAAAATGAAGTAAACATAGCCACTCACCTACTTACTTCAAAAATTTACGCATGGTGTCGATGTCCTCGTTCTTTTTCAGAAGAACGCCCGCAAAGGGAACGGTTTCTTTGATTTTGGATGCAGGCACGCCGCCCAGCTCGAGGGCGCGAATCCAGTCGATAACCTCAGAGGTACTGGGCTTTTTCTGGATATTGTATAGACCACGAATCCAATAGAAGGTTGCAAGCACCTGCTTCAATACATTTTCCTCCACATGGTCGAAATGTACCTTGATGATCTCCTCCAGCTGCTCCGCATCGGGGAATTCAATATAATGGAAGATACAGCGGCGCAGGAAAGCATCGGGCAGCTCCTTTTCCGCGTTGGAGGTGATAATCACGATGGGGCGCTGCTTGGCCTTGATGGTTTCTTTTGTTTCGGGGATATAAAATTCCATTTTATCCAGCTCCCAGAGCAGGTCGTTGGGGAATTCCAGGTCTGCCTTGTCGATTTCGTCAATCAGCAAAATCACCTGCTCGTCGCTGTTGAAGGCCTCGCCCAGCTTGCCCAGCTTGACATATTTGCCAATATCATCCACGCCCTCGTTCCCGAATTGGGAATCATACAGCCGCTGCACCACATCATAGACATACAGTCCGTCCTGCGCCTTTGTGGTGGATTTGATATTCCAGATAATGAGCCTTTTGCCCAAAGCCTGCGAAATTGCCTCGGCAAGCATGGTTTTGCCCGTGCCGGGCTCGCCCTTGATGAGCAGGGGCTTTTGCAGGGCGATGGCAATATTCACGGAACGCAGCAGATCCTCTCCGGCTACGTAATTTTTACTTCCTTCAAATGTCAGCTTCATTTTTTCGGTTCACGCCTTTCTTTTTTCGTTTGCATCCGAATGATTTTTGGGATACGACTATTGTAGGGGGCGGAGCGGGGCTTGTCAATAAAAAGCACGAAGAAAGCGGGCACGAAAAAAGTGCAACAAAAAAAGCCCAAATCCCCTTGCTTACCGGGAACGGACTTTTTCTCCCTTTTATTTGACATCCAAGCCGGCAATCCTTGCCATCTCCAAGATAGAAGCCTTGGAAACCTTTTTGCCCTTATAATCAATCAAATCCTCCATGCTGCCGGTAAAAATATCGGCAGGTTCATATTTTTGTAAGATAATGGCATTTTCCGCCACAAAAATCTCCAGAGAATCCTTAATCTCAATTCCCATGCTGCGGCGGAGCTCAATAGGCAAAACAACCCGCCCCAGCTCATCCACCTTTCTTACAATGCCTGTTGATTTCATATTTCCTGTTTCCCCCTGTTTTTATTGATATCCATTTCGGTTCAAATCTTTACTAAATTTTAACACACGGAGGCGTACTTTTCAACAGGAATTGTTATTTTTTGGGAAATACTTTTTTGTATCCGCGACTGCCGCAAAAGGGAAAAAGGCGCATGACAGCCCCTTCCGGGACATAAGCTGAAGGGAGGAGGCAGAGATGGATGTTGAACGTGATTTGGGGCTTTTTTCTGATTGGCGGCATTGTATCCGGCGCATTGCTTGGCAGGATGCACGGGATAACGGCTGCCGTTCTGGACGGCGGGCGCTCCGCGGTGGAGCTGGCATTTACCATGGCGGGGGTCGTGGCGGTTTGGTCGGGCATATTAAAAATTGCAGAGCGGGGCGGCATGATTGACGGACTTGCCCGCAGACTCACGCCGCTGATGGATTTTCTTTTTCCCTCCGTGCCGCGTTCCCATGCGGCCAGAAAATATATTGCGACCAATTTTGTGGCGAATTTTCTGGGGCTGGGCTGGGCGGCAACGCCTGCCGGGCTTTTGGCCATGCAGGAGCTGCAAAAGCTGAATCAGGAGGAGTCAGGACGGGCGTCGGCTGCGATGTGTATGTTTTTGACGGTCAATATGACCTCTTTGCAGCTTGTGACGGTCAATATTTTAGCCTACCGCATGGAGTACGGCTCAAAAAATCCCGCAGAAATCGTGGGGGTCGGCATTGTCGCAACGCTGATTACCACGCTGGTCGGCACGCTTGCGGCAAAGGTGCTGGAGAGGAGGGTGTAGTATGGGAGTATTGCTGAGGGGGTCCGACCTGCTGATTCCCGTTACAGTGCTTTGCATTGTGGTGTTCGGCTGCTTGCGGCGGGTGGATATTTACGCGGTTTTTCTGGAGGGAGCAAGGGAGGGCTTGCAGACGGTTCTGGATATTCTGCCGACGTTAATCGGGCTTATGGTGGCGGTTGAGGTGATGCGTGCCGGGGGGCTTTTGGATATTTCGGTGCGATTGATTCGCCCTGTGGCGGATGCAGTCGGCTTTCCTGCGGAGCTGGCGCCGCTGAGTGTGGTGCGGCTGGTGTCCTCCTCTGCGGCAATGGGGCTTCTGACCGATCTTTTTGCAACCTATGGTCCGGATTCCTTCCTCGGCAGAGCGGCCTCTGTTATGATGAGTTGCACAGAAACAGTATTTTATACCATGAGTCTCTATTTTCTCTCTGTCGGTATCCGAAAAACAGGATATACTCTGCCCTGCGCCCTTTTGGCGAATTTTGTCGGCGTGATTGCGGCAGTGTGGCTGGTGCGGCTTGTTTTTTGCTGCTAGATGGGGTATAATCGTCATAGATTTTCTTTTTTAAGCGAGGGAATACTATGAAAAAATGGATGATACTTCTAATCGGCTTACTGCTTTTGGGTGGCTGCGGCGCAAAGGCGGAGGGCTTTCACTTGAGTGCCTCCGAACAGGAGACATATGCGGAGTCCATCGACAAGGTGATGGAAGATTTCTATTGGGAATACGACTACAGCAGCCTGAGCTTTGGGGCGGCGGCTGTGCCGGAGGCTACGGAGGAAAATGAGCGGCTGTTTGCCGCGTCCTCTGCCTGTGATTATAACCTTAAGAGTAAGGCTGGGCAGACGGCGGTGCTCGCGCAGGCCTCCCTTCTGCATTATAACGGTGATGTGGCAGGAACGCTGCAATGCTGGTTTGTCGGCGGCTCTTTGGCGGGCGTTGCCTATAGTGGCGGCTACGATAACGGCTATTATAGTCTGGAGGAGCGCAACCCGTTTTTGGTGGATGGTGAATTTTCCGCCTATGAAGGCTGGACAGGTATGCCGACTGCCTTTCGAGAGGCGGGCGGGGAATTTTCCGCAGAGGGGATTTATTCTGTCGGACAGGATGCACAGGGACGGCGGCTGGCTCTTTCCCTTTCCAACGGCAGGGTGGAGATTTATCGTTATGCAAACGAGCTGAGCCGTTACCGCAGTCTTTCCTATGGACAAGGCTTGGAGGCGGTTTCGGCAGTGTTTTTGGATGCATCATCGCCGCGCCTGGCAGTGCTGATTTCCGGCAGGGATACCGATGCTGCGGAGGAGGAAAGCAGCTCTGCGCGGGTACTGCTTTATGACGAAGGCTTGCAGGTGACAGGAGAGATTCCTCTAGAGGGAGAGGCTTGCACCGCTCTCGGCGCGGAGGAGAATAAGCTTTATCTCTTTATTGATAAAAGCATGGAAATTTACGAGGAAAAGGACGGTACGTGGCAGTGTACCGATACAAAAAAGCTGCGCCATAGGGTCACGCAGTGCCACATCACGGATTTGGATGGGAACGGTGTGCGGGAGTATATTTTATCGGATGGTATGGATTTGTATTTGTATCATGCACTCGATGGCGGCTTCCGCAAGCTTTGGAGTACCCACCTGGGGATAGAAAATTTTTATGGCCCGATTATGAGCGGCGATTTGAATGGAGACGGTGTCAAGGAAATTTATACCTGCGATACCACAGCAACCGGAATTCGCTATATTCTCACAGAACGAGGACTTCAGACAGCCAATGAGGATATTGCCTACGGGCAGTGCATCTACCCCTGTGATTTTGACGGAAACGGCAGGGAGGATTATTGGCTTGTTCAAGAGAATGAGAGCAGAAAGGGGCAGCTCTATCTGGCTGCGGAGGAATCAAAATGACGGAATCCGAACAATATATGACAGAAGCGCTGGCGGAGGCGGAAAAAGCGTTAGCGGCGGGTGAGGTGCCGATTGGCGCGATCATGGTGCGAAACGGCGAAATTATCGCCAGAGGGCATAACCGCCGCAATACCGATAAAAACCCTCTGCGCCACGCGGAGATTGACGTGATTGATGCGTCTGCGAAAATTGTGGAGGATTGGCGGCTGGAGGACTGCGTGCTTTATGTCACTGTGGAGCCCTGCCCCATGTGTGCCGGAGCGATTGTGCAGGCACGGATCCCGAAGGTGGTATTCGGGGCAAGGAACAGTAAGGCAGGCTGTGCCGGCTCTGTGCTGGATGTGCTGAATGAGCCGAGACTCAATCATCAGGTAGAGGTGGAGGAGGGAGTCTTGCAACCGCAGTGCAGCGAGATTATGAAGCGCTTTTTTAAGCGTTTCCGTAAAAATGCCGATGCCGCCCCATTGACAGGAATCGAATGAACGTGTATACTAACAGAGTTATACGAGGGAGAGACTCCTTGGGCATTTGCCCCGGGAGAGAATATATTTCCGCACTAGCCGGGGTGGTAGCGGTGCCCTGTACTCACAATCCGCTATAGTGAGGGTGATGCTCGCTTTCGACGCAGGGCTTGGTGGTCTGCCCTTTGGAAGCGGTGTTGAAGTTTTGGTCTTACGCAACATAAGCCTGTGAATCGTGTCAGGGTCGGAAGGCAGCAGCACTAAGCAGTCTACTTGTGTGTGTGTTAAGGGTGCCGGGATGGAGCCGTGGAAGAAGGTAACGCATGGGGCGCTGTGGCAACAGCGGGTGTGCGGATTCTTAAAAAGAAGGCAAGAGGTGCGATAAGGGCAGCTCTTTTTTTATAGATTTTTGTCCACGAAAAAGCTTTGGTATGGTATAATACCCACAAGCAAAGTGAAAACCTTGGGGACTCTGTCCCCCATCCCCCTGCAAGGGCATCATGCCCTTGACCTGCTTGGCAAAAGCATACGCCTTTGCATGGATATCATATTTTATCCTCCCGCAGAAGCATGGATATGCTTCTGCATATCGGGTCGAAGGGGTGCCCCCTCGTGGGGGGGGTGTGGGGGCAACCCCCACAGTCTTACGGAGTTTTAGGGTGGAATCCCAAGGTCTTGCCGGGGATTGCGGGGACAACGCCCCTGCGGTCTTGCAAAAGAGGAGTGTTTTTTATGGCTTATATGGCTTTATATCGAAAATTCCGTCCGCAGACCTTTGATAGCGTCATCGGGCAGGAGCATATCGTCAGAACGCTGAAAAACCAGATGAAAACGGGGCGTATATCCCATGCGTATCTGTTTTGCGGCACAAGGGGCACAGGGAAAACCTCCACGGCGAAAATTTTTGCCCGCGCCATCAACTGCACAAATCCTGCCGCAGACGGTGAGCCGTGCAATGTATGTGCGGTTTGTCAGGATATTCTGGCGGGCAGAAGCGTGAATGTGATTGAGATTGATGCGGCCTCGAATAATGGCGTGGATAACATCCGCGAAATTCGGGAGGAGGTTAAATACCCGCCGACGCAGGGGAAATATAAGGTCTATATCATCGACGAGGTGCATATGCTTTCGGCAGCAGCGTTTAATGCGCTCTTGAAAACACTGGAGGAGCCGCCGGCGTATGTGATTTTTATTCTGGCGACCACAGACCCGCAGAAGGTGCCCGCGACGATTCTTTCTCGCGTGCAGCGGTTCGATTTTCGCAGAATTACCACAGAAACCATCGCCCAAGCCCTGACCGGATATATTGAAGCGGAGGGGCATTGTGTTACACCGGAGGCAGTGCGTTATGTGGCGCATTTGGGTGATGGCTCCATGCGGGATGCGCTGAGTATTTTAGACCGCTGTCTTGCTTTTTTCAGCGGCGAGGATGTCACTCTGGGCAAGGTGCTGGATATGCTGGGGGCGGTTGATCGCTCGATTTTCTTTGAAATGACGGATGCGCTTGCACAGCGGGATGCCAAGCGGGCGATGCAGCTTGTGGAGCAAATGCTGCTTGCGGGGCGTGAGGTGAAGCAATTTATATCGGAGATGCTACAGCACTTACGCAACCTGCTTATGGCGGCGACCATGCCCGATGTCACAAGGGCTTTGGATTTATCCGCAGAGGACGGAGAACGTCTGCAAAAGGCGGCGAAGGTGCTTTCGCCCGAGGAAATTATTTACATGATTGGGAAATTTTCCGACCTACAAGGCGAGATGAAATGGGCGACGGATGAGCGGATATTGCTTGAGGTGGAGCTGATGAAGCTCTGCGCCCCTTGGACAGAGAAGGATTTGACGACTCTGGCGGCGCGGTTGGGTGAGCTGGAGCGCAGGCTTTCGGAGGGCATACCCGTTGCGGCGGCAAGCCCCGCACAGCCGAAGCAGCCGCCAAAACCCAAGCGCAAGCCCCCTGCCCTGCCCGCCGACAGAAAAGAGCTACAGGAGCGGTGGCCCCTACTGCGGAGCGAGGTGAAGGACGCCGTAATGAAGGGGCTGCTCCGGCAGATTGAGGTCGATTTTCGGGAGGACGAGTGCCTCTATCTGGTCTGTGCATACCCCGCCCTGACAGAGAAGGCGGAGAAAGAAATTGCCGGGATTTCGAACCTTCTGGAGGGAGCAACGGGCAAGCACTTCGATATACGCATCACCACCCGCGAGGATCAGGAGAAATGGCGGGAAGCCACCTACGGCAAGGCGGAGGAGGCACAAGAAGACGCGGAATTTGCGAGCATTTTGGGGCAATATTTCCCGGAGGCGGACATGGAATAGGCTTGGAAAAATATGGAAAAACGCGGACAGTGTGGACACCCTGCGGACACCCCTATGGACACCTTGTGGACACCCTTATGGACACCCTTGTGGACACCTGTGCGGACACCCAAGAAAAAAGAGATAAATTTTTTAGGACATGAAGGAGGAAACGGATATGGCAAAAGGCGGTTTTCCCGGCGGCATGGGCGGGATGAATATGAACAATCTCATGAAGCAGGCGCAGAAGATGCAGAAGCAGATGCTGGAGAAGCAGGAGGAGCTACAGGCAAGAACGCTGGAGATGACCAGCGGCGGCGGCGCAGTCAAGGTTGTTATAACGGGGAAGAAGGAGCTACAGGAGCTGAAGATTGACCCGGATGTGGTTGACCCCGAGGATGTGGAGATGCTGGAGGATCTCATCCTCTCTGCGGTGAACGAGGCAATTCGGCAGGTGGAGGAGATGTATAACAACGAAATGGGTAGAATGACCGGCGGCATGGGCGGTATGTTTTGATAAAGAAGGGACAGCATGAATTATTACGGAAATCCGATGACGAGGCTGATCGAACAGCTGGCGGCGCTACCGGGCATCGGCGGCAAATCTGCGCAGCGGCTGGCATTTTATATCATCAATCTGCCGCGGGAGAAGGCGGCGGAGCTTTCCCATGCGATTCTTGCGGCGAAGGACGAGGTGCGCTATTGCGCGGTCTGCTGCAATTTGACAGAGCAGGAAATCTGCCCGGTTTGCGCAAATGTGAAGCGGGATCACTCTGTCATTATGGTGGTGGAGGACCCCAGAGACATGGCGGCATATGAGCGGACACGGGAGTTTCACGGGGTGTATCATGTGCTGCACGGGGCAATTTCGCCTATGGCGGGGATTGGCCCGCAGGATATTCGCCTGCGGGAGCTGGTACAGCGCATAGACGACACAGTGGCGGAGGTAATCCTTGCGACGAACCCGAATGTCGAAGGGGAAGCGACGGCGATGTATATTGCAAAGCTTTTGAAGCCGCTGGGCGTGAAGGTGACACGGATTGCGAACGGTGTGCCGGTCGGCGGCGATTTGGAATATGTGGATGAAATCACGCTTTCCAGAGCCCTGGAGGGGCGGCGGGAGCTGTAAACGCGGAAGGGCTGCAAATGGGAAGGAAAAGAGCGGCGCTTTTATTGACGGTAGCGTTGGCGGGGACGGCTCAATCGGACAATGTACTTGGTATGCAAGGGTCGTTTGGCAGAAACATACGGCGATATGATCCTGCAAAATAAATTTACCGGAAACGGTGTAGAGAATTGAGTAAAAAATAGATAGAAAGCCGAATACCCCGATTTAGACGGTACGACAAATGCAAAAGACATTGAGGCGGGATGTATCGCAGTCTTTAATAGGCGTAATGGAGTATATCGTCCCGAACAGGATGGCAAGGGAGGGCAGAAACGGCGACAGGATGGAAAGAGAAAGGAGGGGTGTTTTATGAATCTGAACGAAACGATTGCGGGGAATCTAAAGCGATTGCGAACGGAGCGCGGGCTAAGCCTGGGGAAGCTGGCGGAGCTTTGCGGTGTCAGCAAGATGATGCTCTGTCAGATTGAGAAGGGGGAATCCAATCCCACCATCAACACCCTTTGGAAGATTGCGGGAGGATTACAGGTTTCGTATACCAAACTGATTGACGAGCAGATGGATGCGCCGCGGGTGATCACAAAGGCGGAGGGCGCGTTGATGGAGCATGACGGGTATCGGGTATATTATTACAGCACCGCCAATCCCGCACGGGATTTTGAGTTTTTTTACGGGGAGCTGGATGCCGGTGCGGAATTTACCTCCGAGGGGCACGGAATGAACACACATGAATATCTTCTGGTGAATCAGGGGGAGCTGGTTTTACGCTCCGGCGGGGAGGAATATTGTTTGCACGAGGGGGATTTTATCCACTTTGACTGCACCCGCCCCCACACCTATTGCAACCGCAGCGGGAGAATCACGGGCTTTACCAACATCGTTTATTATATTTCCTGAGTTAAGCGAATTTTTTGGGGAGGGGATAGAAAATGGCAACACCTCATATTTCTGCCGAAAAGGGCGATTTTGCAAAAACGGTATTGATGCCGGGCGACCCTTTGCGGGCAAAATTCATTGCGGAGACATTTTTGAGCGACACGGTACAGGTGAACGCAGTGCGCGGCAATCTGGGGTATACCGGATTTTACAAGGGCGTACGGGTTTCGGTGATGGCAAGCGGCATGGGCTGCCCGTCCATCGGCATCTACAGCCATGAATTATTCAATTTTTACGGGGTGGAGAGCATCATCCGCATCGGCTCTGCGGGGGCATTATCCGAAAAGCTCAAGGTGCAGGATATTGTTGCGGGAATCGGTGCGAACACGACATCGAATTATGCGGCGCGCTATCATCTGCCCGGTACGCTTGCACCTACGGCGGATTACACCCTGCTTTCTGCGGCGGTTGCCTGTGCGGAGGAAAGAGGCATACAGATGCACGTGGGTATGCTGCTCTGCTCCGAGGCCTTTTATGACGAGGAGGGCCCGGAGGAGTCCATTGCGTGGGCAAAGATGGGTACGCTTGCGGTAGAGATGGAATCGGCAGCCTTATACCTGGAGGCGGCAAGAGCGGGCAAACGCGCTTTGGCGATGGTTACCGTTTCCGACCAGCTGATTACGGGGGAGGCGATTACCGCGGAGGAGCGGCAGACAAGCTTTATCAGCATGATGGAGATTGCCTTGGATACGGCAGTTCGGATGGAGCAGGAGTAAGCAGGAAAAGGTTATAATAGGCATAAGATATTTTTATATAAAACGACTTAGATATTATTGACAATAGAGATTTCTCTTGATAAAATGAGGGCGTTGATGGGGGAAGTGCCCTCATTGCGGCGCAAGCAATGGCTTTTGCGGAAAGCGGGAGCCGCCGGAAATAAATCGAGTATATCAGGAGGTTTTGCATTATGGCAGGAACAATTTCCAGAGGGATTAAGGCACCGATCATCCGTGAGGGGGATGATATTGTACAAATCGTAGTAGATTCTGTGCTGACAGCAGCAAAGCAGGATGGCTTTACGCTGCACGAAAAGGATGTCATTTGTGTAACCGAGGCCGTTGTGGCACGTGCAGACGGCAACTATGCGTCCACAGAGGATATTGCGGCGGATGTGAAGGCAAAGCTGGGCGGCGAGACAGTCGGCGTTGTATTCCCCATTTTGAGCAGAAACCGTTTTGCTATCTGCCTACGCGGCATTGCGAAGGGGGCAAAAAAGGTTGTGCTGATGCTGAGCTATCCCTCCGATGAGGTTGGCAACCACCTGTTTGATGTAGATGTTTTGGACGGCAGCGGCGTGAACCCCTACACGGATGTGCTGTCTCTTGCGGAATACCGTCAGGCCTTCGGCGCGGTGAAGCATCCCTTTACCGGTGTGGATTATGTGGAATATTACAAGGGACTGATCGAGGAGGAAGGCGCAGAGGCGGAAATCGTATTTGCGAACCATCCCGAGGCGATTGTGAAGTATGCCAAGAATGTACTGTGCTGCGATATTCACAACAGAGAGCGCTCCAAGAGACGCATCTTGGCAAACGGCGGCGAGAAGGTGCTGACTCTGGCGGAGATATTGAATGCGCCCGTGAACGGCAGCGGATACAATGCAGCATACGGGCTTCTTGGCTCGAACAAGGCAACGGAAACGACCATCAAGCTTTTCCCTAAGAATGCGCAGGAGGTTGCGGAGAAAATCCAGAAGGAATTGGTTGCGCGCACAGGTGTGAAGGTAGAAGCGATGGTTTACGGCGACGGCGCGTTTAAGGATCCTGTCGGAAAGATCTGGGAGCTGGCTGACCCGGTTGTCGGAGCAGGATATACCGATGGCTTGAACGGCTTGCCGAATGAGTTGAAGCTGAAATATCTGGCGGATAACGATTTTGCGGATTTGAGCGGCGAGGCGTTGGCAGAGGCAATCAAAAAAGCAATCAAGGCGAAGGAAGCGAACCTCAAGGGACAGATGGCATCCGAGGGGACAACACCCCGCCGTCTGACAGATTTGATTGGGTCCTTGTGCGACCTGACAAGCGGCTCCGGGGATAAGGGGACACCTATCGTTCTGGTACAGAATTACTTCAATAACTACGCAAACTAAAGAATTGAAATAAAAAAAGACCGATGCCATGCTGAACTGAACCATTTTGTGCTGTCCGCACAAAATGGTTCAGTTCATGCAATAAATATATCGGTCTTTTTTCTTTGCTGAAATCGGCTTAAAATGCACGTTTGAGGAAGGGAGTATAGCGCACCATTGCGCGGATGCAGAGGATTTCAATCAGACCCATGCCAAATGCCTGCATCAGACGGGGCAGCAGAACAGAAACGAATGGCGCGCCGTAGAGCAGGGAAATCCAAAGGGTGTTGAGGATGAGCGTCCCGACAATTTCGGAAAACAGCACTGCTGCGGCGATTTGACGCATACCCTGCCCGTTTTGCAGGCAAAAGCCATAGCCGAAGCCGATGAGAAAGGCAGTCAGCGAGAAGCCGGGGAAAAATGCGCCTATGGGGAAAAGGGTTGCGCCGACAACATCGGAGACAAGCCCGACAAGACCTGCGCCGAAGGGACCCAAAAGAATTCCCGCCAGAGCGATGGGGAGGAAGGAAAAGCCCACCTTCAGATTCCAGAGATTGACGGAGAGGAATCGGGACAGGATGACCTGCACGGCAACGAGCATTGCGGCAAGTACGAGACGATGAGTTAGATTTTTTTGTTTTTCGGTCATTCAAAAAACCTCCTTTAATTGATAGAGAAGAAAAAAACAGGGGGTTTTTTCGGTTAAAAAAACAAAAAACAAGTATGAAAAAAAGCCCTCTGTTATCACGATACCGACGCAAATACGACCTGACTGAAAAAAGCAGGCTTAGCTGTATGGATAACAAAGAGGGCGGAAAGTTCTTCTTTATTATGGAACAGCGGGATGCGAGCCTTGCATCGCAAACAGGAGAAAAAAACTGTTTTTCGTTCCGATGACAACTCCCCGTTCACCGGACACTTGACGCACAAAGCCCTACTCTGTGTATTTGCACAGGAGAAAAAATCCTGCGCTTTTATTCTAATATATATGTGCGGGTTTGTAAAGAGGGAATAGGAGACAAGACCCCGGGGTCGGCGAGAAATGAAAAATTGCAGAAGCAAGCTCTTTTTACTTACTCAGCTTTTCGAAGAAGCGATGCAGGAACGCGGCGGCCTCGGCGCGAGTTACCTCATCGCACGGGCGCAGTGTGCCGGTATCATCGCCGTAGACAAGCTTTTCGGCGACCGCCCACTGCAACGCAGGCATGGTATATGCGCTTGCCTGTGCACCATCTGTGAAGCCTGTGAGGCTTGCGCTTGCAGTAGTATCCATGCCCTTAAACGCTGCGTAGCGATAGAAAATCGCCGCCAGCTGCTCGCGGGTGATGGCATCCTCGGGGCCGAAATCGCCATTGCCATAGCCATTTACAATTTTATTCTCCGTTGCCCAAGCGATTGCGTTTTCGTAATAGCTACCCTTTGTGACATCCGCGAAAGTAATTCCCTTTGTTGCGGCAGGCCTGCCTTCCGGACGATGCAGAACGGTCGCAATCATGCCGCGGGTCGCGCTCAGCTTGGGTGCGAAGGTGGTTTTGGTCGTGCCATACAGCAAGCCGGTGCTATTTGCATAAGCCACATCGGCATAGAACCAGTCGTTTGTCTTGACATCGCCAAAGGGCATTTCTGTCCCATCCTTAGATTCCTCTTTTGTCTCGTCCGTGGTTGTATCCTTGGTGGTATCCTGAGTCTCATCCTTAGCTTCGTCCTTGGTATCAGCCTTGGCGGTATCCTCCTTCTTTTCCTCCGTGGTTGCGGAAGAAGTGCTCTCGGAGGAGCTCTCGGAGGAGGATTTCTTCTTTGTGAAGGTTGCCGCTGCAACTGCACTTGCTATGCCGTCCTTCACCGCGATTGCCTTTACCGTTGTGCCGGGCGTTACGGAGAAAGCTTCGCGATACAACACGCTTGCGCTCGTCGGGTCGATGCCATCCGTGGTATAGTAAATGTCTGTGCCCTCCTCGGCGGTGAGGGTAACCTGCGTTGCGCCCCTGATTTTCCCGCCATTCGGGGAGATGGTCGGGGCGGTGCAGCTTACTACGGTCAGAGTTATATTCTGAAATGCGCTTGCGTAATCCGTCAGCTTGTCGCCGTTATACTGCTCGCTGAACACCTTAAGTGTATAAGTGCCGTCTGAAAGACCGGAGGGGACTGTAATATCCACCGTTCCACTTGCGGAAGTAGGCTGCAACACTCTGCCGTAGTGGGTCACGCCGCTATTGTCTGTGAGCATTGCGGAGATATATTCGTTCGTTCCGATGGTTGCGTCGGAATAAGTCAGCGTAACGGTATCGCCGGATACTCCGGTTACGGCAGTCTCCTCTACGGCAAACTTACGGCCTTTGTCTTCCAGCGTCAGCTTCCACTCGTTGCTATCGTAATCCGGTATAGTGGTCAAGCCGTTGTCCATGCCGCTTGCGGACTTGCCGCCTTCAGCGGCAGATATGAAGATGACAGAGTCCGGATTTAAGTTAAAGGCGGGACGAGCCGCCCAGACGTAGTCTGCGTAGTCACAGGACACAGACCCGTCGAAGGAAACCGTGCCCGCGATGCGACCAATGCCGTTGAAAGGAGAACGGAGCCACCATATCTTCGCGCTCTGCGCGGTGTCCGTCGCAAGCAGTCCCGGCGCACCATTATAATTTCCTACATAGTCCGCCAATTCCCGCGCAGACAGGAAAAACAGCTTGTCGTTTGTAGCTAAGCTGCTTTCGCCCCACAAAAGAGAATACAAATTTCCTTCCGCACTGTCGGTCTTTGCAATGCCAAGCATAACGGCTTGCTCTGCCGTGGAAAAATTGCTTGTATTGGACACAAAGTTGCTGCACCAAGTCTGCGCGTCGCTGTCTTGATAGACATTGCCATTTTCATTGTTATAGTCGCTGTCAAAGCACACACCCGACGCCAACAGGTACTCCGATAGCAGGAACATTCCGCTTTTCTTGCCGTCATTGGTGTTATCCGCATCCAGTACCCGCCACTTAATAGGGGTATTGCTGTTTTCGCTGTTCACACCGAAATAGATGTAGCTGTTGGGGGTGAAATAGTTTCCATCTGTAGTGGTATTCTTTGTCGGGTCGCTGATGCCGATAGTATAAAGCTGAATTGCTCTGTTATTTTTCAGAAACAGATGGAGGGTGGAGTCCTTCTGAATATTGTAATCCGCCAGCGTACGTCCGTCTCGCAACTCTATTCCTGTGAAAATAAGACGCTGTTGCGCGGAGGGAATTCCCTCTTTATCCTGTATCTTTGTCTTCACATTGTCAATACTGTCACCGGAATCCACCTCAAGTGTGATATGCTTGCCGGTGAGCGTTTTTACAAAAAGCTGCATTGCGCTTGCCGTTGTCGGTGCAAGGCATAAGAGCATAGATAAAGCCAGCAGCACTGCCAAAATCCGTCTTTTCTTCATAAAAAACCCCCTTTCCTTTCGATAATTTCGTATTTTTTGTGCAATTTTTTGCACTTTTTAGGGGGTTATGTGATGCAGCATTGTCTCTATACTTTCCATTCTGTTTTTTCAAGGGGAAACCCCTTGGTGTTTTTGTAATAAATCCCCTCGGAAAATTCCGAAGGGATTTCTGATACGATTCGAGTGATTAGAGTTAATTAGAAGCGCAAATCCTCCATATCCGCAGAGCCGATGGGGACAGCCGCGCCACAGCCGGGGCAGGCGATTTCCTTTTGCTGCTCCATGGTTTCCGCATCAACGTCTATCTCCTGCCCGCAATCGGGGCAATAGAAGGAATAGAAGAAAATGGGCTCGTCCGTTTCGGTGTCGTCCGCCTCCTCCTCGATGGGAAGCAGCTCCTCATCGTCCAGAAAGGTCTCCAGCATGAATGCCATATCGTCCAGAATATCGAGCATACCATGGAAAATCTTGCCCTCCCTGCTATCCTCCGAAAAGCCGCTACCATCACAAAGACCTCTCAAATATGTGATTTTCTTTTCAAAATATTCCATTTGCAAAAGACCCCTTTCGTTCCCAAATGCGGCAGAAAAAATGCTTAGCCGTTTGCTCTGCCCAGATATTCGCCGGTTCTGGTGTCGATTTTGATAACCTCACCCTGATTGATGAACAGAGGTACCTGCACCTGTGCGCCTGTTTCCACGGTAGCGGGCTTGGTTGCGCCCTGCGCGGTATTGCCCGCGAAGCCGGGCTCTGTATCAATGATTTCCAGCTCTGCGAACAGGGCGGGCTCGATGCCGAAGACCTTGCCTGCGTAGGACAGCACCTTCACGGTGTCGTTTTCTCTGACGAATTTCAGGGCATCGCCGACATCGGAGGCGTTGATTGCAATCTGGTCATAGGTTTCGGTATTCATGAAATGATACAGGTCACCGTCGCTGTAGAGATACTGCATATCCTGTCTGTCGATATGTGCTCTGGGCATTTTTTCCGTAGGACGGAAGGTTTTCTCCAGAACGGCACCCGTCTTCAGATTTTTTACCTTGGTACGCACGAAGGCTGCGCCCTTCCCCGGCTTTACGTGCTGGAATTCTACGATTACATAAGGGTCGCCCTCATATTCCATGGTAACGCCATTTCTAAATTCACCTGCTGAAATCATACTGTTTCCTCCTCAAAAATATCTTTCTTTTTTTATTTTCCAAAAACGATGCTTATTCTTTCCTGCAAAAAATAAACATAACCTTTTCTATTCTAAAGGATAAACGCATATTTTTCAATAAAAAATTAAAAAAACGCGGTCTACCGCCCATATTTTCGGAAATATGCCCGCATAACGCAACGTTCTGCGCCGCGCTTGACCTTAGTAATGAGCTGGTCGCGATTGCAGATGGGGGCAGTCATAATGCAAAGCAGCCCGCCTCTATGCCCGCACCACATATCCGTGAAAACCTGATCGCCTATCATGGCGGTGCTTTCCGGGGTGGTTCCCATATGATGCATCGCCTGTCTGAGCTTTTTTATACCGGGTTTTCCCGCCCGAGGGATGGCAAGTGCGCCAAGCTTACGATTGAAGCGATGCACGCGCTCCTTTTTATTATTGGACAGGATACAAAGCTTGAAGCCCTCCTTCCGCAAAAAGGCGAACAGCTCCACAATCGCCTCCTCCGGCTCCGCCACATCAAAGGGGGCAATCGTATTATCAATATCGAAGACCAATCCGCGGATGCCCAGCCTTTTCATATCCTCCAAGGGCAGTTCAAACACGGATCTGATATAAATATCGGGGAAAAATCGTTCCAATAACGCCATCTTTATTCTCCTTCTTTTTCTGTATGCCAATGGGCGTTTTCCTCCATATCGCCCAGACGCTCGCCGCTGAGATAACGAATCATCACGGCATCCGCTTCGCCGAACACACCGTAGATCAGCTCAATTCGCCTTGCCCGGAGGATATTTCGGGCGGCAGAGCGGATATTGCCGCAGATTACGGCATCGATCCCCTGCTCCGTCAAAAACTCCTCCGCAGAAGCCCTTCCGAGGCGGATAATTTCTTTTTTCTTTACCAATTCAACCTCTATTTCATAGACCGTAAATTCCACAGCCCGGCCGCACTGCGGGTCTATTTCGCCGTTTTTTGTGGGAATTGCAACGCGCAACCTTAGCATCTCCCTTCTCTCTTTGCTCTATCATTCTAGCTTTTCTATGCCATGTTTGTCAATTTCTTTGCGTATTTTTACAAAACATTGTACAATACTAAGGAAGGAGCATGGAAAACCGTGGAAAACGGCACGAAAGGAGAAAATACAAATGGACGAAAGAATCAAAACACTGGCGCATAATCTGGTACACAATTCCTGCCGACTCAAAAAGGGCGAGAAGGTTTGGATTTCCTTGAACGGGATGGCACCCATGCCGCTCATCAAGCAAATCATCAAGGAGGTCTACGCAGTCGGCGCGATTCCTTTTTTGAAAATCATGACAAATTCACTGGAGCGGGAGCTGCTTCTTGGGGCAACGGAGGAGCAGCAAAAAATTCTGGCGGAGGCGGACTGCCGTCTGATGGAGCAGATGGACGCATTTATCGGCGTGCGCGGGGAGGATAACCTGACGGAGCAATACGATGTGCCGACGGAAAAAATCGACCTGCAAAATCGTTTCTATGACGAACCGGTGCATCACGGGATTCGCGTATCGCGCACGAAGTGGGTGATTCTGCGCTATCCCACAAACGCCATGGCGCAGGCGGCAAAGACCTCTCTGGAGGATTTCGAGGATTTCTACTTCAATGTATGCAATCTGGATTACGGAAAGATGGGCGCTGCCATGGAGCGGCTGGTGGAGTTGATGAACAAAACGGACCGTGTGCGACTGGTGGCGAAGGATACGAACCTTTCCTTCTCCATCAAGGATATTCCCGCCATCAAATGCGCAGGCGGCTGCAACATCCCCGACGGGGAGGTTTACACTGCGCCTGTGCGAGATTCCATCAACGGGGTCATCACCTACAACACACCCTCGGAGTATAACGGCTTTACCTTTGAAAATGTACGCCTGACCTTCCGGGACGGGAAAATCGTAGACTGCGACGGGAATGACAAAGAACGTCTGGAAAAGGTGTTCAATACGGATGAGGGCGCAAGATATGTGGGCGAATTTGCCATCGGCGTAAACCCCTATATCACAAAGCCCATGAACAACATTCTTTTCGATGAAAAAATTGCGGGCTCCATCCATTTCACCCCCGGCAACTGCTATGAGGATGCCCCCAACGGCAACAAATCCGCTATTCACTGGGATTTGGTGCTGATTATGACCCCCGAATACGGCGGCGGCGAAATCTGGTTTGATGATGTGCTGATTCGCAAGGACGGCAGATTCATCCTGCCCGAGCTGGAATGCCTGAACCCCGAAAATCTGAAATGATAAGAAAAAAAGGAAGGAGATCCGAACACTGCGGATACCCTTCCTTTTTTTAATCCTCTATTTTGCATGTAACTTTTATATGAAACTCCCGATAAAAATTTTCAATATCATAAAATACTCCCATGATTTTATCCAAAAAATATTCTCTTATGTCCTTTGGCATCTGATATACTCCTCGAATGATAACAGCAGTCGTCATTTCCGGTTTCCGGGAACCGATATAATCACACCCCATATCCCGGAGTGCATCCAGATTTTCTCCATAAGAGCCGGGGAAATGAAATGTATCTCTAATCCTCCAATGTACTTCCGTAATATATTTACAGCCCGTAAAATCCAAAACAATCTGTTCTTCCTGCATCCTGATTTCTCCTTCGACTTTTGCGGATTTCCCGCTTCGGTTGATTGGAACGGGTTCAGTTTACGCCTTTCATACGGCAAAAGCAACCCGTGCCTGCCAAAAAAAGCGGATACAGTGTTTTTCCTGAGGAAAAGGAAATTTTTTCGACGCCTTCTTGCTTGTATCCATTGACAGAAAAGCGGAAACTATAGTAAAATAGCTTTTATTAAGAGCGATGAAAAGGAGAGTAAGCGACAACGCTATGCCACAGAGAGCCTCGCAAGCTGAAAAGAGGCGCAGGAGCAGCCGCCGAAGATGGCCTTGGAGCTGCGCACCGAATATCCCCCTTGGGATATAAGGCTGCGACGGGGTTCGCCCGTTACCGCGAAGGAGTCCTCGGACTTTTTGAGACCTTTCCCCGCGAGGGGGAGGCGAAGTAAGGTGGTATCACGGCAAATTTGTCCGTCCTTTCAAGAGGGGCGGACTTTTTTTATTACACCGAAAAAAAGGAGAGATTTTTGTGGCAAAGGAAAAATTTTATATCACCACACCCATTTACTACCCCAGCGACAAGCTGCACATCGGTCATTCCTACTGTACGGTAGCGACGGACACGATGGCGCGCTACAAGAGACTGCGCGGCTACGATGTCATGTTTTTGACCGGGACGGACGAGCACGGACAGAAAATCGAAAGAATCGCAACGGCGCAGGGCATGACACCCAAGGCATACACGGACAAGGTGGTTGCGGGCATTAAGGACTTATGGAAGCTGATGGAGATTTCCTACGACAGATTTATCCGCACCACGGACGATTACCACGTGAAGGCGGTGCAGAAGATTTTCAAGCAGCTTTATGACCAAGGCGATATTTACAAATCCTCTTACGAGGGCTGGTACTGTACGCCCTGCGAATCCTTCTTCACGGAGACGCAGCTGAAGGACGGCAAATGCCCCGACTGCGGACGGGATGTAGAGCTTTTGAAGGAGGAAAGCTATTTCTTCCGTCTTTCGGAATACGGCGACAAAATCATCAAATATTATGAAGAAAATCCCGAATTCTTGCAGCCCAACACACGCCTGAACGAGATGGTGACGAACTTCCTGAAGCCGGGGCTGGAGGATTTGGCGGTTTCCCGTACCTCCTTCAAATGGGGCGTACCCGTGGAATTCGACCCCGGACACATCGTATATGTTTGGATTGACGCGCTTTCCAACTATATTACCGCACTGGGCTACGGCAGCGACAACGATGCGGATTTCAAGAAATACTGGCCTGCGGACGTACACGTAATCGGGAAGGAAATCGTGCGTTTCCATGCAATCATCTGGCCCGCAATGCTGATGGCGCTGAATATTCCGCTGCCGAAGAAGGTATTCGGGCACGGCTGGCTCATCATCAACGGCGGGAAGATGTCCAAGTCTGTCGGCAATGTGGTTGACCCTGTGGTTTTGGTGGAAAAATACGGTGTAGATGCGATTCGTTATTTCCTGCTGCGGGAAATCGCATTCGGGCAGGACGGCAACTTCACAAACGAAGCCTTGATTCAGCGCATCAATTCCGATTTGGCAAACGATTTGGGAAATCTGGTTTCCAGAACGGTCGGTATGATTGAAAAATACTTTGGCGGTAAGCTGCCGAAGGAAAAGGCGGCAACCGTATTTGACGCGGACCTCAAGGCCATGGCGGCGGCTACCGTACCGAAGGCGGAGGAGAAGATGGACAATATGCTCTTCTCCGATGCTCTGATTGAAATCTGGAACCTGATTCGCCGCACAAATAAATATATCGACGAGACACAGCCCTGGATCCTCTGCAAGGACGAGGCAAAGAAGGCGGAGCTGGCTGGCGCGCTGTACAATATTGCGGAGAGTATTCGCATTATCTCCATTCTGATTCAGCCCTTCATGCCCGTAACACCTGCGAAGATTTGGGCGCAGCTTGGCATTCCGGCGGGTGCGCTGACCGAATGGGAAAGCACGAAAACCTGGGGGCTTTTGCCCGCGGAGCTGGCGGTACAGAAGGGCGAGACTTTGTTCCCGCGTATTGATATGAAGAAGGAGCTGGAGGCTCTGGAGGCTGCCATCAAGGCATCGCAGGCAAGCTCTGTTGCAAATCAGGGAAAGAATGAGGAGCCTAAAAAAGAGGAGCCCGAGGAGGAATATCCCGCAGAGATTACGATTGAGGATTTCTGCAAGGTACAGCTGAAGGTGGGCGAGGTGATTGAAAGCACGGAGGTGCCGAAATCCAAGAAGCTGCTACGAAACGTGATTCGTCTGGGTGACGAGGAGCGGGTCATCTTCTCCGGCATCAAGGGAAGCTATGCGCCGGGCGAATTAGTCGGCAAGCGGGTGGTTGTGGCATACAACCTGAAGCCCAGAAAGATGATGGGTGAAATGAGCTACGGCATGATTCTGTGTGCGGAGGACAAGGAGGGCAAGCTGTCCATCCTGACTACGGACGACAAGGACTTTGAGAGCGGAAGCGGGATCAGCTGATATGAAGTATTTTGATTCTCATGCACATTATGACGACAAGCGCTTCCGAGGGGATAGGGAGGAGCTGCTCGGAGCGTTGCTTCCCGCCGCAGGAATCGAGCATATCATCAACGTTGGCTGCGACGTAAAAAGCTCGGAGATGAGCCTACGGTTAGCGGAGCGGTACGACTACGTTTACGCTGCGGTTGGCGTACATCCGAGCGAGCTTTACGATATGTCCTCGCAGACGATTGCGCGGCTGAAAAAGCTGAGTGAGCACAAAAAAGCGGTTGCCATCGGAGAAATCGGGTTAGATTATCACTATGACGACGGGTTTCCGAAGGAGGTACAGCGGTTCTGGTTCCGGCAGCAGCTGCGGCTGGCGGAGGAAACCGCTCTGCCGGTTATCATCCATTCCAGGGATGCCGCGCAGGAGACCTTTGATATTATCAAGGCGTCCTCTGTCCGCCGTGGGTCGATTCACTGTTATTCCGGTTCGCCGGAGATGGCCTTGGAATATGTGAGGCTTGGGTTTTCTATCGGCGTTGGCGGCGTGGTAACCTTTGCCAATGCGAAGAAGCTGGTGGAGACGGTGGCAGCTGTGCCGATGGAGCATATTTTGATTGAGACGGACTGCCCCTATCTGGCGCCGAATCCAAACCGAGGGAAGCGGAACGATTCCACGA
Source organism: Sodaliphilus sp. (assembly GCA_963640305.1). Classification (GTDB taxonomy): domain Bacteria; phylum Bacillota; class Clostridia; order Lachnospirales; family Anaerotignaceae; genus Anaerotignum_A. The sequence goes on along the minus strand of CAVHYX010000009.1, from coordinate 50,025 downwards.
ACCTCCGATATGTGGTGGAAAAAATCGCGGAGATTAAAAACATGACGGCGGAAGCGGTTGCGGAAGTGAGCGGAAGGAACGCCGCGACGTTATTTTTAGGGCGAGGGAAGAACGGAAAGCAAAAAGGCTAAAAACCTAAGACCTTGGGGCTTTGTCCCCAAAACCCCTACAAGGGGAATGATTCCCCTCGACCCCCATTTGCAGAACCATATCCTTGGTTCTGCGGAAGAAAATGAAAAAGGCGGAAATAAGAATTTGTTTCTGCAAAAAAGCAGGATGCAGGGGATTATCCCCTGCCAGGAGTAGTGGGGACAAAGTCCCCACGATCTTAACGTTTTTACGATAATTTTTCAAAATTTTTTTCTGACAGGAACATAAAAAATTGACATCCCGCAAAAACCTGATAAAATCAAGGCTTTTGCGGATTTTTTTATTACGAAATTACTACATTTTTACACCACTTTTTTGCATAGAAATTACGTTATTTTTGAAAAAAAGGTTGCGTAATTGTTACAAATATGTTAATATTAGCGTCGTGAAAAGAATAAGATGCTACAAAACAGGGTGTATCTCTTCTTTTTTTCGGTCTGTGCGACAGAGCAAGACACCGGAGGTGACGACCTCCGCTGAAAATACCCCGCTTCGGGCATCCACGAAATGCCTGAAGCAAAATTACTGTAAGAAACGAATTCCCCTGCCCTTCCCGCAAAACGGCAGTCGGGCTCGTTCAAGGAGGTAAAAAAGAAATGAAAACACATTTTAGGGTTTTGGCGATTGTATGCTTGATATTGGCACTCGGCTGCGGCACAGCATCCGCTTACAGCAAGACAATGCAGTCCGTTATCATCAGCATGGACGGCGCACCCAGAATGGTAAGCACCGACAAGCAGACGGTCGGCGAGCTGGTAGCGGATTTATCCAACACGATGGATACCGAATTTCTCCTTTCCGATGCAAAGGAAAGCGACGCCATTACGGATCAAATGACGCTTTCCCTGACATCCGTTACAGAGAAGACGGTCGTATCCACCGAGCCTATCGCTTACAAAACAGTAGAGCACACGAACAGCGCACTGAAGGCGGGCGAAAGCCGCGTCGTACAGGAGGGCAAGAACGGTCTTGCCTCTGTCATCAAAAAAGAGGTTTATCACGGCAGCGAGCTGGTAGACACCAAATTCGTGGAGAAAAAGGAAATTACGGCGGCGCAGGATAAAATTGTAGAAGTCGGCCCTACGAATGTCATAAACGGCATGACCTATTCCAAGGCAATCAGCGCAAAGGTAACGGCTTATACGCCTTATGACGCAGGCTGCACGGGTATCACCGCGACCGGCACAAAGGCGGGCTACGGCACCGTTGCCGTTGACCCGAAGGTGATTCCGCTGGGCTCCAAGGTTTATATCCCCGGCTACGGCACGGCGATTGCCGCAGATACCGGCGGCGCGATTAAGGGCAACCGCGTGGATGTTTGCTACGCGACCAAGGCAGAAGCCTTTGGCTGGGGCGTGCGAACCGCAACGGTATATGTTTTGAGCTGAGGAAGCTAAGTAAAAAAAATGAAAGGGATGGATTCAGAAAAAGGAATCCATCCTTTTTTTGCTGCAAAAATTTTTATTGCAAAAAATGGCTTGCTTTTTTTTGGCGAAGAGTGTATCATACGCTTGTACCCTCCCCTACGGGGTGGGGGTGCTTTGAGAGAGGAGAGAGAAAATCATGCAAGCAGACAAAAGGACGGTCGGCACGCTTTTGAAAACCGCGAGGGGACAGATTGACGGCATTCTCAACATGATTGAGGAGGATCGCTACTGTATTGATATTTCCCATCAGCTGATGGCGACGATGGCGATTCTCAATAAGGCCAACAAGGAGGTGCTTTCCGCACATCTGAAAACCTGCGTCCGCAACGCCGAAACGCCGGAGGAGCGAGATAAAAAAATTGATGAGTTAATCGAAATTATGGGTAAAGTAATCAAGTAGGAAAAACGAAAAAAACGGAGGTGTTTCTCCTTTGAAGCAAAAATTTGACATAAGCGGGATGACCTGCTCCGCCTGCGCCGCCCATGTAGAAAAGGCAGTCGGCAAGCTGGCGGGCATAGAAAGCGTGAGCGTGAATCTCTTGCAGAACAGCATGGTCGCAGAATATGACGATACCGCCCTGACGACGGCAGATATTATCAACGCCGTAAAAAGCGGCGGGTACGGCGCAAGCCTCGCGGGGGCGAGCACCGCAGAGGAGCCGCCCAAAAACATCGCATTAGAGGAAATAAAAGTCATGCAGAAACGGCTGATTGCCTCCTTCTGCTTTCTGATTCCCCTATTCTACGTTTCTATGGGACACATGATGGGTGCGCCGCTGCCCGCAATTCTTCTGGGGCATGAAAACATGATGATTTTCGCGCTGACACAGCTACTATTGGCAACGCCCGTTTTAATCATCAACCGAAAATTTTTTGTGGTCGGCTTCAAGGCGCTTTGGAACAGAGCCCCCAACATGGATTCTCTGGTGGCGCTGGGCTCTGCCGCATCCTATATCTACAGTATTTTTGCGATTTACGCCATGGCGTATTATATGGGGCATGGCGACCTTACAACGGCGCACCGATATGCCATGGAGCTGTATCTGGAAGGCGCAGCAATGATTCTGACACTGATTACCGTTGGGAAATATATGGAGACACGTTCGAAGGGCAAAACCTCGGAGGCCATCGGCAAGCTGATGGATTTGGCGCCCAAGCTGGCAACGGTGATGAAAGACGGAAAGGAGATCGAAATCCCGGTGGAGCAGGTCGCCGTAGGGGACATCATCATCGTCCGCCCCGGGCAGAGTATTCCCGTGGACGGGAGGATTATCGAGGGCTTTTCCGCCGTGGATGAAAGCGCAATTACGGGCGAATCCATTCCTGTGGATAAGCAAGTGGGCGACAATGTAATTGGCGCAACAGTCAACAAAAACGGCTTTTTCCGCATGAAAGCAACCCATGTCGGCAGCGATACCACCCTTTCCCACATCATCACGCTGGTGGAGGAGGCGAGTGCATCCAAGGCGCCCATTGCGAAGCTGGCGGATACGGTCAGCGGGATTTTTGTACCTGTGGTCATTACGATTGCCGTGCTGGCGACAGTGGTATGGTTGATTGTCGGGCAGCCCTTTTCCTTCGCACTTTCCATCGGAATTGCGGTTCTGGTCATCTCCTGTCCCTGTGCATTGGGGCTGGCAACGCCTACGGCAATCATGGTCGGCACAGGTAAGGGCGCAGAATACGGGATTCTGGTCAAATCTGCGGAAAGCCTGGAAATTGCACACAAAATTGATACGGTGGTTCTGGATAAAACAGGCACGCTGACAGAGGGGCATCCTGTTGTGACGGACGTTTTGCCTGCGCCGGGGGTGCTGAAAAATCCCCTTCTGCGTGCGGCGGCTTCCATCGAGGCGCTCTCTGAGCACCCTCTCGCAGAGGCTGTGCTGCGTTATGCCAAGGAAAAGGGAATCGCACCGCAAAAGGCGGAAAGCCTCTCTGCGACCGCAGGGCAGGGCATAGAGGCCGAGGTGGATGGCAAGCATATTTTGGGCGGCAATCTGAGGATGATGCAGGAAAGGAAAATTAACCTCGGGGATTTCGCAGAACAAGCGGCAGCGCTTGCGGAGCAAGGAAAAACGCCGTTATTCTTTGCGGAAGGCGAAAAATTCCTCGGCGTTCTGGGTCTGGCGGATCCCTTAAAGCCCACAAGCAAGGAGGCGGTGGACAGCTTTCACAGGATGGGAATTGACGTTATCATGCTGACGGGGGACAACAGGCGCACAGCGGACACCATTGCAAAGCAGCTGGGGATTCGGGCGATTGCGGAGGTTCTGCCGCAGGACAAGGAAACGGAAATACGCCATTTGCAGGAAAGCCGGAAAAAAGTTGCGATGATTGGGGACGGCATCAACGACGCACCTGCGCTGACCCGTGCGGATGTCGGCATTGCCATCGGTGCCGGCACGGATGTTGCGATGGAATCGGCGGATATTGTGCTGATGAAGAGCGACCTTCTGGATGCGGTGACGGCCGTGCAGCTCAGCCATGCAACCATTAAAAATATCAAGCAAAATTTATTCTGGGCGTTCTTCTACAACTGCTGCGGGATTCCGCTTGCGGCAGGGGTATTCTATCCCCTTTTGGAATGGAAGCTGAACCCGATGTTTGCGGCGGCGGCGATGAGCTTCAGCTCCGCCTTTGTGGTCGGCAATGCGCTCAGGTTAAAGCGATTCGCCCCCACGTATCTGGCAGATTCTGGCGAAAAAGCGGCAGGAAAACAAAAAAGCGAGGAAAACAATACAGCTAAGGAGGAGATTAAGATGAAAAAGGTATTGAAAATCGAGGGTATGATGTGCAGTCACTGCACGGGCAGAGTGGACAAGGCGCTGAACGATTTGGACGGCGTAAGGGCAACCGTTTCGCTGGAGGGCAAGTCTGCGGAGGTTGATCTGACGAAGGAGGTCAGCGACGAGACGCTGGTCAAGGCTGTCACCGATGCGGGGTATGAGGTTGTGGAGATTCAGTAGGCGGGAGAAGGACTGCGGGGACTTTGTCCCCACACCCTATTTGTAGAAACCGACTTTTCCGCGGAAGATGTAAAAAGGGCTCTCTCTGTGTTCAGAGAAAGCCTTTTTTATTCCTCCCTACAAGAGCAATGTATTGCTTTTGCGAAGCGGAGGGCATCATGCCCTTGCCGAGGTGTTGAGGCAACGCCCTCGGGTCTTAGTTTCCTTTAGCAAATCACATTCTGCGGCTTGCCGTCCTCCCATTTCAGGATGTTTTCACTCACAATCTGTGCGCGGGTAAACAGCGCCTCCTGCGATGCAAATGCAATATGCGGTGTCACGACCGTATGCTTGCTGTGCAGCAGCGGATGCTCCATCGGCACAGGCGGTTCCATCTCAAATACATCAATCCCCGCACCCGCAATTCTCCCTTCATTTAGCGCATACGCCAAAGCAGCACTATCCACAATCGGCCCCCGCGCCGTATTCAGCAGAATCGCACTTTTTTTCATCAGCGCAAGCTCCTTCTCGCCGATCAGACCCTTTGTCTTGTCGTTCAAGGGGGTATGCACGGAAATAATATCACTCGTCGCCAGCACATCCTCCAGCGGCAGATACGTAACCCCGGCAGCCTGCAGCTCGGGCTTTACCGTGCGGCTATAGGCAATCACCTTGCAGCCGAATGCCTGTGCAATTCGTGCAACCCTTCCGCCGATTGCACCCGTACCGATTACGCCGAAGGTCTTGCCGAACAGCTCGCTGCCAATCAGCCCCGCTTTCGTCCCCTCCTTACGGCAAATCGCATCACACGCCGGAATACTGCGCAACACGGAAATCGCCAAACCAAACGCCAGCTCCGCAACAGCGTTTGTGGAATAGCCCGCCGCATTGCAAACACGGATGCCTCGTTCCTTACAGAAATCCACATCAATATGATCCACACCGGTGAAGGCAACAGAAAGCAGTTTCAAGCTTTTGCATTGCTCAATGACATTTTTCCGGAACGGCTGGTTCGCAATCACGATGATATCCGCATCCTTGCCACGCGCCGCCAACTTCTCCGCATCCTCCTCCTTTGTATCGTATACCACAATTTCATGTCCTCTCGCTTTTACCGCAGCAGTTGCCTCCTCCAGCTTTTCGGGTGCAATGCCCAGTGGCTCAATCATAACAATTTTCATAAAAAACCCCTCCTTAACGTTTGATTTGAATGTGCTTTTTTATAGTGACTGCAATAAATTTCATTATATATTCGTATGATACCGCAATTTGTGCGAAAAAACAATACCGCTTGTGAAAAAATGGCGGGAAACACTGCAAGACCGCAGGGACAGCGCTCCCTTGGAGCCAAATTTGCAGAAACAAGGTCTTACTTCTACAGGAGAGATAAAAAATTAAGGCTTTCTCTGTTTTTTAGAGAAAACCTTTTTTATTTATGATTTTTCAAATACTCATGTAATAACGCTTCCATTTCCGCCATGGTTTTGGCATAATTCAGCTTGCCGCGCAGCTCCGCCGCCCCGGGGAGCCCCTTCATATACCACGCCATATGCTTACGCATTTCCCGAATCCCGACAAATTCGCCCTTATAGGCAATCAACATGGCAGCGTGACGCAGCGCCTTCTCTACGCGCTCCTGTGCGGTCGGCTCGGGCAGAAGCTCACCCGTCTCAAGATAATGCAGAATCCGCTTGAAAATCCAAGGATTGCCCTGTGCGCCGCGCGCAACCATGATGGCATCGCAGCCGGTATGCTCCAGAAGATTTTTTGCATCCTGCGGTGTAAAAACATCGCCGTTACCGATGACGGGAATCTGTACGGCGGCTTTGACCTCTCGGATAATATCCCAATCCGCCTTGCCGCTGTAATACTGCTCTCTCGTTCTGCCATGCACCGCCACCGCAGACGCGCCGTTTGCCTCGGCAATTTTTGCAATCTCTACCGCATTGATATGGGCATCATCAAAGCCCTTGCGAAATTTAATCGTTACGGGCTTTTTCTGGCTTTCCACCAGAAAACGGACGATTTTCCCGACCAGTTCAGGCGTTTTCATCAGGCAAGAGCCTTCCCCGTTTTTTACGATTTTCGGGGCGGGGCAACCCATATTCACATCAATGATGTCGATGGGATACTCCTCGATTTTCTTCGCCATTGCACCCAGAATAGCAGGGTCTGCGCCAAATAGTTGCACCGCAACGGGGCGTTCCTTGGGGTCAACCTCAAGCAGCTCCGTTGTGTTTTTATTCTCATATAAAATCCCCTTCGCACTGACCATTTCGGAATAAACCAGACCGCAGCCCATCTCCTTGCAGAGGATGCGGAAGGGCAAGTCCGTGACACCCGCCATGGGCGCAAGGAATACGTTATTTTCCAATATGACATTCCCGATTTTCATGCCATCACCTTCCTTCTTCTCAAATTCTATTGCGGAAGGGCTCAGGAAACAACTATTCATTACTTTGCTCCGCAAAGCAGGCTTTCGCCTGCCACCCCTTCTTGGGTGGTAAGTGGTTTCCCGAATGGAATCCGCAGTCGGAATTCACTTTCGATGAGGAAAACAGCGAGTTTCAAGGCTTTCCGCCGATGGAACTCGCTGTTTATTTATCTGCTCAAACAAGTCGAAATCCTGATTTCGACTGATAGTTGATTATTTATTTTTTTCATACAAAATACGCAGACCCTTCAAGGTCAGGACGGGGTCAAGCACATCAAAAATCTCGCCCCCGGGGTCAATCACCCTTGCCAGACCGCCCGTTGCGATGACCTTCATATTCGGCATATGCAGCCTTTCCCGAAACTGCTCGATGATATACTTCGTCTGCCCGATATGCCCCAGCACCAGACCGGCTTGGAGGCTAGCCACCGTATTTTTTGCGATAATGGATTTCGGAGCCTTGATTTCGATTTTCGGGAGCTGTGCCGCCTTATGATAGAGCGCCTCAGCGCAGGAGGAGATTCCGGGGGTGATGAATCCGGTAATAAATTCGCTTTTTTCATTGATGACATCGAAGGTATTCGCCGTACCGTAATCAATCACGATGGCAGGGCCGCCGTATATCTCATTTGCCGCAACCAAATCGACAATACGATCCGCACCGACGGTCTTGGGGCTATCCCTTTTCACGATAATGCCCGTTTTCATTCCGACACCAACAATCATCGGCTCGATATGAAAATACTTGCGGATGCCCTGCGTCAAAGAATACATAATATCCGGCACAACGGAGGATATGATAACCGCCTCCACCTTCTTTGCCTCGAAGCCCGCCGCATCGAACAGACCGTGGATGAAAATGCCCGTTTCATCGGCGGTACGGTTGCTTCCCGTCGTCATACGCCAGCATTTCAGCAGCTTTTTCCCTTCATACAAGCCCAAAACAAAGTTGGTATTTCCAACATCAATCACCAAAAGCATTTGCTTTCCTCCCAACACGCCCACAGGTCTTACCCGCGCTTTTTTTGATTCTTCTCATAAATCAGACGCAGACCATGCAGCGCCAAAAAGGGGTCATACACATCGAAAATACCCTTCTTTTCCTCATGAATCACCTTGCCCAAGCCGCCGGTCGCAATGACCTGCATAGCGGGGCAAGCAAAATGCTCTCTGATTTTTTCGATGATGAATTTTGCCTCACCGATATGCCCAATCACCAGTCCCGCCTGCATACTATCCACGGTATTTTTTGTAAGGATGCTTGCAGGGCTTATGATTTCAAATTTTGGCAAATTTGCCGCCTTTTGATAGAGTGCCTCCGCGCAGGTTTGCAGACCGGGGGCTGTAATGCCGGTTAAAAATTCGCCCGCCTCGCTCACCACATCGAATGTGGTTGCCGTGCTATAGTCCACGACAATGGCAGGCCCGCCGTACAGCTCGTACGCCGCCACCAGATTGACGATACGGTCTGTCCCCATCTCCTTCGGATTTTCCATGCGGAGATTGATACCGGTTTTAAGTCCGGCACGCACCACAATCGGATCCCTTTTCAAAAATTTTTTGATGCCGTTGAGTGTGGAATACATCACATTCGGCACAACAGAGGAAACGATGACTGCTTCGATGTCGCGGACGGAAACCTCGGAATATTCAAAGAGGCTGCGAATCAACAGACCCGTTTCATCGGCAGTACGCCCGCTTTGCGTGGAAAGCCGCCAATTTGCTACAAGCCTCTCTCCCGCAAACACGCCCAAAACCATATTCGTATTACTCACATCAATGACCAATAACATAATACTGAACTCCTATTCGGAAGGCTCTTTCAGGGATGGGAAGAAAAAGCGCAGGAAAATCTATCCTGCGCCTATGACTTCCTTTTTTGCTGCCTTCTCTGCTTTATGTACTTTCGGCTTTACACCGTCTTTTTATACAAGGCTCTGCTGACTGCCTTCGCAACAATACCGCCCACCAAGCAGCTTGCAGACATCTCCAACGCGCCGTTTACACCAACAAATGCCACCACGAAGGGTAAGGGACTTGAGCTGCCCAGCGTTTCATTGATGCCCTGCACGAACTCTGTGTTCCAATAGCAGAGAATAAAAACGGACATAAAGAACACCGTGTTCAAAAATGCCGCAAAAAAGCCGCCGATGAAATAGCAGATGGTTTTCCGCCAATCAAAAAACTGCACCACCTTAAAAATCAAGCCTGTGAGAAAGCCCATCAGCACGCGAGTCGGAACGCAAAGCAGAAAGGCATAAAAGGGGTTGATGTTAAGCAGCATAGTGCTGAATGCGGAGGCACCTGTCAACGCCTGATAAAAGCTTGTGCCGCCGAATACCAGTCCCAGCCACGCCCCTGCGTTGGGACCCAGCAGCATAGCGCCGATTGCCACAGGAATCATCATCAGAGAAACATCCAGACCGATGGTATGGAAATAACCCAGAGGGGTGAAGCTCATCAGGAGCAATACCCCGGTCAAAAGACCCAATGTGACCAAATCCTTTACTGTAATCCTTTTTTTGGGGACGGTTTCCTTTGCCTCCTGCTCGTTTACTGTCTCTATTTCGTTCATTTTGAAAAAACTCCTTTCATTCTCATTCTCGTAGGATACAAGATGATTTGGATTTTTGCATTGTGCCGCGCGCACTGCGACGAAGAGATACGATATGCCTGCTCGTAAAAAAGGGTCACGCTATGCTTTTCCATGGCTCGTCCCATTTTGCACGACCACATTCATTATAACAGCAAGTTTGGATTTTACAATATTTTTTCTTGGATTTTTTGTTACTTTTTGTATGAATTTACTGCTTCCCTTTCTCCTGCTCCGCCCGACGCATCAATTCCTCCTTAATCGGCTTGCCCTCCTCCGTGCAAAAGAACAGATACCAAAGCTCCATGGCGCGGAACAACTCCGGCTCCTCCTTTTGCAAACGCTTGATTTCCAGCGCAGCGCCGATGTCGTCAAAATCACAATCATCCGCATGGCGCACGGTTTCAAAATAAACATCGCCCTTCTCGTCAAAACCGACCAGAAAGCTGCAATTCAGCTTTTCCGCCATACAGATGCAAATCCGCTTCAAATCCTCCTTGATCGTATCGGGCAGAAATTGAAATTCCTGCTCCATAAAATATTTCTGCTCCCGATTATTGGCCGCCGCCAGAATTTTCCTTTCCATTCTGTAACATTCCCTCCTTTTTTTGCTTCACCGAAAAAAAGAGCCTGCAATGCGGGACGCACTCCAGACCCTTCTCCTTTTTCGGCTCTTAATTTTTACCCTTTTTGTTTACACGACCTAAAAATTTATCCAATTCGATGATGGCACGGCCATGCGTACCCTCACAGATTTTATCCACCTCGTCATACGCCTTTACGGAATAGGTCAAAAGCTTGCCCTTTACTTCCGTAATCTCCGTAACGACACGCACCCGCATACCGACGGGTGTTGCGGCAAGGTGGGACAGGTTGAAGGTTGTGCCTACAGTTTCCCAGCCTGCGGGCAGGAAGGGGGCAACTGTGCCGATTGCTGTGCCTTCAATCCAAGAAATCAGGCGGGGAGAAGCAAATACGGGCACCCTATCATTGCCGAAATGGGATGCTGTGTCGCCTTCCTCTACGATAAATTCCTTTTCAAAGGTCATACCGGGTACGATGTTGTTAAATTCCATGCTTAATTCTCCTCTCTTGCTTCTTCCTCTTTGCCTTCTGCTTCTTCGTTTGCTGCTTCCTCTGCGGGAGGCTCGTTTGTGATGCCCAAAATCTCATTCCGCACCTCTTGGTCAAACAATGCGCGGAACTCCTCCCCCGTTACCTTTTCCTTTTCTACCAAAAGCTTTGCGGAGGCATGGAGCATTTCCATATTATCCGTCAAAAGCTGCTTTGCTTCCGTATACGCATGGGTTACGATGCGGTTGACCTCACGGTCGATGGCATCCGCCACGCCCTCGCTGTAGTTTCTGGCGTGTCCCCAGTCTCTGCCGATGAAGACCTCCTCATTGTCCCCACCAAACTGGATAGGCCCCAGAAGATCGCTCATGCCGTATTTCGTCACCATATCCCGCGCCATGGCAGTTGCCCGTTCGATATCATTGGAGGCGCCTGTGGTGATGTCCTTGATGACCAGCTCCTCTGCGGCACGACCGCCCAGCAGGCTGACAATTTCCTGCTCCATCATAAGCTTCGTCATATACATCCTGTCCTCCCCGGGCAGAGGCATGGTATAGCCGCCCGCCATCCCTGTGGGGATAATGGAGATGCTATGGACGGGATCCAGCTCACTCAGCACCTCAAAGAGAATGGCATGACCGCTTTCGTGGTACGCCGTGATATACTTTTCCTTTTCGGAAATGACTCTGGTTTTCTTCTCCGTGCCGACGCCGATTTTGATCAGCGCCTTCTGGATTTCCGCCATGTCGATTTTTGTTTTGCCATGTCGCGCGGTCAAGAGCGCCGCTTCATTCAGAAGGTTTGCCAAATCCGCACCGGTGAAGCCCGCGGTCGTCTGTGCGATAACCTTCAAATCCACCTCAGGCGACATACTCTTGCCCTTGGCATGGACACGCAAAACCGCCTCTCTGCCCTTTACATCCGGTCTGCCGACATAAACGCGGCGGTCAAAACGCCCGGGGCGGAGCAGCGCGGGATCCAAAATATCCGCACGGTTGGTTGCGGCAATGATAATAACGCTTTCATGGATACCGAAACCATCCATTTCGACCAAAAGCTGATTTAGAGTCTGTTCTCTTTCATCATGACCACCGCCCAGCCCTGCGCCTCTGCGCCGACCGACAGCGTCGATTTCATCAATAAATACAATACTGGGGGCGTTCTTCTTTGCCTGCTCGAACAAATCCCGGACACGAGAAGCACCGACACCGACGAACATCTCCACAAAATCGGAGCCGGAAATACTGAAGAATGGTACGCCCGCTTCACCAGCAACCGCCTTCGCCAAAAGGGTTTTACCGGTACCGGGAGGGCCGACCAAAAGCACGCCCTTGGGAATCCTCGCGCCCAAATCCGTAAACTTACGGGGCGCCCTCAAAAATTCTACCAGCTCCTCCAGCTCGCCCTTTTCCTCATCGCAGCCCGCAACATCCTGGAAGGTGACTTTATTTTCGCCCTCCATACTCATTTTTGCATGGCTCTTGCCGAAGCCGGTCATTTTGCCGCCGCCGCTCTGCATACGGTTAAACAAAAAGACGAAAAGCAAAATCATAATCAGCATTGTAATCAGAGAGGGAACGATTTGTGAAAGCATACTCTCCCGCTGCAAATCGCCGACCTCGACCTTTACACCGTCGGAAACCGCCTTTTCATCCAGAAGCTGCTGCAAAACGGATATGCTCGGCACATCCACGCTGATGATGTCGCCATCCTTAAGCTTTGCCTCTGCCGTGCCGTAATCGCCGACCTCCGTACTGCGGGAGACCTCCACGGAAGCGACATTGCCCTCCTCCAATTCCTTCAGTAAATCGCTATAGACGTATTCCTCCCGCACAACGCCGTCCTCCTTGTTAAGAAGCTGCGGACCGGTATATGCCAAAGCGGCTAAAATCACAACAAAAATCAACACATAAAGTCCGATGGACTTAAAATATTTGTTCAAGAGCGTTCCTCCTTAATTTTTCTTTTTTCCCCGGATACGACGATTTTCAAAATCAGACTGTATCAAGATATAATTCTAGCATACTTTTATACGAAACGCAACGCAGGATTTTCGCAAATCAAGAGAAAAAAAAGGGGATGATTGGAGCAAGCACGGTTGTTTTTTGCCATACCTTCGTGTAAAGTAGAAGTGACAGAGAAAAATTTTTCCGAAAGAGGGACGAAGGATGCGGAAAAGGGTGCAAAGGACATTACGGCAATTTCATATGCTACCCTGCGGGGCAAGGGTTGTGGTCGGGCTTTCCGGCGGCATGGACTCCGTTGCTCTGCTCCATGTGCTGCATACACTCGGCGAGGAATTCGCATGGGAAATTACAGCGGTGCATATCCACCACGGCTTACGCGGTGAGGCAGCGGACGCAGACGCCCGTTTTGCGGAGGATTTTTGCGCCGCATTGGGGATTCCGTGTATTGTACGGCACTACGATGTGCGGGCGGAGGCAAGGGCGATGAAGCGCGGCGAGGAGGAAACAGGGAGACTTCTGCGCTATGCCGCCTTTCGCGAGGTTGCGGGAGAAGGCGGGAGGATTGCCGTTGCCCACCACCAAAGAGATCAGGCGGAAACCGTTCTCATGCGGCTTTGCCGCGGCACGGGACTACGAGGACTTTCCGGTATGTCCCCCGTCCGAGAGAATATCTGCCGTCCGCTCCTGTTCTGCACCCGCACGGAAATTGAGGCATATTGCAGGGAAAACGGACTTTCATGGCGGGAGGATGCTACCAATTTTGAGGAAAGCCATACCCGCAACCGCATACGGCTACGCCTTTTGCCCCTGCTTGCGGAAATTCATCCGCAGGCAGAGGCGCATATTGCAAAAACAGCCTCTCTCTTAGCGGAGGATGAGGATTTCTTGGAGCAGCAAGCGGCGGCTCTTTGGGAAACAGTACGTCTGCCCGCTCCGTCCGATACGGTGGCGCTCTCCGCAGAAGGACTGCGAGCCCTCCATCCCGCGATGCGGCGACGGATTTTGCGGCAAGCCGTGGAGCAGTTCCAAAAAAAGGATATCTCCAGACGGCAGCTTGCGGCGCTGACGGAGCTATTGCAAAAGGAAAGCGGCAAGCGTCTGGATTTTCCCGCAGGACTGGGTGCGGAGCTGCAATACGGTGTTCTCCTGCTCCGCAGAGCAAAGGCAGAGCCACAGGGCTTCTCCTATGCCCTCCCCCCGGAGAAGGAGATTCCGATTCCCGAGGCGGGCATTTCCGTTTTGGTGACAACGGAGGAAAAAAATATCGAAATTTCTGCGGAAATCTGTACGAATGTATTCGATTATGATAAAATAGAGCATACGCTTTTCTGCCGCACCCGCAGGTCGGGCGATACGATTCCGCTCGCAAACGGCAGAAAAAAGATAAAGGATCTGTTCATTGACGAAAAGATACCCAGAGCAAAGCGGGCGAGGTATCCCCTATTTACGGCGGGGGATACGGTGATTTGGGTACCGGGACTCAGGCAGGCGTTTGTCGCGGATGCGCAGACAAACCAAAGGGTATGGATACAAATACGGAGGATGGGGAAATGAAAGAGAAAGTCGAAACAATGCTTTCTGCGGAGCAGATTGCGGAAAGATTGGAGAGCCTTGCAGCAGAGGTTTCTGCGGAGTTTGGGGATGAACCGATAGAGCTGATTTGCACCCTAAAGGGCGCTGTGGTGACGGTAGTGGATTTGGCAAGAAAGCTGAAGATGCCCGTCGGGATGCACTTTATGAGCGTTTCCAGCTATGGCAACAGCACGGAAAGCTCCGGCAACATCAACATCAAGATGGACTTGGAAGAGGATATTACCGGTAAAAATGTATTGATTGTGGAGGACATTATCGACACCGGCAGGACGCTGAAAAAACTGAAGGAGCTGCTCCTCAGCAGAAATCCCAAAAAGCTGAAGCTTCTGACGCTTTTGGACAAGCCTGACCGCCGTGTGGTGGATATTCGGGCGGATTTTACGGGCTTTACAATTCCGGATGCCTTTGTCGTGGGCTATGGTCTGGATTACGCCCAGCGGTATCGCAACCTGCCATATGTGGGTGTGTTGCATTTTGAGGAATAAAGCATAAAAATAACAAAAAAGCCATTTTCCGTGAAATTTTCGGGGAATGGCTTTTTTCTTGGGCAAGCTCTTATGCAAGCTTTACGCAGCCAATCGGCTTATATCTGTTTTTTCCAAAAGCGTCCTGCCAAAACGGTCATATCGTCCTGTCTGTCATCCTTCCGCTCTTTTTTTGCTTCCCGCAGGACATATTCCGCCACATCCTGCGGATTGGACATCGGGAAGGCGGTCAGTTTCCGCTTAAGCCATGCGCCCGTTTCCTCCTCGCCGCCGAGCAACTCCGTGATGCCGTCCGTCACCATCAAAATCATATCGCCGTCCTTGAGCTGCATACGGTTTGCCACGGGCTCTACCTCCTTCAGAATCCCCACGGGCAGCGTAACGGCGCGCAAAGAGATGATGCGCTCTCTGCGGCAGATAAAAGAGGCAACCGCGCCCAGCTTAATAAATTCCGCCTGCCCGTCGAACAAATCGATATGGCAAATATCCAGCGTGGCATAGCTTTCCTCTCCCCGCCGCAAAAGGAGGGCGGAGTTTATCATCCGCACCGCCAGCACGCGGTCAAAGCCTGCCTCGGCAAATTGCTCCAAAAGCTCGATGGCAATACGGCTTTCCTTTGCCGCTGCCTCGCCCGTACCCATGCCATCAGAAAGCGCAAGCAGCGCATCGCCCCGCTCCGTTTCCAGAAATGCCGCCGCATCGCCTGTCGGCTCTCCCTCCTTAGCGGGAGCATAGACCGCCGCAGTGGTAAGGGAATACGCCGCCGTCTCCCGAAACAGGAGGCTACATTCCCGCCCTGCCGCATCTACGGTGCAGGTGCTTTCCTCCGGCAGCACCATCGGGCAGCCCATGATTTTTTTCACTGCGGGCAGGATTTTATCCTTACAGACTCCCTTGCCGCCACAAGCAGGCAAAACCACCCGCACCTGTCTGCGCCCATGCGTCTTGTCCTGCGTCACAATCACCTGCTTCGGGTGCAAGCCCTGCTTTTTCAGCGCTTGACGCAATTCCTTCGCCGCGTCCTCCAGAAAAACGCAATTCAACTCCAGCTGCCCCGAAAGCATTTCCATAATCTCACTCATCGCCAGAAGCTGCTGCCCGACCAGCTCACGACATTCCAGCAGGCGGCTTGTCCAGAGGCAATCCCTGCGATAAAGCTGATAGACCGCATTGACCGTTTCCGCAAAGGTTTGCACACGGGGACAGGTTTCCCGAAAAGCATGGGGCAGCTCCTCACTGCGAAAATAACCGTTTCGCGCACAATGGGAAAGGGCGGAAAAGGTCATTCCGTAGGTTTGATACAACTCCTCCTCCCAGCAGAAATGCGCCAGACCGCATCCCTGACAGACTCTGCCCGCAATGCCGTCCACCAGCCTTGCCATTTCCCCCTTTTCCTTACACGCACCCGTCCTTCCGAACGCTCGTGCCAATGCGGAAAACGCCTTGGATACGTCCAAAAGCTTTGCTTCGGTCAATTCCTTCATTTTGGTATACCTATCCTTGGGACTTTCCTCCGCACGCAGGCCGCCCTCCGCCAAAGACTTGGGAAAAAGCAGAAAAAGCAGCGCACCGACCAACCAGCCGCCGAGCCACGGCGAATTTGGCAAGGAACCGTCTATGTAGAACAAAAAAATACAGGGGGTAAGTAAAAGCGCAACAGCCGACGCCACTCTGCCCAAATCCCGGACACAGCCTGCCAGCATCCCGCTCAGGGCAAGCGCCGCAAACAGGGACAGCTCCGCGCCACCGGAAAGCAGGAGCAAAAAGCCAAGAAACACGCCTGCCGCCGCGCCGCCGCCGATGCCCTCTCGCCTTGCGGAAAGGAGCAGGAAAAAAGCGGACGCCAAGGGCAGCGCGAAGACGGAAAGCAGCGCATTTTTGCCTGCGACAAGACCGGAGAGCACGCCGCCCGCCAAGAGCAGGAGCGAAAGCGTATCCTCTCTTGTCGGGAAGGATACCCGACCCCCAAGCAGCAGCGACACACCCTTTTGCAAGAGATAGCCGATACCGAGGGTCAGCGCCGTCTCCACGGCACAAACAGCGAAATAAAAGCCCAGTCCCTGCCGACTGACGGCGAAAAAGATACCCGCCAGGGCTACGGCGAATGCGCCGAGCAATGCCTTTTTGCCCGGTTCCTCCCGCGTGAGAAAGCGCCCCAAAGTCAGCTGAATCGCAAGCGCTGCCGCAAGACCTGCGCCGGTTTTCAGGGGTGCTGCGGGAAATGCACCAAAGCCGACCGCAAGCCAGACTGCACCAAACAGCCAGCCCTCCCCGAAAAAAGCGGAAAGATAGGCAATCCCCATCGGGTGCAGGAGGCTCAAAAGCTCCGCCCTGCCCCAGAAAAACCCCATCAGACAAAAGCAGCTCACCTGCAAAAGCATACGCTTGGGGAACGGCTTCTTCTCCTCCTTGGGCGGCAAAAGCATTTTCCCGAAGGCGGGTGTTTGTTCTGTATATTCCAATGTGACCTCTGTTTTTTCCATAAGACTTCCCTCCATATGCACATTCTAAACAAACAGAACCGCTTTTTTTGTCAAAACAAGGGAGGGAGGGAAAGAAAATTTCGACAAAAGGCGACAGAGGTGCTACAAAAAAAGACCCCAAAGGGTCTTTTTTGTTTGCGACTTATCTGTATTTTTTCTTCATCCGAATATCGTCCCCGAAAAATTTCAGGGTGGTATATTCGCCAATCAGGCGGCTCATGATACGGTCGGAATATTGCTCCATCAGGGCTTTATAATCCAGATTGGTGGAAATGACAACAGGGCGTTTCCCAAGCTTTCTATCGTTGATGATGCGGAACAGCTCCGACGCAGTAAAGACGGTGGCGAATTCCGTGCCCAAATCATCAATAATCAGCAAATCCGCATCCAAAAGCTCGCCACTCCAATCGGAAGCCTCCTCCACATCGTTATGAAAGCGCATTTCCTCCAGCTGCCGAAAAAGTTGCCCCGCCGTCAGGTAGAGCACGGTTTTTCCCTGCTCCAGCACATCCTTGGCGATACAGTTACAGAGGAAGGTCTTGCCGCGACCGGCGCCGCCATAGAGCAGAAGATTTTTGCCCTCGGGTTTTTCCGCAAAATCCATTGCCTTTTTCAGATTACGCTGGGCGTTTTCCCTGGGAGAGATGCCCTCCTGCGGGACTACCTGTGTATCGAACAGGCGCAAATCGAAGGTATCGAAATTTTCCGCTTGAATTGCCTCACGCACGTTGGACTGGTCGTAGAGCCGATCCATCAGCTTACGCCTCATACATGCACAGGGGGTGCTGTCAATATAACCCGTATCCTTGCATTTTTCACATTTATATTCCTGCTGCAAAAGAGAGGGAGAAAGGCAGTTTTTTGTCAGAAGCTCCAGTCTTTCCGCCTGCAAAGCCTTCTGTCTCTGCTGCATTTCGGCGAGTGCCGTCTCCCTTTCCTCCGGATGCAGGAGCACCAGCCTCGCCACAGAAATACCAATCAGGGAAAGCTCCTTCTCGATTTCCGCCAGACGCGGGAAACGCGCACAAAGGCTTTCCCTCCGCTCGCGCAGCTCTGCCGCTTTGCGCGTTCGCAGGGCATCGTATTCCCGCAAGACTTCCTTATAAATCTGTGCTTTTGTTGCCAAAGCGCTCCCCCCAATCCGTTTTATCTTCTCTGTTCGCTCTTACCATTTTTCTCTCTGCTCCCGTTCCAGACGCTCCAGCTCCGCAAAATCCCAATCGCTTTGGGTATAATTGATGAAGCGGTTCCGGTTCTTTGCGTGCGACGGCTTGCCCGCAGCCGGTGCGGATGGCGCTTGTTGCGTTTTTTGTGCCGCAAAAGCACGATCCTCCGCCTCTACATCCGCCCGAGATGCCACGCCCGCTTTTTTCCAATTTTCCAAAATCCGATCGGCATAGGCAAAGGACGCCTTTCCTGTTTGCAGCACGGTTCTCTCGCAGGCAAGCTTCACCACATCCAAGGGCAGCTGATATTCCTGTAGCCATTTTTTCATATAGCGCTCCTCCGCCGCCACAGGCAGCCGATTCTGCCCGAATGCCTGCAAAATGGCGCGGAAGCCCGTTTTTCTAAGAGCGATATATTCTGACGCACGCTCAACGGTATTTACGCCCTCCTCCGCCCAGCTGAGGGCGACCTTTTCGATATAGCGCATCCCGGTATGCCCGTTTGCGGCGCAATAGGAGAGCAAAAGCTCGATGACATCCATCGGCAAGCCAAGCCAATCGTAAAAGCCGAAGAGAAGGCTCATATCCTGCTGCGAGAGCATTTTCCCCAGCTTTTTTTGCGCGAAATCGAAGAGCCTTTTTACCTCGTCGTTTTTTATGTAGACCGACAACTCTCGCGGGGAATATGAAGGGCGTTCCGCGGGAAACGAAGCGAGGCAAGGCTTTTGTGCTTTTTTTTCCTTCTTTTCTTCCTCGGGCAAGCGACCGCGCCCCTTCCAATAGCCCCAGGCATAGAGGACATCGGTTTCGGTTGCGTGCAGCTTTTCCGCTACTTGTTTTGCGTCCTGACCGACGGCTAGGGTCATGAGATAAACGGAGACATAAAAAGGCGGTGCGGACGGCAGCTCAGTCTCGATAAATGCACGCTCCACTTGGATATATTCTGCCATTGCGCCACCTCCTTTTGATTCTTTTGCAAAAAGCCTTAAAACCTTAAAACCTTGGGGCGTTGCCCCTGCGGTCTTAACTTTTTTATTCATCAGGCAGGGCAAAGCTGCCCCCATCGAATGTCAGTGCGCAGGTGCCGGAAAACCGATTACCGGCGCAAAGCACACGATACTCCCCCTGCGGGAGCGTCAGTGTCTCCTCGTTCCGTGCATCGTAAATATCACCCGTCTCTTGATTACAAAGCACAAATCCGGCTTCGCCGCGACGGGATTGCACGGAAAGATTGACCTGACAGCCTTCCTGCGCCGAAAGCGTACCAATCTCGCTGATACCGCCCATCAATCCCCATTTTTTCGCCACTTCGCCGCTATGCTCCGATGCGGCGGTGCAATCGGTGGTTTCGTAGAATTTACGGTGATAATGCTCGCCAACCTCCGCAACGCCCGCAGCCGACAAATCAAACAGCACGCTCTCCCGCCGAATCGCAATCAAATCTATGCAAAACAGCGACGACGCCCATGCAAACAGCAAGATAGGCACAGAGTACTTTCTCAATTTTTCCATCTTCTCTCATCATTTCTGCTCACTTATCCTGCTTATTTTTGATATGTGCGTTGAAATAATAAATGATAAAGCACAGCACGATAATTGTCAGTGCGACGACCACAATCGTCCGAGAATCCTTGAAGCTGATAAAGATTGCCAGAAGCCCCAGAAGCAGGCTGATGGTATACATAATCAAAACTGCCTGTCTTTGGGTAAAGCCATGGTCAATCAGCTTATGGTGCAGGTGTCCGCGATCCGCCTGCATGATGGGCTGATTCTTTGCCATACGGCGGAGCATGGCGCAAATCGTATCGAACACGGGCAGTCCCACGCAAAGCACGCTGACAATCAAGGCGAGAAGGGCATAACCCTTAAACACGCCGAGGATACTCGTGACCGCCAGCACAAAACCAAGGAAAGTCGAGCCCGTATCGCCCATGAAGATTTCCGCAGGGTTAAAATTCCGGGGAAGGAAGCCCAAGCAAGCACCTGCCAGCGCCGCCGTCAGGCCGACTGCCGTTGTACTGCCCGTCATGATGCAAAGCACCATCAGGCTGAGCGCAGCAATGGAGGTGACCCCTGCCGCAAGACCATCCAGCCCGTCTATCAGGTTCACGGCGTTGGTCACGCCAACGATCCAGACCAGCGTAATCGGGATGCTGAAGGCTTGCAGATATGTCGTAACGGGCCAAAGCACCACATGAATCCTTGTGCCGGAAAAAATAACAATCAGCGCCGCCAAAATCTGTACACAGAATTTCAGCTTTGCCGGCAAATTTTTTATATCATCCACCACGCCCAGACCGGCAATCAGAAGCGCACCGATCAAAAAGCCCGCAAATTGCCCGGCATCCATGCTTTTATCAAAATGATACACCATCATGACCGTCAGCACAAAGCCCAGCACGATAGCAACCCCGCCCATACGCGGCATCGGTTTTTTATGCACGCCTCTATCCTTTGGGTAGTCGATTGCGCCGCATTTAAGGGAGAGCCATTTGGCGAAGGGCGTTGCGACCAGCGTAATGGCAAAAGCGCAGGCAAAGGCGGCAATATACAATAACCAGTTATGTTCTATCAAAATTCTTCTCTCCTCCCGAGAGCGGCTTATTTCGTACCAAAAATACGATCTCCCGCATCTCCCAAGCCGGGTACGATATAGCCATGCTCGTTCAGGCTGCCCGCATCGTGTGCCGCTGCATAAATATCCACGTCGGGATGATTCCTTTGCAGACGCTCCACACCCTCGGTTGCCGCCAGAATACAAAGGAAAATAATTTTTTTCACTCCTCTTGCCTTCAAAAAGCCGATGGCTGCATCCGCAGAGCCGCCCGTTGCCAGCATGGGGTCTACCAGAAATACCGTACGCTCCTCAATATCGGCAGGCAGCTTACAATAATACTCCACCGGCTCCAGCGTCGTCTCATCGCGATAAAGGCCGATATGCCCCACCTTTGCTACAGGCATCAGCTTCAAAAGTCCATCCGACATCCCCAGACCCGCGCGCAGGATGGGAACCATGGCAAGCTTGGTATCTATGGTTTTGCAATTTGCGGTGGCGATGGGGGTTTTTACCTGCACCTCCTTCAGCGGCAGCTCTCTGGTTGCTTCATACAGAAGCAGGGAGGCTACCTCGCCGATGATTTCACGAAATTCCTTTGTGCCGGTTTCTTCATTCCGCAGCATCGCCATTTTGGTATGAATCAGAGGATGCTCGGATACAAATAATTTACTCATTTTTTCTTCCCTCTCAATCTTCTCAAGCTTCTCAATCTTCAATCTGCCGGATTCTTCTGATGTGCCGCTCCTCGTTGGAAAACGGTGTCTCCAAAAACGCCTTTACGATTTCCAGCGCCAAACCGGGGCCTATGACCCTTGCACCCATTGCCAGAATATTGGCATCATTATGCGCTCTGGTCGCCTTGGCGGAAAAAACATCGCCGCACAGCGCACAGCGAATACCATGCACCTTATTCGCCGCAATGGAAATACCGATGCCCGTACCGCAAATCAGAATGCCCTTTTCGCATACGCCGTCCGCGACCGCGTGTGCAACCTTTTTTGCATAGACGGGATAATCCACAGACGCTTCGGAATCGGTTCCGAAGCTTTGAAATGCAATATGATTTTCCTCTAAATACTGAATGACTTCCTTCATCAAGGGATAACCGCCATGGTCACAGCCCAATGCCAACATAGTAAACACTCCTTTTTTTCATCATTCCGCTTCTATGATATGATAGCCTGCCGCTTTATTCAGGCGATTCATAATTGCCATGCCCTCTCCCTCTTCGGAAAAGACCTCGGCATAGACCACCTCCGCGCCCAAAAAATCGAACTCCCGCAGAGCTCGAAAGAGGTTCGCACCGATTTCTACAGGCTTTGCGCGGCTGCCCAGAGAGAGAACCACATCCGCATGATACAGCACCTTTGTTTCCTCCGTCGCCATCACGCCGACCCTTTTGCCTACCGCCATATCCGCCGCCGCAAGCGCATTGATTTTCTCCGTAAATCCGTCTCCTCTGACCAGAATCACATCCGCCTTGGGGGAATAATGGGTATACTTCATCCCCGGCGCCTTTGGCTGAAAATCGCCCGTAGGCCTTTGGAGGATGGTCGGGTCTATCTCTATCCGCCCGACGACCGCGGCGAGCATTTCTCTTGTCACTGCGCCGGGGCGCAAAAGCACGGGAATTTCGCCCGAAACATCCACAATCGTGGATTCCAGCCCCCATTCCGTTGCACCGCCGTCCACAATCATATCAATTTTCCCATCCAAGTCATACGCCACATGGGAGGCTCTGGTCGGGCTGGGCTTTCCGGAGGAATTGGCGCTGGGACCGGCAATGGGCAGACCCGCCGCCTTGATAATCGCCCTTGCCACGGGATGACTCGGGAAACGCACCGCAACGGTGTCCAGACCTCCCGTTGCCTTTGCAGGGACGATTTCCTTCTTTTTGAAAATCATCGTCAAGGGCCCGGGCCAAAAGGCATCCATCAAGAGCCTTGCCGCAGGGGAAACTTCCGCTACGATTGCGGAAAGCTCCTCCAACTCGGAAATATGGAGGATGAGAGGGTTGTCCGAGGGGCGACCCTTTGCAATATAAATTTTTTCACAGGCTGTACTGTCCAGACCGTTTCCGCCCAAGCCATACACGGTTTCCGTCGGAAATGCCACCAGACCGCCCTCCCGCAGGATTTTTGCAGCCGTCCGAATGACCTCCGCAGAGGAGGCTTGGCTTAGGTCAGCCTTTGCCACAATCGTTTTCATTCTCTTATGCGTCCTTCCCGCAGCATTTTTTGTATTTTTTGCCGGAGCCGCAAGGGCAGGGGTCGTTCCGACCGATTTTTTCGCCCTTTACGATAGTTTTGGATTTTTTCTGCTCCAGGGCAAGGCGCTTTCTGGTGTCGGCGTCATAAATGCCATCCCACTGGGGCAGGCGATACAAATGCTCTGCTTTATATTCTATCATCAGCTTGTACAGCTTTTCAAAATCAATATTGATGCAGACCTTGGTGTCCTCCGCCAGCGTATCCATATCGAAGGGCTCTGCCAGAGAAGCGTTCATTCCGTCGATAAACGCAACAATCATTTCCGCGGACATATGGAAGCGCTCTGCCAGCTCGGCAACCGTACCCTCCAGCTTTGTCACCTTTTCACCGAGAACGTATTCATAGATTTTCTGCTCCTTCGGCAAATATTCCTCCCAAACCGCCTCAATGCTGCGACCCTCTTGGGAAAATGCCTTTTTCATCCAATTTTCGTATAAGCTCATTGCTGTCTCTCCTTTTTTCCTTCCTGTTTTTTCGCTTTATTCCTTCAAATCATACTATGATTCTTCCCTATTTGCAACAAAAAACGGAGATTTGCCACGCTCTCTCCCCATACAAAGGGGCGTTTGTCCGCCAAACGCCCTCCGTTGTTTTTTATTCTGCGCTATAATTTTCAAAGGCAATACTCGTAATCGTAATATCCTCTACAGGCTTATCATTTTCGTCCGTTTCTGCCGCTGCAATGGCATCAATGACATCCAGCCCCTCAAAAACCTGCCCGAAAATCGTATAGGGATTGCCGAAAACGTATTCCAGATGCGGCGTGCCGCCTACCTCCTTATAGTAGTTCAAAACCGCATCGGGGAAAAGCTGACTGAGTGTATAATAATTCCCATCGGTCAGGGTAATGCCCACTTCCTCGCCCTCGTTATTGTCTCTTGCGTCCTGTATGGTGGTCAGCGCCTCCTCCACGGCTGTTTTTGCCTGCACAATAAAGAACTGGCTGCCGTTTGTATTCGCACCGGCATTTGCCATGGCAACCGCGCCTCTGTAGTAATGCAGCTTCGGGGAAATTTCGTCCTCGAAGGCTTCTCCCCAGCAGCTTTCACCGCCTGTGCCGTCGCCGTTGGGGTCGCCCGTCTGCACCATAAAATCCTCAATCACACGATGGAACAGCAAACCATCGTAATAGCCCTGCTTTGCCAGCGTCTTGAAGTTTTCCACCGCCTTAGGCGCTTCCTCAGAGAAAAGACGCAGCTTCACAACGCCCTTAGAGGTTGTAATCACAGCGATTTCCTCGCCCTCGGCAGGCATCTGTGCCTGCAAAAGCTCTGTGGTGTCCACGGTGGTATCCGTGGTTTTTTCCGTTTCCTCTTGGCCGCAGCCCGCCGCACAAGCAGCCAGCACAGCCGCCAACGCCAAGGCAAGATATTTTTTCTTCATGAATCATTTCTCCCTCCGCTTTTTCTTTTTTCTAAGCCTTATTTTAGTCCCCGAGGCTTTCTTGTGTCAATTTTGAAATTCTTAAAATTGCATTAACACCATCCGCCTCAAGCCTTGTTGCGTAGCAAGGCTCGAATCTGCGTCAGGACAGCAACCGTACCGTCCCCCGCGGGGCTTTTCTCCATTGCCGCAATGTATTGATCCTTATTTTCATAGAGCGCAAAAATTTCTTTTCTCATGCTTTCCGCCGTCATTTGCTCTTCCTCCAGCACACGGGCAAAGCCCTGCTTGGCGAAGGATGCCGCATTGAGAATCTGGTCGCCGCGGCTTGCTCTTGCGCTGAGCGGAATCAACAGACTCGGCTTTTTCAATGCAAGAAATTCCGAGATGGAATTGCTCCCCGCGCGGGAAACCACAAAATCCGCCGCCGCAAACAAATCGGAAAGCCCTGCGGAGACATATTCAAACTGCCGATAATCCTTTCGATTTTGTAAGGCTGCATCCAGATTCCCCTTACCGCACAGATGGATGATATCGAAGGTTTTTGTAAGTGCGGGCAAGATTTCGCGCAGGCAGCCATTCAGCTTTACCGCGCCCAGAGAGCCGCCCATCAGCAAAAGAACGGGCTTTTCGCCGCTGAAGCCACAGGCGGAGAGACCTTTTTTTCGTTCTCCCTTGAACAATTCCCTACGGATGGGGGTGCCGGTATGCACACCCTTGCCCTTCGGCACATATTGCAGGGTTTCGGGGAAGGTGGTGCAAACCACTCTTGCGGAGGGCATAGCAAGCCTATTCGCCAAGCCCGGAGTCATATCGGATTCATGGATGATGACGGGGATATGATTTTTCTTTGCGCCCAGCACAACAGGGACTGCGACAAAGCCGCCCTTGGAGAACACCAAATCAGGCTTCAGCTCTTTCAACAGGCGCTTTGCCTCATGGATGCCGCGCAACACACGAAATGTGTCCTTGACATTCTCCTTGGAAAGATAGCGGCGGAGCTTGCCGGTGGAGATGCCGTAATAGGGGATGCCCTCCGCTTCGATCAGCGTACGCTCGATGCCGTTTTCGGAGCCGATATATAGCACCTCATAGCCCTCCTGCCGCAAATAGGGCAATAGTGCCAAATTCGGGGTGACATGACCTGCTGTGCCGCCGCCGGTCAATACGATTTTTTTACTCATTGGGATACCCACCTTTTTTATTTTATCATTTTTTAAGACTCAAAAACCTTGAGGGCTTCACCCTCAAGCTCCCATAAGGGCATCATGCCCTTGACCTGAGTTACAGAACCATATCCATGGTTCTGCAGGGAAATACAAGGATGATAAACCGCCGCAAAAGCAAGGATTTGCTTTTGCAAATGGGGGTGCAGGGATATCATACCACCGCCAAGGTTTTTTCAAGGTTTTTTGGGGGAGAGCCCCAAGGTCTTAATCTATCCCTATTTTATCACAAAACCCTGCCGCATACCATCCTTATTCCCCGCACGGGGGAGGCAAAAAAGACAGCCCCTCTGCATAGGATGAAAAAAAACGAAAAAGGAGCCGCTTATGTACCCCTATCACCGCAGTACACAGCTTTATGCTACACACACCCGCGAAAAGGAGGCACAGAAAAAAACAGAGGAGGCGGAATCCCTGCTTTCGCAGG
This sequence comes from Sodaliphilus sp., assembly GCA_963640305.1. GTDB lineage: Bacteria > Bacillota > Clostridia > Lachnospirales > Anaerotignaceae > Anaerotignum_A. Next base: position 23,842 of record CAVHYX010000009.1, on the reverse strand, counting down.
ATAAACGCCTACAGGAGCTACTTTCTCTGGCAACCGCACAGGCAGAGGATACCGTCACCGCATGGGAGTCTCTGCTGCAAAGCGATGCGCTTACGGAGGCAGAAAACATTCTGAACACCATGTATCTGGACGGCAAAAAGCATCTGCGTATCTTGCAGGATGCAGGCTTTCTGATTTTTGGCGAAGCCCCGCAGAAAAGCAGCAAAACGACCAACGCAAAGGACGATACCGAAGCAAAGGACACCGCCGCCGCGCTGGAAGAACTGCTTCTAAGCGAGATGGATGACGTTTCCTTCTATCGCGCACTACTCTTTGCCATGCCACAGGGCGAGCTTTGGGACAGCTTCTTTGAAATTTTAACCGATAAGCAGAACCACGCCACCGGTCTATCCTATTTGTATGCAAAATACTTTGGCTAAACCCCTGTCCATTCCTGTTTTTTCGTGTTATGATAGGGAAAAATTACACAAAAGAAAGGAAGATACCTATGAGCGATTGTATTTTTTGCAAGATTATTGCGGGAGAAATCCCCTCTGCGACCATATACGAGGATGATGAATTTCAGGTAATCCTGGACAGATTCCCCTCCGGCGAGGGTCACGCTTTGATTTTGACGAAAAACCATGTGGCAAATATCTTTGAAATCGACCCCGCACAGGCAGGCAGAGCATACACCCTTGCGGCAAGGCTGGCAAAAGCCATGCAGGAGGTGCTGGGCTTCTGTGATATGAATATTTTGCAGAACAACGGCACGATTGCCGGACAGACGGTATTCCATTTCCACATCCATCTGATTCCCAGACGGGAGGGCGACGGCATCAATGTGACATGGACACCCACAGAGCCTACGGATGCGGAGATTGCGGCAGTACAGGCGAGGCTGAAAAACCTAATCTAAAAAGCAAAAAGGACATTGAAAATTTCAATGTCCTTTTGTTTTGCACGGAAGGGGTTTGGAAACGAAGGTTCATTCCTTTGCTGCACAAAGGAGGCTACGCCTGCCATCCCTTCTTGGGCGGTAAGCAGTTTCCCAACCGGAATCCGCAGAGGGGCTTTGCCCACTTGCGGAAAACTGTGCGTTTCCGGAGTTACTGATGGAACACACAGTTTATTCCTTCGTCCAAACAAGTCAAAATCCCCGATTTTGACTGAAGCAAAGCGCTTTAATCTTCGATTTTGAAGGCAACCTGCTCTGCGGAATGGGGGTTTTTGAGCCCGTTTTTCTTATGTGCATTTGCCTGATCCATGTTTTTATTTGCGCTTGCCAGCATCAGCTTAATCCGGTTGAGCTGGTTGACCTCGCTTGCGCCGGGGTCATAGTCGATTGCAACCACATTCGACATGGGGTACTGCTTCCGCAGCTCCTTGATAACGCCCTTACCGACCACATGGTTCGGCAGGCAACCAAAGGGCTGTGTGCAGACGATATTCGGCACGCCGCTATGAATCAGCTCTATCATTTCCGCAGTCAGGAACCAGCCCTCGCCGGTCTGATTACAGAGGGAAACAATCTTCTCCGCCTCTCTGCCCAGACTTCTGATATTTTCGGGCTTATCGAAGCGTTTGCTCTTTTCCAGCGCATCCATCATGGGCTTCTGATACCACTCAATAACCTTTGCTACCAGATTCCCGACGATACGCGCCTTTCTGCTGCCGCCCAGATATTTTTCCTTCTGCACCTGATTATGGCAGCAATACAGGGCGAAGGTCAGCAAATCGGGGACAACCGCCTCAGCACCCTCTCGCTCCAAGAGATTCACCAAATCATTATTGGCGGTAGGATGGAATTTTACTAGAATCTCGCCGACAACGCCGACACGGGGCTTTTGGATATCCAAAAGCGGGAGCTCCTCAAAATCCCGAATGATTTGACGGATATTTCTGCAATAGGTTTTTCTGTCTGCCTTCAGCAAATCCACCTTCAGCTTTTCTACCCATTTTCTATGCAGGGCATCGGCTGCGCCCTTTACCTGCTCATAGGGTCTGGTGCGATAGAGCACACGCATAAACAAGTCGCCGTAGACGATGGCTTGCAGCGCACGGTGTATCAATGCCGGCTCATACTTAAAGCCGGGATTTTTCTCCAGACCTGCGGGGTTGATGGAAATAACCGGAATATTCGACATCCCCATATTTGCCAGTGCCTTACGGATAAAGGCGATATAATTCGTCGCACGGCAGCCGCCGCCCGTTTGGGTGATGAGCAGCGCTGTATGGTTCAAATCATATTTGCCGGAGAGGAGGGCATTCAGGAGCTGACCGATGGAAATCAGCGCGGGATAGCAGGCATCGTTATTGACATATTTCAGTCCCGTTTCGATAGCGTGCTTATCCATTGCCGCCATGACCTCTATCTTATACCCCGCCTGCCGGAACGCAGGCTCCAAAAGCTCGAAATGGATAGGCGACATCTGCGGGCAGATGATAGTATATTCCTTTTTCATTTCCTTGGTAAACAGCACACGGTGCAGGGAGGCATCACCCTTCTTCAGCTGCACATTCTTCTCTTTTCTGTCCTCGATTGCGGCAATCAGGGAACGAATCCGGATACGCGCCGCGCCAAGGTTATTGACCTCATCAATCTTAAGCGCGGTATAAATCTTACCCGCTGCCGTGAGGATACTCTTGACCTCATCCGTCGTTACGGCATCCAAGCCGCAGCCGAAGGAGTTGAGCTGCACAAATTCAATATCCGGCTGCCGCTTTACAAATGCCGCCGCTTCATACAATCTGGAATGATAGGTCCACTGGTCGCGCACAACGGTCGGACGCTCCACATGACCCAGATGCGCAATGCTGTCCTCCGTCAAAACGGCGATGCGGTAGCCTGCAATCAGCTCGGGGATACCGTGGTTAATCTCAGGGTCTGCGTGGTAGGGTCTGCCCGCCAAAACGATACCCGTCATATGGTTCTTACGGATATATTCCAGCGTTTCCTCGCCCTTACGGTGCATATCCATACGGAATCTTTCCCATTCAATCCAGCCTGCCTCCACAGCTGACTTTACCTCTGCCATGTGACAGCCCAGAGGGACAAATTCCTCCTGCATCCGCTTGATGACCGTATCCACACGGTCCAGAGAAAGGAAGGGGTTCATGAACCGGATGTTCTTTTCCTGCAAATCCTCGACATTATTTTTGATATTTTCATTATAGGAAGCAACGATGGGGCAGTTATAATTATTATCCGCCGCCGCGCTATCTCTTCTTTCATATACAACGCCGGGATAGAAGATAAAATCAACACCCGCGTTAATCAGCCACATAATATGCCCATGCACCAGCTTTGCCGGATAGCAAACCGATTCGCTGGGGATGGATTCCATGCCCATCTCGAAAATTTCCTTGGAGGAAAAAGGAGAAAGCACAACCCTGTATCCCAGCTTGGTAAAGAAGGTATACCAGAAGGGGTAATCCTCAAACATATTCAGCACACGAGGAATCCCGACCGTCCCACGGGTTGCCTGCTCTGCCGTCAGCGGCTCATAATCGAACAAACGGTGGCGTTTGTACTCATACAGATTGGGTGCGGGATTTTCGATTTTTTCCTTCCCCAGACCTCTTTCGCAGCGGTTGCCCGTAATGAAGCGTCTGCCGCCGCTGAAAAGGTTGACCGTCAAGAGGCAATGGTTGGTGCAGCCTTGGCATCTTGCCATATTGGATTGCACCTCCATGGCGTTCATTTCGTCGCGGGAAATCAGCGTACTCTGATAGCCTGCGGTATATTTATCCCTTGCAATCAAGCCTGCGCCGAAGGCGCCCATGATGCCCGCAATATCGGGGCGGACTGCCTCTCTGCCGCTAATCATCTCAAAGCTTTTCAGCACCGCATCGTTATAGAAGGTGCCGCCCTGTACCACCATGGATTTGCCCATTGCCTTAGGGTCGGAAATTTTGATAACCTTAAGCAGTGCGTTTTTGATAACGGAATAGGCAAGTCCTGCGGAAATATCCGCAACCTCCGCGCCTTCCTTCTGCGCCTGCTTAACGCGGGAATTCATGAATACCGTGCAACGGGAGCCAAGGTCGATGGGGTTCTTGGCGAACAGCGCCGCCTTGGCAAAATCCGTAACAGTATAATTCAGAGATTTTGCGAAGGTTTCGATGAAGGAGCCGCAGCCGGAGGAGCACGCCTCATTCAAAAGGACGCTGTCAATGACGTTATCCTTGATGCGGATACACTTCATATCCTGCCCGCCGATGTCCAGAATAAAATCCACATCGGGCTTGAAGAACTGCGCCGCCTTATAATGGGCAACCGTTTCGATATAGCCCAAATCGACCATCAGCGCCTCTTTAATCAGCCCCTCGCCGTAGCCGGTCACGCAGGAATTGCGAATCACAACCTCCTCGGGCATCATATCATACATCTCATTCAGGCTTTTTCTGACAACCCGCAGAGGATTACCCTCATTGCCCGCATAGAAGGAATAGAGCAGATCGCCATCCTTGGAAACCAGCGCCACCTTAGTTGTGGTGGAGCCGGCATCAATACCGAGGAAGGCGTCCCCATGATAAGCGGACAGAGCCACCCGTTTTACTCTGTCTCTGTCGTGGCGTTCCTTGAAGGCGGCATAATCCGCTTCATTTTGGAACAGAGGCTCCATACGGGAAACCTCCGCAGAAAGCTCCGCGCCGGTATCCAGCTTATGTAAAAGCGTATCAAAATCCAAATCCGCCTCACCTTTATTGGAAACGGCTGTGCCGTATGCCGCAAAAAGGTGGGAGTTTTCGGGGATAATGGTTGTTTCGTCTGTCAGCTTTAGGGTTTCGATGAAGCGCTGACGTAATTCAGACAGGAAATGCAGGGGTCCGCCCAAAAAGGCAACATGACCGCGGATGGGCTTGCCACACGCCAAGCCTGCAATCGTTTGATTGACCACCGCTTGGAAGATAGACGCTGCCAAATCCTCTTTTCTTGCGCCCTCGTTAATCAGCGGCTGGATATCCGTTTTCGCAAACACGCCGCAGCGGGAAGCGATGGGATAAATCACCCGATACTGCTTCGCCAGCTCATTCAGACCCGTGGCGTCTGTCTGCAAAAGGCTTGCCATCTGGTCGATAAAAGAACCTGTGCCGCCGGCACAAACGCCGTTCATCCTCTGCTCGACATTGCCGCCCTCGAAATAAATAATCTTAGCATCCTCGCCGCCCAGCTCAATGGCAACGTTCGTTTTCGGGGCAGTCGCCTCCACCGCATTAGCGGTCGCAACAACCTCCTGAATAAATTCCACGCCGATTGCCTTTGCCAGCGCAACGCCGCCGCTGCCTGTAATCATGGCGGAGAAAATCGCATTGCCGATTTCCGTCTTTGCCTCCTGCAAAATATCCTGCACGGTTTTCTTGATTTCGGAAAAATGTCTTCTGTATCTGCTGAAGGCAATTTTGTTTTTCATATCGGTCAGCACGACCTTTACCGTCGTAGAGCCGATGTCAATCCCCATTTTATATGTATTTTCGTCCTTATGACACTGCATCAATCACACCTCCATCCTCGTATGGCTGCGTCCCCTCTGTGGAAATTTCCTTCCACATTTGATATTGAATCCTATTGTATTTCTCCTCCTCATCAATGTTTTCATCCAACACGCGCAGGGCTAAAATGCCGTCCTGCATGGCAAGAATCATGGCGATATAATTTTCCAAATCGATTCTTTGAAGTATTTCTCCCCGCTTTCTGCCCCTTTCCAGAATAGCGCGGAGAATCTCGCTTTTTTTATCGTTAAATGCCTTGAAATATGCCTGCACCTCGGGGAATTTTTTCATCCCCTCATAAAGCAGGAAATAGAAATTGCGAAAGGAAATTTTTTTACCGATTTTCTCCTGATACCTCGCGAAGCGCTGCGGCAGGAAAAAACCCTTCCACAAAAGCTCCGCCGTCGGCATATCCCGACGGCTTTTTTCCCAAAACGCCTGCATCTCCTCCATGCAGCCGACGAAGAAGGGGCGCAGATAGCGCTCCACCACCTGTCTATCCAAATCGTCACGGCTTTTGAAGGAATAATAAAAGCCGCCCTTTGTTACACCTGCCGCACGAATCAATTCGTTTGTGGAAACCTCGGAAAAGCCCCTTTCCAAAAACAGAGAGAAAGCCGTTTCCAAAATATCATTTTCTGTTTTCAAGCAATTCCCTCCCTTCCGATGGTTCTGTTCGATTTTCAAAAACAGACCGATTGGTCTGTATCTTTTATTATAGATTCTCGCACGAAAATTTCAAGTTTTTCGCCCGTTAAAATCCTGTTAAAATCGTATAGATACGGCAACAACGGTAAATTTTTCCTTTTTTTGGCATATTCTTTTACGTGAAAAAAGACTGCTTCAGACCGTTTTTTCCAGAATTTCCTCGTCAATCTGCTGCTCTGCGGCAAGGGTTTTGGGCATGGCCGCACGCAGAAAGAGCTTACGGAAAATCAATCTTGCCACGGGTCCTACAAGAAGGAGCTGCAAGGGCAGAGCCATGCGGAAATTTTTGCAATAGGCAATCAGATAATGCGGCAGGAAGCTGCGGTCGAAGCCATAGCCAAGTCCAACCCCAAGGATGCTTGCAAAAGCGACCTGCGCCACAACGGTAAAAATCTGGATAAAAAAGATAATAAAAATCGGTCTGTCGCCGAATTGCACCACGCGGAAGGCAAACCACTTTGCGATTCTGCCGGAGAGCAGGTAGGCGCAGAGGAAGATGATGATGAATTCGCGCCACATTCCCTTGAGCGCAAGCAGAAAGCTGAGGTTCGTAAATTCTCCTGCGGCAAGCACCATATTGTACAGCGTCATGCAGTAGACCATCATCCACGCGGTAATAAAGGTAAAGAAAAATGATTCGAGTTTTGTTTTTGGCATTGTAAATTCTCCTTTCGTTCTGCCGTTTTTCTGTTCTGCCGAACTGCTCCGAAAACAAAAAAAGACAATAAATTTCACCCCATCCGTCCGACAATGGATAGGTGACATTTATTGTCTTTTTTTCTCTTTTTTCAGTTTCATTTGGAATTATAGCAAATTTTTTTCGTTCCGTCAAAGGGGATTTTTTGTGTATTAAAACCTTGGCGGGGGTCATCCCCTCGACCCGATATGCAGAAGCATATTCACGCTTCTGCAAGAGGAATAATATGGATGATAGGCATTGCTTTTGCAAAGGAAATATAAAAATTCAGGATTGCTCTGAAATTAAAAAAGCAGAAACAAGAAATTGTTTCTGCAAAAAAACAGGATGCGGGGGATTCTCCCCTGCTAGGGGTATTGGGGGCAAAGCCTCCAAGGTCTTAAAAGTTTTTAGGTTTTTCTATTCTGTTTTTGTGACCTCTGCGATTTTTTCCAGCTGATGTGCAACCAGTTGATTTTCTGTCTTAATGCAAACGAGGTTACTCTGATTCAATCCAATCAATTCCCCGATAATAACCTTTTGCTGCACGGTTACCACGCGAATCTGCGTCCCTCTTGCAAACTCCTTTCCGCGAAAGGAAAGAACAGCAATGGGGAACAGCTCCTTACAGCGTTCCACGGCATATTTATCCCACGTTTGAAGCACCTCGCCTTTTTTTCGCTGCGTCCTTCCCTCTTTCCTTTGGGACAACCTGCGGCAAAGGTAGGTAATGATATACGCCATGCCTGCCGCAAACAAAATCTCGCGCCAGCTCAGGGCAGAAAAACCTGTCATCAATCGTTCCATCTTCAAGACTCCCTTCCCATGTCCATCGCATTTACTGCTTCAAAGCCCGGTAAATCTCCCGCTTGGACACACCTCTATCCTTCGCCGCCTGCTTCATGGCGTCCTTCTCGCTCATGCCTGCGACAACATATTGCGCAACGTGCTCCGCAAGGGAAATGCTCTCCCAGCCGATGATTTCCTCCTGCCGCTGTGCCTCCAGAGAAAGGCCCGCGCAAACCAGAACAAACTCGCCCTTCGGCGGATTTTCGAAAAAATACCTCAGATGCTCACCAATCGTCGCCCTACGTACCTCCTCGAATTTCTTCGTCAACTCGCGGACAGCTGCCATTTCTCTGTTTTCACCGAAAAGCTCCGCCATCTCCCCCAGCGTATCCGTCAAGCGATGGGGTGCTTCGTAGAAAATCATAGTGCGATGCTCCCGCTCCAGCGTTTTCAGAATGGTCTTCCGTTCCTTTTTATCCGCCGGCAGAAAGCCCTCGAACACGAACCGTCTCGTATCCAGACCGGAAAGCACCAGCGCGACCACTGCCGCAGAGGCACCGGGCGCAACCGTCACGGGTACGCCTGCCGCATAGCAAAGCTGCACCAAATCCGCGCCGGGGTCGGAAATACCGGGCATTCCCGCATCCGTTACCAATGCGATGCTCTCCCCCGCCAGAAGGCGCTCCACCAGAACAGGACCCTTCGTGACCTTATTATGCTCATGATAGCTTGTCATGGGCGTTTTTATCTCGAAATGATTCAATAATTTTAAGGTGTTACGGGTATCCTCCGCCGCAATCACATCCACGCTTTCCATCAGTCGCAGCACCCGCAGGGTGGTATCCTCCAGATTGCCGATGGGCGTGGCGCAAAGATACAATGTTCCCGCCATAGCCTGCCACAAACAAACGCCTTACGCTTGTCCCTTTCCATAATAAATTTCAATAATTTCTTCCGTATATTCCTGCGGCGCCCGATAAATCACCAGAGGTGCATCCACTCTTACCATCGGCTTACCGCCTCTTGCCGCCTCCACAAGCACCATAGTCGGCTCCTGCTCCATATAAGGCTGCACAAAGCGCATCCGTTTCGGCTCCAGCCGGTACTGCCGCAAGAGCGTCATAATATCCGTCAGGCGATGCGGTCTATGAATCATATAAAAACGTCCCAGAGGCTTCAAGAGCTTTGCCGCCGCCGCAACCACATCCTCTAAGGAGCAAAGAATTTCATGCCTTGCAATCGCCTTTGCCGCAAAGGGATTCACCAGACCGCCGCCCTCGTTCATATAAGGCGGATTGGCAGTCACCACATCGAACGAGGACGCACCGAACAGCTGCACCGCCTCCTTGATGTCCCCCTCCTTGATGGCAACCCGTTCCTCCAATTCGTTCAAAAGGACACTGCGGCTTGCCATTTCCGCGCTCTCCGTCTGGATTTCCAGACCCGTAAAATGCTTCCCCTCGGTTTTCGCCGCCAGAAGAATCGGGATAACGCCCGTGCCCGTACCCAAATCCAGTACATTCTCGCCCCTCTTTATCTTCGCAAAGCCGCTGAGAATCACTGCATCCACGCCAAAGCAAAAGCGCTTCGGGTCTTGAATCAGCAGGTATCCGTCCCTATGCAGGTCATCCACACGCTCATGGGGATAAACCGTAATATCACTTCTCATGCTGCTTTTCGCCCTCCGAATTTTGCTTACGCTTTTTCTTGGAGCGAATCAGCTTGATTTCGTCCACATGGTAAAAGCCAATGGTCGGGGGGTCATTCTCCGTCTTACGGACTGCCGCCTTGACCTGCTGCATCAGCACATTGGTGGCGAGAATTTCGCCCGTACCGTCCGGTGTGTCAATAATATCTCCCACTCGAGGCAACTTTTTATTCAGCTCCTCATATACCTCCTCTTCATATTTCAGGCAGCACATCAATCTGCCACAGACACCGCTGATTTTTGTAGGATTGAGCGAAAGATTCTGCTCCTTTGCCATTTTGATGGACACAGGGTGAAAATCGCCCAAAAAGCTTGCACAGCAAAGCGGTCTGCCACAGATACCGATACCGCTCAGCATCTTTGCCTCATCCCGCACACCAATCTGCCGCAGCTCGATTCGCATACGGAATATCGCCGCCAGCTCCTTTACCAGCTCGCGAAAATCCACCCGCCCGTCGGAGGTGAAATAAAAAATCAGCTTATTGCGGTCGAAGGTCATTTCCACATCGACCAGCTTCATATCCAAGCCCAGCTTTGCGATTTTTTCCAGACAGATACCAAATGCTTCCTTCTCTCGTTTATGGTTTTGCTCCACCACCCGGACATCCTCGGGCGTTGCCTTACGCATCACCTGCTTGAGCGGCGCAACAATGGCTTCCTTCGGCACACGGGTATTCCCCTTTGTAACCACGCCGTATTCCACCCCTCTTGCCGTTTCCACAATGGCGCCGTCCTCCTTGGCAAGCTTCAACCCGACAGGGTCAAAATAATACATTTTTCCCGCTTTTTTGAAACGGATTCCAACTATCTCTATCATTTACCAGTCTCCTTCAGATCCATCAGCATGACCTCCATGGTCAGCCGAAAATTTGCATTTTGCGCCAGCCGCATACGAGCGGTACGCACAGCTGCCGCTTTTTTTGCCAGACGCTCCGGCGGCTCCGCTGCCGCACGCAGTATGGCTTCCTTTTTATCCTTCTGGATAAGGTAGCGTTCATCCTTGAGGCTTTTTGCCACCAAGGCATCCCGATACCACAGCTCTATCATATCCAAAAAGCGCAGGTCATTTTTATATGCCTCCAAATCCTTTGCCAGCAGGTACGCCTCTCCCTCGCTCATGACGGGCAACGCTTCTAACTTGCCCAAAATATCCTGCCGCATCTCCCGAAAGGAGGCATCCGCAGCCAATGTCAGCGCCTGCCCGATTCGCCCGCCGGCATATGCCGCAAGCATACGGCTTTCCTCCACGGAATATCCCGCCTGCACAAGATACTCCGCTACCGTCTCCGCCGCAAGCGGATGCAGACGCACCGCAGTCACGCGGGAAAGAATCGTTGGCAAAAACGCCTCCTCCCGTTCCGCCAAAAGCAAAAACACCGCATAGACCGGCGGCTCCTCCAGTGTTTTCAACAACGCGTTTTGGCTTTGGATATTCAAAGTATCCGCCCGTTCGAGGATATAAATTTTCTTTTCATACCGAAACGGCTTCAGGTCGATTGTTTCCAAAAGCTGCTCCCGCACATCCTCAACGGTATAGGCTTTACCATTTTTCAAGGGGCGGAAATAAATCACATCCGGGTGATTGCCGTGGTCAAACGCCAGGCAGCTTTTACAGCGACCACAAGGCAGCGTCCCCTCCCCCGTACATTGCAGCGCCTTGGCAAAGGTATTGGCAAAAAGCCGCTTACCCGCACCCGCGCCCCCAAGGAAAAGATATGCATGGGAGGCCTTGCCGCTTGCGGCAGAGCGTCTAAGCTGCTCCACCAGGGCAGCATTGCCTCGAATTTCTTCAAATGTATACACGTGCGCCGCTCCTTCCCTTCGGGGCATTCCGCTCAATATCTATGGAACTGCTCCACATCCAACACAAATACCGTTGCGCCGCCAACCTTGACCTCGATGGGCGCCAAAAGCAAGCCGTGCATCGCACCGCAGGCAGAGGGCAGTGTCGCGTATTGGGTGCGCGCCTTACTGTTTTCTTCAATAATTTTCAGGGCAGTCTCCACCTTTTCATTTTCCACACCGGTCATAAGGGTAGTATTGCCCGCTCTGAGGAAGCCGCCCTTCGTTGCCAGTCTGGTTACTTGAAATTTCGCCTCGTTCAGATGGGAAATCACTTCGCCCGCATCCTCATCTTGAATGATTGCAAGAATAAGTTTCATAAAAATCCCTCCTTATTTTTGTGGCACAAAGCCAAATAATTTATCTAAATATACTTGAATATCGGCAAAAACCGCCTCTACCGGTCTATCCGCAGCAATATCCACAATTCTTACGGGATTTTCCTTCACAAGCTGCAAATAACCTCGGTAAACCGTCTCATGGAACGCCGCCCGCTCCCGCTCCATACGGTCGAGCGTATGCCCCGCCTGGCTGCTTTTCCGCGCCATGCCCGCCGTAGGGGAAAGATTCAGAAAAAGCGTCAAATCCGGCTCTCTGCCGCCGGTCGCAATACGATTCACCTCCGCTACTACACTGCCCAAGCCCCTGCCAAAGCCTTGATACGCAATGCTCGAATCGGTAAAACGGTCGGAAATCACCGTCCTGCCCGCCGCCAACGCAGGAAGAATTTTTTCCTCCAGATGCTGTGCGCGTGCCGCCGCATAGAGCAGCATTTCCGTCTTGGCAGTCAACGCCTTGTTCTCGGAATCCAAAATCAATGCTCTGATTTTCTCCGCTACAGGTGTACCGCCCGGCTCACGTGTCAGCAAAACGCTCTGCCCCCGCGCAGTAAGATATGCTTCTATTTTTTCAATCTGCGTAGATTTGCCGCTGCCATCGCCGCCCTCCACGGAAATAAAATAACCCTTCATAGAGAATCCTCCGCATTTCGCCTATAACTTTTTTTAGTATTATCCCATGCCCGCAAGCCATAAGACCGTGGGGTTCCACCCCACTGCCCCGGCAGGGGATAATCCCCTGCACCCTATTTGCAAAAACTACCGTTTTTGCGGAACTTATTATCCTTGCATTTCCCCTAACAGAACCATGAACATGGTTCTGCATATCGGGTCGAGGGGGTGACCCCCTCGTAGGGGTGTTGGGGGCAACGCCTCCCAAGGTCTTGTCTTGTGGGTATTATACCATATCAAAGAAAGGGACGCAAAGAAATTGCGGGGATTGATTGACGAAGATTTCCCAAGCGTCTCCGCTATGGCTCGAATCTTGCGGAAAATAAAACCTCCCGATTCTGTTTTTATGATTGACACGGTTTTATAATTGATATATAATACTAAATAAGAATTATTATCAACAAAAATCGGGATAGAATTAAAAGGAGGACTTCACATGAGCACAAACAAGTATGCAGGTACACAAACAGAGAAAAATTTACAGGAAGCGTTTTCCGGAGAATCGCAGGCACGAAACAAATATACCTACTTCGCCTCGGTTGCGAAAAAAGAGGGCTATGAGCAGATGGCTGCTTTGTTCTTGAAAACCGCAGAAAACGAGAAGGAGCACGCAAAGATGTGGTTTAAGGAGCTTGCCGGCATCGGCGATACCCCGCAAAACCTCGCCGCTGCCGCTGCCGGAGAAAATTACGAATGGACCGATATGTATGAAGCCTTTGCAAAAACGGCAGAGGAGGAGGGCTTCCCCGCATTGGCTGCAAAATTCAGAGCGGTCGGAGAAATCGAAAAGCACCACGAGGAACGCTATCGCGCACTGCTGAAAAATATCGAAACCGCACAGGTATTTGAAAAAAGCGAGGTAAAGGTATGGGAATGCCGAAACTGCGGGCATATTGTCGTTGGCACAAAGGCACCGCAGGTATGTCCGGTATGCGCGCATCCGCAAAGCTATTTTGAGGTTCACGAAGAAAATTATTAAGTCAATCGGGTGAAATGTCCTTCGGAAAATCTCTCGCTTTTCAGGCTCCGTAAGTAAGCTTCTGCGGTAATATTCATAAAACCTCCGTTCCCTCATATATTTGCATAGAGACAGCATACGAACTGATTCGGAAATTTTTATTGGGGAACAGGAGGGTTTTTATGCCATCGACATTGACAAAGGAAACAACAACGATGGAGCGGAGGGAGATATCCGCGCAGGCTTCCTCGCAGCTGCTTTTGGAGGGAGATATGATTGTGCCGGACAGCAAGCCGGATTTGCAGGAGCTTTTGCGCTGCGCCGGAGCAGTGAAGATACAGGAAACGCGCATCACGGACGACCGTATTTCCTTCTCCGGCATCCTCGCGGTTACGGTGCTTTATCGGGCAAAAAACGGGGAGCATCCGCTCTACGCCATGCAATCCGAGCTTCCCTTGGCGGATTTTTTGCATATGGATGGATTGGAAAAGGACATGGAGGTAACACTTGATGCAAGCTTGGAGCACTTGGACTGCAAAATTATCAATGACCGCAAGCTCAGCGTCAAGGCAGTGCTTTTGGTTTCGGCTACAGGAGAGCAACAGCTACAGACGGAGATTTTAAGCAATGTAGGCGGAGAAGGCATCGAATGTCTGCACGGTACGCTGCGAACAGAGCAAAACACCGCTACTCTAAAAGAAAGCTTTCCCATCCAAGAGGAGCTGACTCTGCCTGCCGTAAAGCCGGAAATCAGCGATATTCTCTGGGAAACAACAGATTTAACCGACCGGGATATGCGCGCCATGGAGGGAAAGGTTATGGTGCGGGGCAATCTGCGGGTTTGTATGCTTTATTGCGATGCGGAAGGGAATCTTGGCAGCTTTTGCGAGAAAATCCCCTTCAGCGGCTATCTGGAGGGAGAGAATATTGAGCCGAAAACCGAATTGACCGGTACGCTACAAATTACATCCGCCAAGCTGACGCCTACGGTGGACGAGGACGGAGAGGCAAGACAGCTTGCGGTAGAGGTTGCTGTCGGAGCGACCATACAGGGGCGAGAAGCCGTGGATTTGGAAATTTTAGAGGATGCCTACGCCCCCGCAGAAACGCTTACAGCCCAGCGGGAAGCTATCACCTATCCCGTAACAGTCGGCAGCGGGAAAAACCAATTTATCATAAAAGAACGCATCGTTTTGGATGAGGACGAAAAGCCGATGCTGCGTGCGGAGGAGGTCTGGGGGGAGATTCGTCTCTCCGAAGCAAAAACCGCCGTGGATGCCGTAGAGGTCGAGGGGGTTTTGACCGTCTATCTTCTTTATCACTGCGAGAAGGACGAAGCACCGCTTTGTATGCTGGAGTGTGGGATTCCCTTCGGACAGATGATGGAGCTGCGGGGCGTTGCTGTGGGTGATACCGTCAATGTAACGCTCAGCATCGATGATTTGGATTTCCAGATGTTCTCCGAAAGGGAAGGGGATCTGCGCGCCGCCGTTACCATGGAGGCGCTCGTCACCCGTATGGAAACGGCAGAAGCCATAACGGACATCACCGTAGAGGATGAGGACGCAACATCTGCGGCGGGTGCGGTTATTTATGTCGTACAGAAGGGGAATACCCTCTGGCAGATTGCCAAGGAGCACCGCACCACAGTGGATGATATTCTGGCTGTTAATGAAATTGAAGCGCCCGACCTCATTTATCCAGGGCAAAAGCTGCTCATCATCAAAAGAATCCATTAAATCATGAAATCCAAGACTTGTTGTCTGTATTTTTGCAGGCAGCAGGTCTTTTTTTTCTTGCAGGAAAACGCCCTTTTACCTTATGGTATAAAAAACTATTTTTTTCGGAAATGAAACCTTTTTCGATTTTTCGGGATATATAAGAGTGTAAGGCGGCTTTACAAATCCTTTTACACTTACAAAAGAAAGTAGGTTTAGAATGGCAGAGGAAGAAAAGCTGCTCATGCGGCTCAAAAATAGAAAAAGAAATGCAATAGACGAAGCAATCGAGGTCTATACCCCCTATATCAGTACGGTTCTTTACAATATGCTCGGGAACCGACTGCCGAAGGAGGATATTGAGGAAATCATATCGGATGTGTTTGTAACACTATGGAAAAACGCAGACAGGATTGATTTAGAGAAAGGTACACTGCGTGCCTACCTCGTCGCGGTTGCCCGAAACTTTGCATTAAAGAAATTAAATAAGCAGAGAGACTGCACCAGCCTTGATAAAATTGCGCTTCTGGACGAAGCCGCAGTCTCGGAGGAGAACATGGCGGAAAGTGTTGTCTGGGATGCTGTTATGAGCTTAGGGGAGCCGGATAATGAAATCTTTGTGCGGTATTATAAATTCGGTGAGAAAATCCGAGAAATCGCAAAGGCGACCGGCGTAAACCCATCTACCGTAAAAACCAAGCTTTCCAGAGGAAAACGCAAACTGAAAGAAATTTTATTACATGCGGAGGGACTGTTATGAAACAAAAAAACGACTTGTTTGAAGAATTAAATATCAATCCAAAGAACAGGGATGTTTGCATTCCGTTTGCCGTTGATATACAGGCAATCAAACGGAATGTCAATCGGACACTCGATTCCGCATATACAGAAAGGAAGACTGTCATTATGAAATCCAAAAAGAAAACAGCATGTATCGCCCTTGCCGCAACTCTGGCACTGAGTGTCACGGCATTTGCCGCAAACGGACTGGTATCCAACTGGTTCAGCTCCTCTTCCTCCTTCGCGGATTATAAAACCCTTCCGACTGCACAGCAGGTGAAGAAGGACATCGGCTATATCCCCATTTTAATCGACAGCTTTGCAAACGGCTATGCCTTCAAGGACGGGAATATCATCAGCAACAATCTGACGGATGAAAACGGCAATTCCATCGAAAAATTCAAATCTGTTTCCTTTGATTATGAAAAGGACGGCGACATCGTTATCTTTGCACAGGATAAATATAATTCTCAGACAGAATTGCAGGGCAGTGTCACAAAAACCGTCGGTGATACCGATATTTACTATTACAGCTACACAAATAAGGTGGTTCCTGCCGATTATACGCTGACAGATGCAGATAAAACTGCCGAAGCAAACGGTGATCTGGTATTCAGCTATGGCTCTGCTGAGGTGGAGATGAACGAGGTACAGAGCGCTGCCTTCGTGAAGGACGGCATGCAGTATCAGCTGCTGCAGATTAACGGCAAGCTGACGGGGGATGACCTTGTAAAAATGGCGGAAGAACTTCTGTAAGTCGAAAACCTGTTTTCGACCTCTTCAGACAAAAAAGCGGTGAAGCATTATGCTTCACCGCTTTTTTTCTTTTTTGTACTCAATTCTGCGTACATCGCGCCACCCAGGATGAGTGCCGCGCCCAGAAACCGCATTGCACTCATGCCCTCTCCCAGCAGTACCGCCGAAAGCACCACCGCCGAAAACGGCTCCAAATATCCCAAAACAGCAACGCTCTGTACGGGCAGCTGCCCAATGGAGGAAAAATAAAGATAGCACCCCAAGCCTGTATTCACAACGCCGAGCAGTAGTATAAACGGCAGCGAAACTGCGGGAATCGGGAAGAAAAGCCCATCCCGAAAAAGCAGAAAAAGCACCACCGTAAACGTGCTGAACAGCATTTGATAGAGCGCGTTTTCCATCCCGACGATATACGCCACCTTTTTATTCGCAATCACAAGCACGGCATACATCATCGCAGACATCCCGCCGCAAAAAATCCCCCAAAGCATTTTTCCGCCCTGTGCCGCCTGCCCATTGATGAGGAATACGCCGACCAGCACAGCAAGAAAGCCGAGACATTTACGCAAGCTTAGCTTTTCATGAAACAAAATCGGGGTCAATGCCATCACAATCACGGGGCCGCAGTAGCACAGGAGGGTTGCCGCCCCCACGCCAATCCGCCGATACGCCTCATACAAAAACAGCCAGTTCGCGCCCATTGCCGCGCCCGAAATTGCCAGAAAGCATAAATCTCTTGTATGCCCCTTCGCATTTCGCCTCTGTTTTGTCAGCAGAAACAGCAGGAGCAGCGCCGCACTGCCGATGATACAGCGCAGATATACAATTTGATAGCTGTCCAAGGCAATGCCGCTTGCCACAATGCCGTTCGAGCCGAATAACAGCAAACCGGCGATATAGCTCCGATAAAAATTTCTCATAAATCATCCTTCTTTTTTATACTGTAATGACCGTCGCCGTATGCTTGGCATAGGGCAAAAAGGTGTGCAAAAGCTCTGCCGTTTCCAGCTTCATATAGCCTGTTGTTGTGCCGTCACTACAGCCATACCATTTTTCCGCCGCCACATCCGCATCAAAAACAACCTGCACTTCGTTTTCTGCATCCAAAAGTGCGCTGAATACCGTAGCCGCACCCAGCTTTGTCCCAAGCATGCTTTCCATCCGCGCTAAGGGGGCAAAGGAAACACGCGGAATGCCGAGTACCTCGCTGAAATCCTTGGAACGGAAGGGCTTTTTGCCTGTTGTGATAAAAAGATAAAACGCAGTTTTCTGTCGGTTGCACAAAAACAGCGTTTTCACCATCTTCATATTCAGCTTTTCCTCAATCGCCACACAGTCCTCCATGGTGATTGCTTCCTGCGTATCCACCCGTTCAAACGGAATCTGCAATGATTCCAGAACCGTATAAACCTTTTCCTGCAACGCTGTCTGAAACACAGCAGGCGCTTTCTTCTGTATCTCACTGACATAAAACAAAACAGATTCCCCCTTGCAAAATGCTTTTTTTCAGTATACTATAAGAAAAAATAACGAAAAAGCGCATAATTTTCATGGATTATATGACAAATTCGCATAAAAGAAAGAGGAGAGCTTTCATGGATATTCAAAAATACGAGGCATTTCTAAAAACCACAGAGCTTGGCAGTGTCACAAAGGCTGCCGAGGCCTTGCGCTATTCGCAGTCGGGCATCAGCCGTATGCTTCAGGAAGTGGAGCAGGAGCTTTCCCTGCGCCTTTTGGAACGGGGGCGCGGCGGCGTGCGCCTGACAGCGGCAGGGACGAAGCTTTTGCCGCAGATACAGGCGCTCTGCAACGCCCATCAGGCGCTTTTGCAGCAAGCGGGAGAGCTTCAGGGCTTGGACACGGGATTGATTCGCATTGGCACCTTTTCGAGCGTTGCGACCCATTGGCTCCCGAATATCATCAAGGAATTTCAGAAAGCTTATCCCAACATCGAATATGAATTTCTTCTGGGAGATTACCGCGAAATCGAGGCGTGGATTCGCGAGGGGCGCGTGGACTGCGGCTTTCTTTGTCTGCCCGTGCAGCCGGATTTAGATACGATTTTTCTGGGACGGGATGATTTTCTTGCCATCCTCCCCGAGGCACACCCGCTTGCGCAGGAAGAGCACATCTCCCTTGCCGCACTCTGCAAGGAGCCGTTTCTTATGCTGGAAAAGGACAAAAACCCCGAAACCGCCGATTTTTTCCGCAGAGAAGGGCTTTCGCCCAATGTCCGCTTTACCGCATGGGATGATTATGCCATTCTTTCCATCGTAGAAAGCGGTCTTGGAGTCAGTCTTCTCCCCCGTCTGGTTCTCAAGCGGATTCCCTATCGAATTGTGGCGAGGGAAACCGTTCCCGTTTTTCATCGGGATATTGTGCTTGCGTTGCGTAGCAAAAGAAACGCGCCACCCGCAGTCAAGCGTTTTTTGGAGTATCTTTCCTACCGTTAATCGTTTTCTTTCGTTTTTTCGCACAAAAAAAGGCATTATCGTTTTTGAACTGAACCATTTTGTGCGGACAGCACAAAATGGTTCAGTTCATTTTTTGATAATGCCTTTTACAGCTTTCCAAAAGGGAAGAGTCGGAAAATCACCTTGCCCTTCAGGCTTTCGCAGGGAATTGCGCCCATATTGCGGCTATCGAAGCTACTCTCCCGGTTATCCCCCATCACAAACACCGTATCCTCCGGCACCGTCATGTCCACCAAGCCCCATGTCTCGCCCTGTACATAATCCTCTTTACATACCGCATCATCCACCGCAACGCTGCCGTTATCCAAAATACAAATCTGCTCTCCCGCCGTTGCAATGATGCGTTTGATTACCGTTTTGCTCTCCGCACCGTCTGTATAACGAAACAGCACAATATCCCCTGTGGTACACTCTCCCCGCATCGCCGCGAAGCGGCTCACCAGCACAATATCTCCCTCGCTCACCGTAGGCTCCATAGAACTGCCGGAGATCCGTACCGGCCAGCAGAAGAAAAATAATACGACCAAAACGACTGCCGCCCACAAAATCATCCTGCCCCATTCCTGCAAATACTCATTCAACCGTCTTCCCAGCCTTCTGCGCGAAGCTGCTTTTTTATGTAGACTCTGCTCCGAGGAACAGAGTCTTCTCCAAAATCAAACAATTTCGCCATAAATTTTCTATAAAGACAGTATACGAGATTCGACAAAAAGACGCAAGAAATTTTCTGTTGGAAAATCCTGTCATACGCTGCTCGGCTCGATGCGTTTTTTGAAAATCCCCAAAAGCAGCATCCCGACCAATGCGCCACAAATCACCGCCGCCAGAAAGCCGAAGGGATGGCTGATAACAGGCAAAACAAAGATGCCGCCATGCGGCGCGCGCAGCCCGCAGCCAAAAAACATACTCAAGCCCCCCGCTACCGCAGAGCCAACGACGCAGGCGGGAATCACGTGCAAAGGGTCCGCTGCCGCAAAGGGAATCGCGCCCTCTGTAATAAAACACGCACCCATAATCAGGTTCGCCACACCGGACTGCCGTTCCTTTTCGCTGAATTTCTTCCGAAACAAAAAGACCGCCAACGCCAACGCCAAGGGTGGAACCATCCCTCCTGCCATCACCGCCGCCATAATTTGAAATTCATCGCCCGCCAAGGACGCCGTGCCGAAGACATACGCCGCCTTATTGATGGGACCGCCCATATCCACGCTCATCATGCCACCCAGAAGAACACCCAAAAGCACTCGGCTACCCGTACCAAGCCGCGCCAGAAGTCCGTAAAGCACCTCATTCAGCCATGCAACGGGCGAATTGATGACGAGCTGAATGAAAATTCCCATCAAAAGAATACCGAAAACAGGATAGAGCAAGATGGGCTTAATCCCCTCCAGAGAATGCGGCAGCCTGTCAAAAAGCTTTTTTAGGAGCAGCAACAGATACCCCGCCGCAAAGCCTGCCAGAAGTGCCCCCAGAAAGCCACTGCCACCCTCCTTCGCCAGAAAGCCGCCCACAAAGCCCGGCGCAAGCGCGGGTCGATCGGCAATGCTCATCGCAATATAGCCTGCCAAAACGGGCAGCATAAAACCAAAGGCGACATCGCCCACAGTCTTAAAAAAGGCGGCATACGGCAGATTGGAACCGAAATTCGACGGGTCAAGGCTATAATCGTCCAGAAGAAAAGCGATTGCAATTAAAATGCCCCCGCCAATCACGAAGGGCAGCATATAGGAAACCCCGTTCATCAAATCTCGATAGACCTTTTTCCCTCTGTCGCCCGCTTCTTTGGCATCCGTCGGCACGGCCTCCTGCTTGCCGCCGTAAATCGGCGCCTCCGCCTGCACGATTTTTTGCAGCAGCCCCTCGGGTCTGCGGATTCCCTCCGCTACCGGCACCTGCAATACCCGTTTTCCCGCAAAGCGCTGCATCTCCACATTTTTATCCGCCGCTATAATGATCCCCTTCGCCGCTTGAATTTCCTCCGCCGTCAGGACGTTTTTCGCGCCGCCGCTACCGTTGGTTTCCACCTTGATGGTAAGTCCCATCTCCCGCGCCTTGTTTTCCAAGCTTTCCGCCGCCATAAAGGTATGCGCAATACCCGTCGGACAAGCCGTCACCGCCAGCACATCATAATCGTATTGCACTGCCTCGCCTTTCTTGGCAAAGCGCGCCTCCTCCTCGCGGCTCAAAAGCCCCAGAAATTCCACCGCATCCTTCGCCGCAATCAGCCTTTTGCGGAAATCCTCGTCCATCAGCATCGCCGCCAGCCGCTCCAACACCTCCAGATGCAGCTCTGCCCCCTCCGCAGACACGGCAATCATGAATAATAAATGCACCGGTGCACCGTCCGCACTTGCAAAGTCCACGCCCTGCGGTACAACCATCGCCGCTAAGGCCGCTCGTTTTACGGCACTGCTTTTCCCATGAGGAATCGCAATGCCATCGCCGATGCCCGTGGTAGAAAGCTTCTCTCTTTCCCAAATTGCCTCCTGAAATTTCTTCTTATCCCTCAGGCAGCCGCTTTTTGCCAAAAGCTCCACCATCTGTCCGATGGCATCCGCCTGATCCCTTGGAGTGCACCCCAGCGCAATGCTCTCTGTTTGCAATAATTCTGAAATCCGCATCGAATGATTCTCCTTTCCTATGCTTCCTCTCGCACGATTCGAATCGTCTCGTCGTATAGTCTCCGAATTTCCTCTCCGCTTGCCAATGTCTCACAAAAAGCTGTTGCACTGCCCGCCGCAACGCCCCATTGCAGCGCTTCACGATAGCTGCCCGTTTTCAGCCAACCCGCCACGAAACCGGCCACCATGGAATCTCCAGCACCCACAGCGTTGACCAGTCTGCCCCTCGGTGCTTCGCCAAATAAAATTTCACCCTCAGCTGTCAGGAGAATCGCCCCCTCCGCCGCGAGGGAAATCAGTACATTCCTCGCCCCCATCTCCTGTAGGCGTTTCCCCTGTACAATCATTTCCTCACGGGTAAACAGGCGGCTCTCCGCCAATTCCTCCAACTCCTGATGGTTCGGCTTAATCAAAAACGGCTCATAGCGCAGCGTCCGCAGCAGCGCCTCTCCCGTTGCATCCACCACAGCATCAATGCCGCGCCCCTGCAATAAATCCAAGATGGTTTCATAAAACTCCTTCGGCAAAGCAGGCGGCACACTGCCGGAAATAATCAGAATATCTCCCTTTTGCAAGGCATTGATTTTTTCAAAAAGCTGTTCTACCGCCGCTTGCTCCACCGCCGGTCCGCCGCCGTTGATTTCGCTCTCCTCGCTCCCCTTCAGCTTCACATTGATGCGGCTAAAGCCTCGGAAAAGCCGCACAAAATCCGTCCGACAGCCTCGCCTTTGCAAATCGCTCTCGATAAAATCCCCCGTAAACCCCGCCAAAAATCCCAGCGCACGATTGCTTACGCCGAGATTTTGCAAAATCATAGCGACATTAATGCCCTTACCACCTGAAAAAACCGCCTCGCCTTGTGCGCGATTCACCATGCCCGGGTGAAATTCGTCCAGCTGCACCACATAATCCACCGAAGGATTCACCGTTACCGTATAAATCAAAACCATCCCTCCGTTTCGTAAATTGCTGTTAGTATATCCGGATTTTTCTGAAATATCAGTCCACCCTCCGATTCGCGATTGTATTTCTTTATTTTTTTCGTTACACTGAAAAAAAGGAGTGATTATTTATGAAAGTGGAACAATTTGTTATGGCATATCACGCGGAACAGGACCGTCTGCGCGCACTTCTGCCCGAAGGCTATACCTCTCTGCGCCCCGTTTTGCGCATCAATGCGGAAATCCGCACCGATGAAACCGACAAAAAGGAAACCGTTTATCTGGAACTGAATACCCCCGTGGAAGGTTTTGGCAAACGCGGTTGGCTGAATATTGCCCATTGGGAAAATCTTTCTTACGAAAAAAACGGAAAAACGACTATCTTCCGTACCCCTTTCATTGAAATCACCTATACCGGCGTGGGAATTTTCGGCGGCTGCCCTGCCGAAGGCGATAACCAAGGCTGTTTCTTCGGGGACACCTTCGTTCCGAATGAAAAAATCGACAGTAATAAGGAATTCTGTAACTGTGAATTCCAATGGAAATTTGCCGAAGGCGATGCACATGGCATCAGCGTGGACGGCAAATCTATCCCCGCGCACCCCACAGAGCAGAAGGTGCAGTATGAAAAACAGCCACTCACCGCAGAAAATGCCGCAAAAATTCCCTGCGAACAGGTGCTTGGCTCCTACACCGTAATTTTTGAACGATAAAATAAAAAAGGTCGAGACAATTTTGATTGCTTCGACCTTTTTTACATCTGCTTGCGTACCGTTCGGTATTCATCCTCCAGGCGGTAATAGGGACAGCCGCCTTGAAAGCTGTCTGTCAGGAATTTTTCCATCTCATCCTCGTCAAGATTCACTTCACAAAAATATTCCTCAAACTCCTCGTCATATTCAAAATAGACACAGGTTTCGCAATTTGATTGCATAGAATCCCTCCGTTCCCCTTTCCATACTTTTTTCACTGTTCGCAAAAAAAGACCCTCACCGCACTTTTACAGGAGGATCCGCTTTTTTGCACAAAAAAAGTGGAAGTTACAGGGCTCGAACCTGTGACCCTCTGCTTGTAAGGCAGATGCTCTCCCAGCTGAGCTAAACTTCCACAAAACGACTCAGAAGGGGCTCGAACCCTCGACCTCCGGCGTGACAGGCCGGCGCTCTAACCAGCTGAGCTACTGAGCCATATGAAATATGGTGAATCGTTTTCTTTATTAAAAATGGCAGGGGCAGAAGGATTCGAACCCTCGACATTTGGTTTTGGAGACCAACGCTCTACCAGCTGAACTATACCCCTGTATAACGGCCTCCCCGTCCATCGGGGATTGCACCTTCAAAACTGAACACAAGTCGCAAATCTCTTCAATCTTTCTTTATTGGT
>CAVHYX010000008.1:0-39389 GCA_963640305.1 Sodaliphilus sp. | reverse complement strand
TGCGGGTTTTTCCGAGGAGCGATGTCCAGTTCAAAGAAACCGGGCGACAAGGTCACTGTACTGAATATTTTGGGCGAACGGCTTACCCGGAGGGGTGGGCTGGCGTATCCATCGTTGCAGGATACACCCGGATGAGTGTGCAGTCACCACTTGTCGTGCTGAAATCAAAAAGTACGAAAAGGAGGGGACTTTTTTTATGGCTAATCCCAAAATCAGAATCAGTCTCAAAGCTTACGATCACAAGCTGATCGACCAATCTGCGGCGCAGATCATTGAAACAGCGAAGAAAACAGGTGCGCAGATCAGCGGACCTGTCCCTCTTCCCACTAAGAAGGAGGTTGTGACAATTATCAGAGCGGTGCATAAGTATAAAGACTCCCGTGAGCAGTTTGAGATGAGAACACATAAGAGATTGATTGATATTCTCGGCCCTACACCCAAGACAGCAGACGCGCTGAGCCGTCTGGATCTGCCCGCAGGTGTAGACATTACACTGAAGGTGATGAAGTAAGGTATGACCGTTATCCGCGTGCAACGAGCGGTGTAATTGGAGCAAACATCCCCAAAAAACTGGTTTATATAAGATAGAAGACAGACTCTTATATGACTAGAATGATTACCTGAGAAAGGCGAAAGCTTTGGAAGGCAATCCGCTGTAGAAAATTAGGAGGTGCAACAAAAATGAAGAAGGCGATTATCGCTAAGAAAATCGGTATGACGCAGGTTTTCACAGAAAACGGTGCGCTGGTGCCGGTTACGGTTCTGGAGGCAGGCCCTTGCGTGGTTATCCAGAAAAAGACGATGGAAAACGACGGCTATGAAGCGATTCAGGTTGGCTTTGCGGATGCAAAGGAAAAGAAGGTAACAAAGCCCATGAAGGGGCATTTTACAAAGGCGGGCGTAGCTGCGAAGAAGTATGTGAAGGAATTTAAGCTGGAGGATGCGGCAAGCTATGAGATTGGCGCAGAAATCAAGGCGGATGTATTCGCGGCAGGCGACAAGGTTGACGCAAGCGGCGTTTCCAAGGGCAAGGGTTTCCAGAGTACAATCAAGAGATATAATGCATCCAGAGGGCCTATGGGACATGGTTCCAAATCCCACAGAGTTGTAGGTTCTATGGGTTCTTCCGCTTACCCTAGTCGCGTTAAGAAGGGCAAGAGAATGCCCGGACGCATGGGTCATGTGAATGTAACGATACAGAATCTTGAGATTGTACGCGCAGATGCAGAAAAGAACCTGTTGCTGATTAAGGGTGCAGTTCCCGGCCCTAAGGGTTCCATTCTGGTAATCAAGGACAGCGTAAAGGTTTGATAAACTTTACGAAAGGAGGAAACTAACATGGCAAATGTTGCAGTATTAAATATGGCAGGTGCTCAGGTAGGCACGATTGAGCTGAATGACGCTATTTTCGGTATTGAAGCAAATATGCACGTGATGCACTTGGCTGTTGTGCAGTATCTGGCAAACAGAAGACAGGGCACACAGAGCACAAAGACACGCGCCGAGGTTCGCGGCGGCGGCAGAAAGCCTTACAGACAGAAGGGTACAGGCAGAGCAAGACAGGGCTCTATCCGTTCTCCTCAGTGGGTTGGCGGCGGCGTTGTATTCGCACCCAAGCCCAGAGATTATTCCTTCAAGCTGAACAAGAAGGTGAAAAGACTGGCATTGCAGTCCGCACTTTCCACAAAGGTTGCGGAGGGCAAAATCATCGTTCTGGATGAGCTGACACTGCCTGAGGTTAAGACAAAGGAAATGGTGAAGGTTCTGGGTAACATCAAATGCGATAACGCACTGATTGTTATGGATGGATCCAACAAGAATGTGATGCTGTCTGCAAGAAACATTCCCGCAGTGAAAACAGCTTCCGTAAACACAATCAATGTTTATGACCTTTTGAAGTACAGCCATCTGGTCGTAACCAAGGAAGCGGTAGAAAAAATCCAGGAGGTGTACGCATAATGGCTGATCTGAAATTTTATGATGTAATCGAAAGACCCGTCATCACAGAGCACAGTATGTCTGTACTGGATGAAAAGAAATATACTTTCATCGTACACCCTGATGCAACAAAGGCGCAAATCAAGGATGCGGTTGAAAAGATGTTTGAGGGTGCAAAGGTAGCTTCCGTAAACACGATGAATTATGACGGTAAGCCCAAGAGAAGAGGTATGTTCTTTGGCAAAACAAAGAAATATAAAAAGGCAGTTGTGAAGCTGACAGCCGATAGCAAGGACATTGAAATCTTTGCCGGAATGTAAGCGATAAAAGCACTGAGAAACGGTCGGTCACGCCGCAAGCTTGTTTGCGAGAGGGGACGAGCGTTTATCGGTCGAACGTTGTAGTAAGATGAGGCATTTTCTATAGCATAACGGCCTTTGGGGCGTCGGATAAAGGTGCCGAGAGAATCGGGCTTTTGGTGAAGACAGACCCTTTGAGTGAAAATTTGCAAAACACACGGAGCTGTGTAGACAATATAAAAATCCGAAAGGAGTGGAAAAAGAGATGGCAATTAAGAGATATAAACCCTATACACCATCCAGAAGACACATGACTGTGTCCGCATTTGATGAAATTACAAAATCCACGCCCGAGAAATCTCTGGTGGTACACCTGAGAAAGACTTCCGGCAGAAATAATCAGGGTAAGCTGACAGTTCGTCACCACGGCGGCGGTGCAAAAATCAAGTATAGACTGGTTGATTTTAAGCGCAACAAGGACGGCGTACCCGCAACGGTTAAGGCGATTGAATACGATCCCAACAGAACAGCAAATATTGCGCTGATTGTTTATGCAGACGGCGTAAAATCCTATATTCTTGCTCCTGCGGGGCTGAAGGTTGGCGATCAGCTGATGAATGGTCCTGAGGCAGAGGTTAAGCTGGGCAATACACTGCCCATGAGCAAAATTCCTGTGGGTGCTTCTATCCACAACATCGAGATGAAGCCCGGTAAGGGCGGTCAGCTGGTTCGTTCCGCAGGGAATGTTGGTCAGCTGATGGCGAAGGAAGGCAAATATGCAACAGTGAAGCTACCATCCGGCGAGATGAGACTTTTGCCCATCGAGTGCAGAGCAACCATCGGGCAGATTGGTAATGCAGACCATGAGCTGATTCACATTGGTAAGGCCGGCAGAAAGCGTCACATGGGCGTAAGACCTACAGTAAGAGGTTCCGTAATGAACCCCAACGACCACCCTCACGGCGGCGGTGAAGGTAGAGCGCCTATCGGTCGTCCCGCACCTATGACACCTTGGGGCAAGCCTGCAATGGGTTACAAGACAAGAAACAAGCACAAGGCTTCCAACAAATATATCATTCGCCGCAGAAACGGCTAATAGATCCGAATGTGCCTAAAACGGCTTAGGCACGGACAGAAGAAATAAGGAGGATTCATCAATGAGCAGATCTTTGAAAAAAGGACCTTTCGCTGACGATCATCTGCTGAAGAAGATTGATGCTATGAACGCAGCGGGCGAAAAGAATGTAATCAAAACATGGTCTCGTCGTTCTACCATCTACCCTGATATGATCGGTCATACGATTGCGGTTTATGATGGCAGAAAGCACGTGCCTATCTATATTACAGAGGATATGGTAGGACATAAGCTGGGCGAATTTGCGTTGACCAGAACATACAGAGGTCACGGCAAGGACGCAGAAAAGAAATCGAAAGTTCGCTAATTTTATTCGATAACGAAAGGAGGTTTCGTTCATGGCAAAAGGTCATAGAAGCCAAATCAAGAAAGAAAGAAATATTGCAACACAGGAAAAAAGACCTCATGCTACCGCAAAATATGTAGGCATTCCCGCGCCCAAGGCAAAAATCGTTTTGGATCAGATTAAGGGCAAGGATGTTGCGACAGCGGCAGCGATGTTGAAGTATAGCCCCAGACTGGCGGCAGAAATCATCGGCAAGGTTTTGAAATCCGCGATGGCAAATGCAGAGAACAACTTGGGCATGGATGTAAGCAAACTGTATGTGGAAGAGGTAAGTGCGGATCAGGGTCCTACGATGAAGCGGATTCACCCCAGAGCACAGGGCAGAGCATATCGTATTCTGAAGAGATCCTGCCATATTTCCATCATTCTCAATGAGAGATAAGGAGGTACGAAATGGGACAGAAGGTTAATCCTCATGGTTTGAGAGTAGGTATCATCAAGGACTGGGACGCAAAGTGGTATGCAGAAAAGGACTTTGCTGACAATCTGGTAGAGGATGTTAAAATCAGAAAATTCATCAAGAAGAAATTGTACGATGCGGGCGTTTCCAAGATTACAATCGAGAGAACGGCAGGCAGAGTGAAGATTGGCGTTTATACAGCGAAGCCGGGCATTGTTATCGGCAAAAACGGCGCTGCAATCGAGGCACTGAAGGCGGAGCTGCAGAAGATGACAGCGCAGAAGGTTGCCGTCAACATTGAAGAGGTAAAAAGACCCGAGGTGGACGCACAGCTGGTGGCAGAGAACATTGCATTGCAGCTGGAGAACCGCGTTACCTTCCGCCGTGCGATGAAGCAGGCGATGGGCAGAACGATGAAGTTTGGCGCAAAGGGTATCAAGACCATGGTAAGCGGTCGTTTAGGCGGTGCGGATATTGCCCGTAGCGAATCCTATCACGAAGGAACCATTCCCCTTCAGACGCTGAGAGCTGACATCGACTATGGCTTTGCTGAAGCAGATACCACCTACGGCAAACTGGGCGTAAAGGTTTGGATTTACAAAGGCGAAGTGCTGCCCGTAAAGAACAATAAAAAGTAAGGAGGCGCTGAAGAATCATGTTAATGCCTAAAAGAGTGAAACATCGTAAACAGCAGAGAGGCAAGATGAGAGGCCGTGCATATAGAGGCAACAAGGTAACCTACGGCGATTTTGGTATTATGGCGATGGAGCCGACATGGATTACATCCAACCAAATCGAGGCGGCGCGAGTTGCTATGACCAGACACATCAAGCGTGGCGGTGACGTTTGGATCAAGGTATTCCCCGACAAGCCTGTATCCGCAAAGCCTATCGGTACTCGTATGGGTTCCGGTAAAGGCGCACCGGAATATTGGGTAGCGGTAGTGAAGCCCGGCAGAGTTATGTTTGAAATCGGCGGCGTAGAGGAAGAGAAAGCAAGAGAAGCACTGAGACTGGCAATCCATAAGCTGCCGATCAAGTGCAAAATCGTATCTAAAGCAGAAGCAGAAGAAATGGCAGGTGAACATCAGTGAAAACAAAAGGCTATGTAAATGAATTGATGGGCAAAACTGCAGATGAATTACAGAAGGACCTTGTTTCCGCTAAGAAAGAGCTGTTCAACCTGAGATTCCAGAACGCAACAAACCAGCTGGACAATACAGCGAGAATCAAGGAAGTTCGTAAGAACATCGCAAGAATCCAGACAATCATCACAAAGAGAGCAAGAGAAGCGAAGTAATAGATGTCCGTTCGTTGAAAGGAGGAAAAGCATCGTGGAAAGAAATCTTCGTAAAACCAGAATTGGTAGAGTAGTTAGCGACAAGATGGATAAGACAATCGTTGTTGCTGTTGAAGATAAAGTAAAACACCCTCTGTATGGCAAGATTGTGAACAGAACATACAAACTGAAGGCGCATGACGAGAACAACGAATGCGGTATCGGCGATCGTGTTAAGGTTATGGAAACCAGACCTCTGTCGAAGGACAAGAGATGGAGACTGGTAAGCATCATCGAGAAAGCAAAATAATCCTTTTTTGGAGAGGAGGACGAAATATGGTTCAGCAGGAAACCAGATTAAAGGTAGCAGACAACTCCGGAGCGAAAGAGCTTCTGTGCATCAGAGTTTTGGGTGGCTCCACAAGAAGATATGCAGGCGTAGGCGATATTATTGTTGCTGCGGTTAAAGACGCAACACCCGGCGGCGTTGTAAAGAAAGGCGATGTTGTAAAGGCAGTTGTAGTCAGAACCGTTCACCCCGTGGGCAGAGCAGACGGCAGCTACATCAAATTTGACGAAAACGCAGCCGTAATCATCAAAGACGATAAGAACCCCAGAGGTACGCGTATCTTTGGGCCCGTTGCAAGAGAGCTGAGAGAGAAGCAGTTCATGAAGATTCTTTCCTTGGCTCCCGAAGTACTGTAATAGGAGGTGCGACAGGTGGCTAATATGAAACTGAAAACCGGCGATAAGGTAGTTGTGATTGCCGGAAAGGATAAAGGCAAAGAGGGAAAGATTGTTGCCGTTGACAGAAAGAACAACCGCGTGATGGTTGAGGGCGTGAACATGGTCTCCAAGCATACAAAGCCGAATGCACAGAATCAGCAGGGCGGCATTATTAAGAAGGAAAGCTTTATTCACGCATCCAACGTTATGTATCTGCATAACGGCAAGGCAACCAGATTGGGCGCCATGATTAAGGATGGCAAGAAGGTAAGAATCGCGAAGAAAACAGGCGAAGTAATCGAATAAATATGAGCTGAAAGGAGGCAAACAATGAGCAGATTAAAGGACTTCTATGAAGCACAAATCGTTCCTGAAATGATTAAGAAATTTTCTTATACAAATAAGCTGGCTGTTCCCAAGCTGGAAAAAATCATCATCAACATGGGCGTTGGCGAAGCAAAGGAGAATGCGAAGGTTTTGGACGGCGCTGTGAGAGATATGAGCATTATCTCCGGGCAAAAGCCTGTCGTTACAAAGGCGAAGAAATCCATTGCGAACTTCAAGCTGCGTGAGGGCATGAACATTGGTTGCAAGGTTACGCTGAGAGGCGACAGGATGTATGAATTTACAGACAGACTGGTAAACATTGCGCTGCCCCGTGTACGTGACTTCCGCGGGGTCAAGGCAAACAGCTTTGACGGCAGAGGCAACTACACCATGGGTATCAAGGAGCAGTTGATCTTCCCTGAAATCGAATATGATAAAGTAGACAAAATCAGAGGCATGGACATTGTTTTTGTTACAACAGCAAAGACAGACGAGGAAGCAAGAGAGCTGTTGAGATTGTTCGGTATGCCATTCGCAAAATAAGGGAGGGACAAACATGGCTAAAAAATCTATGAAAGTAAAGCAGGAGAGAGCGCCCAAGTTCTCTACAAGAGCTTATACCCGTTGCAGAGTTTGCGGCAGACCCCACTCTGTACTGAGAAAATATGGAATTTGCCGTATTTGCTTCCGTGAACTGGCATATAAAGGTCAGATTCCCGGCGTAAAGAAAGCAAGCTGGTAATTGAAAGGAGGAATTCACAATGTCTATGAGCGACCCTATCGCAGATATGCTGACAAGAATCAGAAATGCTAATACTGCAAAACACGATACAGTAGATGTTCCTTCTTCCAAAATGAAGAAAGCAATCGCGGACATCTTGGTGGCAGAAGGCTTTGTAAAAGGCTACGAAGTGATTGAGGACGGAATCAAATCCACACTGCGTATCAGCCTGAAATACGGTGCAGATAAGAATGTAAAAGTTATCACAGGGCTGAAGAGAATTTCCAAACCCGGTTTGAGAGTATTTGCAGGGAAGGATGAGCTGCCTAAGGTTTTGGGCGGTCTTGGCACGGCAATTATTTCCACAGACAAGGGCTTGATGACAGACAAGGCTGCAAGAAAAGCCGGTCTGGGCGGCGAAGTTATCGCTTTTATCTGGTAAGAAAAGAAAGAGACAAGAAAGATATTAGGAGGTGCAGACCATGTCCAGAATCGGTAAATTGCCCGTAGCGGTACCTGTCGGCGTAGATGTAAAGATTGGCGAAGGCAATCACATCACGGTGAAGGGACCTAAGGGTACACTGGAAAGAAAATTACCCGCAGACATGAACATCGCAATGGAGAACGGACAGATCGTGGTTACAAGACCCAGCGATCTGAAGAAGCATAGAGCATTACACGGCTTGACGAGAACACTCATCCACAACATGGTAATCGGTGTTACGGAGGGATATGAGAAGGTGCTGGAAATCAACGGTGTTGGTTACAGAGCAGCGAAATCCGGCAAGAAGCTGACATTGACCTTGGGCTATTCTCATCCGGTTGAGATGGAGGATCCCGCAGGAATCGAATCCGTTGTAGACGGTACAAATAAGATTATTGTTAAGGGTATTGATAAGGAGAAGGTCGGTCAATTTGCTGCGGAAATCAGAACAAAGAGACCCCCTGAGCCCTACAAAGGCAAGGGTATCAAATACGCTGACGAGCATATTAGGCGGAAAGTTGGTAAGACCGGTAAGAAATAATCTGCGCACGGCGTAAGGTATATTTATATCGGAAAGTGACTGATTTTTGAAGAAACGGAGTGAAATTGCTATGATCAATAAGCCAAATCGTGCTGCGGCTCGTGTAAAGAGACATTACAGAATCCGCAACCATGTAAAAGGCACAGCTGCCAGACCCAGATTGGCAGTGTTCAGATCCAATAAACATATGTATGCACAAATCATTGATGACGTTGCACAGCATACACTGGTGGCAGCTTCTACGATGGAGGCTGAAATCGCAAGCAAGGTTGAATACACAAACACGGTAGCTGCGGCTGCTGCTGTTGGCGAAGCGGTTGCGAAGAAGGCAATCGAAAAGGGGATTACGGAGGTTGTATTTGACAGAGGCGGTTTTGTATACCAGGGTAAGGTTCAGGCGCTGGCAGAAGCAGCCAGAGAAGCCGGTCTGAAATTCTAAGGCAAGGAGGAAAGAAAGTTGAAAAGAATCGATCCAAGCACTTTAGATCTGCAAGATAAAGTAGTAACCATCAACCGTGTATCCAAGACGGTTAAAGGTGGTCGTACCATGAGATTCTCTGCTTTGGTTGTTGTTGGCGACGGCAACGGTCATGTTGGTTGCGGCCTGGGCAAGGCGGCTGAAATTCCTGATGCAATCCGCAAGGGGAAGGAAGCTGCGATGAAGAATATCATCAAAATCGAGAGAAACGAAGTAGACAGCATTTACCACGGCGTTACGGGTGCATACGGCAGCGCAAGCGTACTGCTGATGCCGGCTCCCGAAGGTACCGGTATTATTGCCGGCGGTCCCGCACGTGCGGTTTTGGAGCTGGCAGGTATCCGCAACATCAGAACAAAATCCCTTGGTTCCAACAACAAACGCAATGTTGTAAGCGCGACCATTGAGGGACTTTCCAGAGCGACAACACCCGAAGCGGTTGCAAGATTGCGCGGGATTTCTGTTGAAGAACTCTTGGGTTAAGGAGGATGAGACAGATGGCTGAAATTAAAATTACACTGGTGAAATCCACAATCGGTGCGATTCCCAAGCATAAAAGAACGGTTCAGGCACTGGGCTTGAACAAAACAAACAGTAGCGTAATTCAGCAGGACAACGCGGCAATCAGAGGCATGATTCGCCAGATTAACCACCTTGTTCGAGTTGAAGAGGTTTGATTTCAGGAGGTGCCAAAATGAACTTATGCGAACTTAGACCCGCCGAGGGCTCCAGAGAGAAAAACTGGAGACGCGGCAGAGGTCATGCGACAGGCAATGGCAAGACAGCCGGCAGAGGTCATAAAGGTGCGGGGCAGCGCTCCGGCACAGGCGGCAAATGCGGTTTTGAGGGCGGTCAGATGCCTTTGTACAGAAGACTTCCCAAGAGAGGCTTCACTTGCAGAAACAGCAAGGAAATCGTTGCAATCAATGTTTCCATGCTGAATGTATTTGATAACGATGCAGTAGTAGACATTGATGCTTTGAGAAATGTTGGTCTAATCAGCAATCCGAGAGACGGCGTGAAGATCCTTGGCGAAGGCGATTTGGAGAGAAAGCTGACAGTTAAGGTGAACTATTTCAGCAAAACAGCTCAAGAGAAAATTGAGGCAGCCGGCGGCAAAGCAGAGGTGATTTGATTGTTTAAGGTTTTCGTTAACTCTTGGAAGACGAAAGAAATTCGGAACAAGCTGTTGTATACACTGATGATTTTTGCAATCGTCAGACTGGGTACGCAGATTGCCCTGCCGGGGATTGATACTGCAGGCGTGATTGCAGCGAGAGAGAATGCATCTATGGCGGGGACACTTTACAGTGTCATCGCCGGGGGTGCAAACTCCAGCTGGTCTATTTTTGCAATGGGTATCGGTCCCTACATCAACGCATCCATCATTATGCAGCTTTTGACGATTGCAATTCCAAAGTTTGAGCAGCTTTCCAAGGAAGGCCCGGACGGACGCAAGAAGCTGCAATCCTACAGCAGATATTTGACGGTTGTTTTGGCGTTGATTCAGGGGATTGGTTTGACCTACACATACCACAATATGTATTTGGTGCATAGTCCTTTGGTTTATGTAGCATCTGTATTTTGTCTGGTATGCGGCTCCACATTTGTCATGTGGTTGGCAGAGCAGATTACCGCAAGCGGAATTGGCAACGGTTCCTCTATGATTATCTTTATTAATATCGTATCTAACTTGCCTATGGGCGCGGCAACGATGTACTACCTGATTGTTGGCAGCGGGGCGACCGGTGTGGCAAAGGTAGCGGCGATTCTGCTGATTCTGATTGTTGTGCTTGCCTTTATCGTTTGCGTCAATACAGGCGAGAGAAGGCTGCCCGTGCAATATTCCTCCAAAATGGTGGGAAGAAAGCAGGCAAGTGGCAGAAGCACAACGATGCCGATTAAGGTAAATACCTCCGGCGTTATTTCTATCATCTTTGCAATTTCGCTGCTGCAGTTCCCGCAACAGATTGGTATGTTTGTTCCGAACAAGGGCGAACTCTTTACTAAGGTGATAGAGGTTTTGGATATGACACATCCCATCGGTGCGCTGATTTACATTATTTTGATTTTCTTCTTCACCTATTTCTACACATCTATCGTAATCAATCCGAACGAGATTGCGATGAACATGAAGAAGAACGGCGGCTTTATCCCCGGTATCAGACCGGGACAGCCCACAAGCGCATATATTACCAGAGTTGTAAACAGGGTTACGCTGGTTGGTGCAATCAGCTACGCGATTTTGGCAATGGTGCCGGTTGTGTTGCAATGGATCTTTAATGTGAATGTCGGCTTTGGCGGAACGACGCTAATCATCGTGGTTGGTGTTTGCCTGGACATTGTGAAGGCATTGGAGAGCCAGCTTTTGATGCGGCATTACAAAGGATTTTTGAACGATTAACAGCAATCGCTTGGGAAATGCTTTCGGGCATTTCCCAAGGGGTTGTTTTGTGCTATGCAGAGGTTTTTCGAGTAAAGTTTGGCAAAAAAGACTGTTTTTGTTTTATGGAGAAAAGAGGGAATGGTATGAAATTGGTACTGATTGGCGCACCCGCCGCAGGCAAAGGGACGCAGGCTGCAAGACTGGTTGAGCATTATGGTATCGCGCATATTTCCACAGGCGATATGTTGCGGGAAGAGGTTGCAAAGGGCACAGAGCTGGGCAATCAGGCAAAGAGCATTATGGCAGCGGGCGGACTGGTTTCGGACGAACTGATTATTGCAATCGTGCAGGAAAGAATTAAAAAGGACGATTGCAAGAAGGGCTTTATTCTGGATGGTTTTCCCCGTACCGTGGTACAGGCAGAGAAGCTGGAGGAAATGGTAAAACTGGATCATGTGGTTTATATCAGCGCACCCGACGCAGTGATGCTGGAAAGACTGACAGCAAGAGAAAGCTGCCCGAAGTGCGGCGCGACCTACAACAAGCTGTTCCTGCCTGCGAAGGTTGCAGGGGTTTGCGACAAATGCGGCACAGCACTGACACAGCGGAAGGATGACACGGTAGAAGCAGGACAGGCGAGAATCGCTACCTTCCATGAACAGAGCGAGCCCTTGGTAGACTTCTATCAGAAGAAGGGCATTTTGTTTGAGGTAGACGGCACAAAGGCGATTGATGACATTACAAAGGACATTATCGCAGGGCTGGACAAATAAGAACAGAACAAGGACGCGAAGCATTGGCAGGGACGAAAGCGTTCCTGCCGGGCTTTTGCTTCTACAGCCAAGAGAATTACTATAAAAATAGTAACAGCTAAAATAGTGTATCTGTTTGAAGGAAAATAGTGTATACTTGTTAGGCTTATGAAAATACTCGCGTACCTATGCGGTCAGATGCCCTGCGGCATTTGAGGAAGGCGGATATTTTTTGTGGAGCAAGCCGTTCTGATTGCGAGCGGAAAGCCGAGAGTTCTCGCATGATGCGAAGGAAAATGAGGGGATGTCGTTGGAATATCAGATCGGGCAAGTGGTTTATTCCAAATGCGGTCACGATCAGGGTGATGTGCAGATGATTTGTGCGATAGAGGGCGAATATCTTTTTCTGGCAGACGGGAAACGCCGTAGGCTTGAGAAGCCCAAGCGCAAGAAGAAGCTGCATATTCAGCCTACTTTCTATGTAGAGGAGGAAGTGGCGGCAAAATTGCAGACGGGGGCATATCTTTCGGATGCAGAAATCAGGAAGGCATTGAAGAAGTACCAAAAGCAGGTATGAGAAGCTTAAAGTTTAAGGAGGTTTTCCGGTCTTGTCTAAAGATGATGTAATCGAAGTGGAAGGAACCGTACTGGAAAAATTACCCAATGCCATGTTTCAGGTGGAGTTGGAAAACGGTCACCAGATTTTGGCACACATTTCCGGCAAACTGCGTATGAACTTCATCCGCATCCTGCCCGGGGACAAAGTGTTAGTTGAGATGTCTCCTTATGATTTGACGAAGGGTCGTATTATTTGGAGAGCAAAATAAGGAAGGAGCGATCACAATGAAAGTCAGACCATCTGTAAAGCCTATGTGCGAGAAATGCAGAATCATCAAGAGAAAAGGTCGAGTAATGGTTATTTGTGAAAATCCCAAGCATAAACAAAAACAGGGCTGATCATTTATTATGGGCTTGCAGGGGGGAAAGCCCCAAAGAGCCGGACTGATAAATCCGTCAACTATACCGGGAGGAGCATACAGTTAATGGCAAAGGCGGCGCCGATTTGTAGGCGCGTAAGGCAAGGACTGACGGTCTTATTCCTTTGTTCGTAATGCCCGACGGGTATCGCACTGTTTTTATGCAAAAAAACATTTTTTTAAAAACTTATCATGAAAAATTACAGGAGGTGCAAGATTCATGGCACGTATTGCTGGTGTAGACTTACCTAGAGAAAAACGCGTAGAAATCGGCTTGACATATGTTTACGGCATTGGCCACTCCAGCGCTGTTCGCATTCTGAAGGAAGCAGAGGTTAATCCGGATACCAGAGTCAGAGATCTGACAGACGAGGAGGTATCCCGAATTCGTGAGGTCATTGACAGAACACAGACCGTAGAGGGTGATTTGCGCAGAGAGGTTGCGCTGAACATCAAGCGTCTGATTGAGATTGGTTGCTACAGAGGCATCCGTCACAGAAGAGGTCTGCCTGTCAGAGGTCAGAAAACCAAAACCAATGCAAGAACGAGAAAAGGTCCCAGAAAGACTGTTGCGAATAAGAAGAAATAATTTGATATTTCGATAAGGAGGTTTGAGGCAAATGGCAAAGAAAACTGTGAAAAAGGCAACGACTCGCAGACGCCGTGATAGAAGAAAAGTAGAACGCGGACAGGCGCATATCCAGTCCACTTTCAATAATACCATTGTTACGATTACTGACGCAGCAGGCAATGCGCTTTCTTGGGCAAGTGCTGGTCAGTTGGGCTTTAGAGGCTCCAGAAAATCCACACCCTACGCAGCGCAGATGGCCGCAGATACAGCTGCGAAGGCTGCTTCCGACTACGGTCTGAGAACCATTGAGGTTTTTGTTAAGGGCCCCGGCAGCGGTCGTGAGGCTGCAATCCGAGCTTTGCAGGCAGCAGGTTTGGATGTAACACTTATCAAGGACGTTACACCCGTTCCTCACAACGGTTGCAGACCGCCCAAGCGCAGAAGAGTATAATCGAATATCAGGAGGTGTAGATCAATGGCAAGAGATAGAGTTCCCGTATTGAAAAGATGCAGATCCTTAAACCTGGATCCCATCTATCTGGGTATTGATAAAAAATCGAAGAGACAGAACCAGAGAATGAACAAGAAGATGTCTGAATACGGCTTGCAGATGAGGGAGAAGCAGAAAGCAAAATTCATCTACGGCGTACTGGAGAAGCAATTCAGAGGATACTACGCACAGGCAGAGAAGATTGCTAAGAAGGAAGGTATCCCCGGCGAAAACCTGCTGATGCTTTTGGAGATGAGACTGGACAATGTTATGTTCAGACTGGGCTACGGCAGAACCAGAAAGGAAGCAAGACAGATCGTTCGTCATAAGCACGTAACCGTAAACGGTAAGGCAGTGGATATTCCTTCTTACCAGGTGAAGGTTGGCGATGTTGTCGAAGTAAAGGAAAAATACAGAACCATTCAGAGATATAAGGATGTTTTGGCTGCAACAGACGGCAGAATCGTTCCGGAATGGCTTTCCGCAAACCATGATGCACTGAGCGGTACGATTTTGGCGAAGCCCACAAGAGTGCAGATTGATGTCCCTGTTGAAGAAACACTGATCGTAGAATTGTACTCCAAATAATCATTGATTGTGTAGAGAAGACAAAGGCAACGCCGTGGGGTCGATATGCCCTGCGGCACTCTATCATAAAAAAGGGAGGTTTGAACGAGTGTTTGAATTTGAAAAACCTCGCATTGAGATTGCTGAAATGGCACCGGATGGCACATACGGGAGGTTTGTTGTAGAACCGCTGGAAAGAGGCTATGGCACGACTCTGGGGAATTCCCTGAGAAGAATTTTGCTGTCCTCTCTGCCCGGTGTTGCAGTAAGCAATGTGAAAATTGATGGTGTACTTCATGAGTTCAGCGTAATCCCCGGAGTCAAAGAGGATGTTACGGAGATTATTCTGAATTTGAAAGGTCTTGCGATCAAAAATACCAGCGAAGGCGACGAGCCGAAGATTGCCTACATTGATAAGGAGGGCGAAGGCGAAGTGACGGGGTCCGATATTAAATGCGACAGTGATGTTGAGATATTAAACCCCGAGCATCACATTGCAACACTCTCCGGCGGCGCAGGTAGTAGGCTTTATATGGAAATCACAATCAATAAGGGTCGTGGGTATGTTGGTGCGGACAAGAACAAGAGAGACGATCAGCCAATCGGAATGCTTCCGGTAGACAGTATTTTTACACCGGTGACGAGAGTGAATTTCTTGGTGGAGGATACTCGTGTCGGTCAGATTACGGACTACGACAAGTTGTCTTTGGAGGTTTGGACGAATGGAACCATCGCGCCGGATGACGCTGTCAGCTATGGTGCGAAGATTTTGAATGAGCATTTGAATCTGTTTATTGACCTGTCCGATCATGCGAAGGATGCGTCGATTATGGTGGAAAAGGAAGAAGGTAAAAAGGAGAAGGTTCTGGAGATGAGCATTGAGGAGCTGGATCTTTCCGTTCGTTCCTATAACTGCCTGAAGCGCGCCGGCATCAACACGGTTGAGGATTTGGCAAACAAGACAGAGGACGAGATGATGAAGGTACGAAATCTGGGGCGTAAGTCCTTGGAGGAGGTACTGAATAAGATGGCGGAGTTGGGACTTTCCCTGAAGCCCAGTGACGAATAAATTTCGTCGGTTACTATTTATTTGACCGCCCGATTACGATTCCACATAAGACCGATGAGCGGTGGGACGGGTTCAGTCGGACGGGTATCCATGAGGAGGATTTAACCATGCATGCATCCGGTTATAGAAAACTTGGCAAAACAACACCGCAGAGAAAGGCTCTGCTGAGAAATCAGGTAACGAATCTGTTGTATCACGGCAAAATCAAAACAACAGAGACAAGAGCGAAGGAAGTCAGAAGAATTGCTGAAAAGCTGATTACGCTTGCGGTGAAGGAAAAGGATAACTTTGAGGAGGTTACGGTCAGCGCAAAGGTTGCAAAGAAGGACGCAAACGGCAAGCGCGTGAAGGAGGTTGTAAACGGCAAGAAGGTAACCGTTTATGACGAGGTTCAGAAGACCATTAAGAAGGATAAAGCATCCAGACTGGCTGCAAGAAGAGCGATTCTTGCTTATCTGTATCCCGTGACAGAGGTTCCTGCTGACGGCAAGGCACTCAGAAAGAACAAGAAGAAAGTGGATATGGCAGCAAAGATGTTTGACGAAATTGCACCGAAGTATGCCGGCAGAAACGGCGGCTACACAAGAATTGTGAAGCTGGGCGCAAGAAAAGGCGACGGGGCAATGGAGGTTTTCTTGGAATTGGTTTAATTGCATTGATTCCGAACGAAACGAGAGTGAAATCCTGAGAGAAGGGGTTTCACTCTTTTTTGCGCTTTTTTGATGAGATAGCAGGTGGCTGAAGGGGAAATCGGGGGTTTCTATTGACTTTTCGGTAAAAAAACCGTATCATTACTCATAGCTGTGAGCATGGATTGCCATAGACTACAGGGGGAATACCCGAGAAAAAGGTGAAACGATGAAAATGGTGAAGGCTGAAGGTCTGACATACGCCTATACGAAGGTGATGGAGACGGACCACGGCACGGAGGAACAGCGGGTGGAAGCGCTGAAGGGCGTGGATATCAAGATTGCAAAGGGAGAGTTTGTGGTGGTTTTGGGGCATAACGGCTCCGGGAAATCCACATTTGCGAAGCATATTAATGCCCTGCTACAGCCTACGGGTGGCACGCTTTGGGTGAAGGGCATGAATACACGGGACGAAGGACTTGTCTGGGAGATTCGACAGACGGCGGGGATGGTTTTCCAGAATCCGGACAACCAGCTTGTGGCAACGGTTGTGGAGGAAGACATTGCGTTTGGTCCGGAGAACATGGGCGTACCATCTGCGGAAATCCGTTTGCGAGTTGACAAGGCATTGGCGGCAGTGCAGATGGGAGAATTTGCAACATACACGCCCTCGAAGCTTTCCGGCGGACAGAAGCAGAGAATCGCGATTGCGGGCGTTTTGGCAATGAAGCCGGACTGCATTGTTTTGGACGAGCCTACGGCGATGCTTGACCCGATTGGACGCAGGGATGTTTTGGAGACGATTGAACGCCTGCATCGGGAGGAGGGCATTACGATTATCCTGATTACGCACTACATGGACGAGGCAGTGCGCGGGGATCGTGTTTATGTGATAGATGACGGTGACCTTGTGATGGAGGGGACACCGCGGGAGATTTTTGTACAGGTGGAGAAATTAAAGCATTACGGACTGGATGTGCCGCAGGTGACTGAGGTGGCAGACCTGCTCCGCAAGGAGGGTATCGACCTGCCTGCGGATATTTTGACGGTCGAAGAAATGGTAGGTGCGCTATGTCTATGCAAATAAACCATTTGACGCATATTTATAATGAGGGGACGACCTTTGAGAAGGTTGCCCTGGACGATGTGACGCTGGAGCTCCAAAACGGCGAATTTGTTGGTTTAATCGGGCATACCGGTTCGGGAAAATCCACGCTTATCCAGCATTTGAACGGAATCCTTTTGCCGACGCGGGGAGAAATTCTTTTGGACGGCGAAAATATCTATCGGGATAAAACGAAGCTGAAGGAGGTACGCAGACGGATTGGTCTGGCGTTTCAATATCCAGAATATCAGCTTTTTGAAACAACGATTTATCGGGATGTTGCTTTTGGTCCGACGAATCTGGGGCTTTCCCGGGAGGAAATCCATGAGAGCGTGGTTGCGGCGTTGGATCTGGTGGGGATTGGTACGGAGTTTTATGAAAAATCTCCCTTTGAGCTTTCCGGTGGACAGAAACGCCGTGTGGCAATCGCGGGGGTTTTGGCGATGAATCCGGAGGTGCTGATTTTGGACGAGCCCACGGCGGGGCTTGACCCCAGAGGGCGGGACGAGATTTTGGCTGCCATCCGCAAGCTGCATAGGGAGAGAGGAATCACGGTGATTCTGGTGAGCCACAGCATGGAGGACGTTGCGAAGCTGACAGACCGCATCATTGTGATGCACAAGGGGCGGGTTGCCATGTCGGGGACACCGGGGGAGATTTTCTCGCATCCGATGGAGCTGGAGCAGATGGGCTTGGCGGCACCGCAAATCAGCTATGTTTTCGCAAGACTGCGGGAAAAGGGATACGATGTGCCGACGGATATTTATACGGTAGAAGAGGCGAGGGATGCCTTGCTGAAATGGATAAAGCAGGTGAGAGTATGATTAGAGATATTACAATCGGTCAGTATTATCCTGCGGTTTCGTCGATTCATCGCATGGACGCAAGGCTGAAGCTGATGATTACCTTCGTTTTTATTGTCACCTTGTTTTTGGTGAATACCTTTATGGGATACGCATTTGTGATTGCTTGCATGGGCTTGACCATCAGGGCTTCCAAGGTACCGATTCGATTTATGACGCGGGGCTTAAAAAGCATTTTCATCATCATTCTTTTTACGGTTATTATCAATTTATTTATGACGCCAGGAGAGAATGTGCTGCTTAGGGTCGGCGTTTTGCGGATCACCATGGAGGGGTTGCTTTTGGCTGTTAAGATGTGTGTGCGGCTGATTCTTTTAATCATCGGCTCCTCGCTTTTGACGCTGACGACAACGCCTATCCAACTGACGGATGCCATTGAATATATTTTGAAGCCATTCAAAAAAATCGGTGTACCGGCACATGAGATTGCCATGATGATGACGATTGCGTTGCGCTTTATTCCGACGATTTTGGATGAGACAGACAAAATTATAAAGGCGCAGCAGGCAAGAGGAGCGGATTTCGATACGGGAAATCTGATACAGAAGGCAAAATCCCTGATTCCGATTTTGGTGCCGCTGTTTATCTCTGCCTTTCGCAGAGCGGAGGAACTGGCGATGGCGATGGAGGCAAGATGCTACCATGGAGACGAGCACAGAACCAGAATGAATGTGATGACGATGAAGGGCAGTGATTATCGCGCGGCTGCCATTGCTGCGGGGTATACGGTGATTTTGATTGGACTGCGTTTTGCGGCAAATACGATGCCGTATCTTTTTTGAAAAAAAGGAAAGCACTCTCTTGGCGGAGGGTGCTTTTGCGGATATACGGAGAAGGAGAGAATTCATGATTGGTTTGGGAACGCTCATCAATATGGGAGCGATTTTGCTTGGCGGCTTACTGGGGATGTTTCTGGGACGCAGTGTGAAGGTGCGGTATCAGGATATTTTGATGATGGCGGTCGGCATCTGCGTTTTGATGTTGGGAATCAGCGGCACGATGGAGAAGATGCTCTCGATTACGGACGGAGGGCTTACGAGCGGTGGCTCCATGATGTTGATTCTTACCATGGCAGTGGGTGCATTGGTGGGCGAATGGATGAATATTGAGGAGAAGATGGAGCATTTTGGTATCTGGCTGAAGCAGAAAACCGGCAGCAGCGGGGATCATGCCTTTGTGGATGCCTTTGTTACGGCATCACTGACGGTTTGCATTGGTGCGATGGCTGTGGTCGGCGCGATTCGGGATGGGATTTCCGGCGATTACAGCATTTTGGCGGCAAAAGCGATTCTGGATATGATTATTATTTTTGTGATGACGGCTTCTATGGGGAAGGGCTGCATTTTTTCGGCGATTCCCGTTGGGATTTTTCAGGGGGTATTGACGCTTTTAGCGCGGCTGATTGAGCCTTTGATGACGGAGGCTGCGTTGGCGAATCTTTCCTTTGTCGGCTCGGTACTGATTTTCTGCGTGGGCTTGAATCTGGTTTGGGGCAAGAGGGTGAAGGTGGCAAATTTGCTGCCTGCGATGTTGTTTGCGATTTTATGGGCATTTTTGCCTTGGGCATAGAGGAGGCCTTAGTGTGAAGCGAATCTTACTGACAATCGCATATGATGGAACGCGGTATTCCGGCTGGCAGAAGCAGAAGGACGAAGCAGTTGTTACAGTGGAGGGGGAGTTGACAAAAGCGTTGCGGTGCCTGTTTTGTGACCCCGTATTGGAGTGCGTTGGTGCAAGCAGGACGGACGCAGGCGTACACGCTTTGGGACAACGCGCGATAGTGGATGTGGAAACGAGCATCCCGACGGAGAAAATCCCTTTGGCGATTCGGCCCTTTTTGCCTGTGGATATTGTAGTGACGCGGGCAGAGGAGGTCGCACCGAGCTTTCATCCTCGGTTTGACTGCGTGAAGAAGACATATGAATATCGCTTTTGGAACGCACCTGTGCAAAATCCAAAGGAGCGGCTGTATTCCGCTTATGTACAGAAGACGATGGATGTGGAGCGGATGCACGAGGGAGCAAAGGCAGTTCTCGGGACACATGACTTTGCGGCGTTTTGTGCTGCGGGGGCGCAGGTTTCGGCTACGGTACGGACGGTTTTTGATTGTCATGTGGAAAAAGAGGGGGACTGTGTGCGTATCCTTGTGACGGGAGACGGCTTTCTTTATCACATGGTGCGGATTCTGGCGGGGACGCTGCTTGCGGTTGGACTGGGCAGGCTGGAGCCTGAGGATGTGGCGAAAATCATTGCAGGGAAGGATCGTCGTGCCGCAGGGCAGACCGCAGAGCCGCAGGGCCTGACGCTTTTGGAGATTTTTTATGAAACGGAATGCCCACAAAAGGCGGAAAATTGATAGGAAAGCCCTTGACAGGGGGCGTATGGAAGATTATAATATAGGAGCTGTGACTATGAATTTGAGGTCGGAAACGACTTTGAATATATGTTTCTCAAGGTGGGATCCAATAAGTTATGCGAGGGAGACTTTTGTTCGCATAATGGAGATCGACCGTATCCGTTCCTGCGGTGCGGCGAAGTCAACGGGTCAAACGAAAATATTATGACAGGAGGTAAAAACCATGAGAACGACTTACATCGCAAAGGAAGCTGACATCGTGAAGAAGTGGTATGTAATCGATGCAGAGGGCGTAACGCTGGGACGCTTGGCTTCCGAAGTTGCATCTATCCTGAGAGGGAAAAACAAACCGCAATACGCGCCTAATGTAGACATGGGCGACTATGTTATCATTGTGAATGCGGAAAAGGTAGCTGTGACAGGTAGAAAGCTGGAGCAGAAGATGTATCGCCACCATTCCGGCTGGACAGGTGGGTTGAAGGAAACCAGACTGGACAAAATGCTGGAAACACACCCTGAAAGAGTTATTGAGCACGCTGTAAAAGGTATGCTTCCCAAAAACGCTCTGGGCAGAAGGATGTTTGGCAAGCTGCACGTTTATGCAGGCGCGGAACACCCTCATGCAGCACAGAAACCCGAAACACTGGAATTCAAATTCTAATCGAAGGAGGAA
This sequence comes from Sodaliphilus sp., assembly GCA_963640305.1. Classification (GTDB taxonomy): domain Bacteria; phylum Bacillota; class Clostridia; order Lachnospirales; family Anaerotignaceae; genus Anaerotignum_A. The sequence continues at coordinate 18,278 of CAVHYX010000008.1, read as the reverse complement.
AGCATAATGGCAGCAGCTAGATATTACGGCACAGGCAGAAGAAAATCTTCCGTAGCCAGAGTATACCTTGTACCCGGCAACGGCAAAATTACAATCAATAAAAGAGATATTGACCAGTACTTTGGTTTGGAAACATTGAAGCTGATTGTGCGTCAGCCCTTGGAGTTGACTGAGACAGCAACAAAATTTGACGTTTTGGTAAATGTTTGCGGTGGTGGCTTCACCGGTCAGGCGGGCGCAATCAGACACGGTATTTCCAGAGCATTGCTTCAGGCAGACGGCGATTACAGACCTTCCCTGAAGAAAGCAGGTTTCCTGACAAGAGACCCTCGTATGAAAGAGAGAAAGAAACCCGGTCTCAAAGCTGCACGTCGTGCACCGCAGTTCAGCAAGAGATAATCAGGAGTATCCGAAAGCAATTACAGAAATCCTCAAAACCTTGTGTTTTGGGGATTTTTTCATATCTGGGTTTTACAGAATTTTTGAGAATTTTGATAAATTTTTTGTGGTAGCACACACGTAGCACACAAATTTGATTGACAAATTTGGAAAATGCCGATAAAATGCGGATTACGGGATAGTCTGCAGTTTTGGTGGATAAATGCAGAATGTGCAGCAGGCGAAAAACATTATATACTAAAACAATACAACATATTTCCTACTGAAAAATTTTTGGTATTGTGATTTGAAATTACAAGGAGGTATGTTCCGTGACAAAATATACTTTAGCAACGATCAGGAAAAGAGCCTTTGATGTAGGATACAGAGTTGAGAAAGGCTTTCAACATTATTTGTATAACGGAGCGGTTGTGACTGATTATAGAGGTAACCGCTATAGAGGCTATAGGGTAATGAATTATTTATCAAATGATCTCTATGAATGGGGAAGCTACAATGATCTATTCAATTATTTATGGATCCTTGAAGATGTTGAAAAATTTTTGAAATCTGTATATAAAGCTGCTGGATTAGAGTATTAAATAAATCATGGGTTAAATGCCTGCAAGTACATAAAAAAGACCGTTGCTCAAAGTAGGAGAGTAGCGGTCTTTTCAACTGTGTTGTGGGGGTATCTACATCTTTTTGGTTCCAAGTAAGAAAAAGCCCTGCACCGATAAGATGCAGGGTATAATTTCATTCTTTTAATAAAGTACTTAAAAAACATATATCGAGCAATCCATTGACTTTCTTTTTATCATCCTAACAACGCTATGAGATATGCGCGAATCGCCCTCAAGCGGCGCACATCATCAAATTTATATATTAAATCAATAATTTCTTTGTAAAATTGGCTTATTTTATCCATACGTATAAAATAATACTATTGAGGGGGATAATGATGATCATATATGGCTATGCCAGAATATCAACGATGAAACAAAATATAGGCAGACAGATTGATAATATCAAGCGAGAATATCCGGATGCGGTTATTATTACGGAAGAATATACAGGGACTACTATAGACCGTCCAAAGTGGAATAAGCTGATTGAGCATGTTAAGCAGGAGGTATCAAAGGGAACAGAAATAACGATTGTGTTTGATGAAGTATCCAGAATGAGCAGAAATGCAGCAGAGGGGTTTGAGAATTACAAAATGCTGTATGATATGGGGGTTCGATTGGTTTTCCTGAAAGAGCGGCATATAGATACTGATAATTTCAGACAGGCTTTGCAGTCTAAAGTTGCTATGACAGGGACAGACATTGACTGTATTCTGCATGGGGTGAATGAATATCTTATGATACTGGCAAAGCGGCAGATAGAGATTGCATTTGAAACAGCACAGGCGGAGGTTGATTATCTGCATCAACGCACGAGCGAGGGTGTAAGAAAGGTACAGGCAACAGGAAAACAGATCGGTCGCAAGGCTGGGACCACGGCAGGCAATGGCTTTAGAGAAACAAAGAAAGCCTTACAGGCAAAGGAAATCATTCAGAAACATAGTAAGGATTTCAGCGGCACCTTGCCTGATGTAGAGTGCATGAAATTAGTAGGTTTGGCAAGGAATACATATTATAAATACAAAAGAGAATTGAAAGCAAGATGATAGAGATTAAGGCTATGCAAATACGCATAGTCTTTTTCATTTGTCCTGCTGTATCAATGAGGGAGGGGGTCTGAATACGATGCATGAGTCGCCCTGCTAAGTACCAGAAATATCCGCGAAAATAAAAAAAGGGGCTTTTTAAGATGAAAAAAGCATATATAATAAGGGAGGTTTGCAGTGTTTAAAAATGGTGGAACGTGTTCTTTCATAACACACTTGTAGCACACAAAGTAGATTAAAACCCCTGTTTTATAGGGATTCTAGTTTTCCAAGAGAAATACAGCACGCCCCCCGCAGGCTTCTTTGCAGGGGTCTTTTTGTGCTTGCATCTGTTTTTGCGGGTATGATAGACTACAAAAAAGAAGGGAAACATAAATCAGCGGCATAGACAGAAGGGAGAGGAACGGCATGGAATGGAATCCGAGAAAGGCAAGGGAATTTTTTCAAAGCGGGAGAACGCTTGCGCTCCCCTTTCGCAGAGAGGCGCTGAAGCAGCTGGAGCAAGCCATTCACAGGAACGAAGCGGAAATTTATGCGGCACTGCGGGCGGATTTGAATAAATCCGAAACGGAGGCTTATCTCTGCGAGGTGGGACTGATTCTTTCAGAGTTGCGCTTTGTGCGGAGGAATTTTGCACGCTGGGCGGCAAAACGACATATTCCAAGCTCCCCGGCACAATTTCCTGCGGCTTGCTTTTGCAGGAAGGAGCCCTACGGCGTGGTGCTGATTTTATCCCCATGGAATTATCCTTTTTTGTTGACGATGCTGCCGCTTATTGGAGCGATTGCTGCGGGGAACTGCGTTGTGGTGAAGCCTTCTGCGGATGCACCTGCGACCTCTGCGGTGATTTACAAGCTTCTTGGAGAATGTTTTCCTGCAGCCTATGTTACCGCAATCGAGGGCGGGACAGAGGAAAGCCGTGCATTGCTACGACAGAGATTTGATTATATCTTCTTTACCGGCGGCATGGCGGCGGGGCGGGAGGTTATGGCAAGAGCTGCCGAGCACCTGACACCTGTGACGCTGGAATTGGGAGGGAAAAGCCCCTGCATTGTTGAAAAAACGGCAAGGATAGACCTAGCGGCGAAGAGAATCGTTTTCGGCAAGCTCCTAAACAGCGGACAGACCTGTGTGGCGCCGGATTACATCTTGGTGGAGCGCTGCGTAAAGGAGGAATTCCTGCGAGCACTGAAAAAGTGGATTGTGCGGATGTATGGGACGGATGCGACGGAGAACGGCAATTATGGCCGCATCATCAATCGTGCGCATTTGGAACGGATAAAGGGCTTGCTTGACCCGGAGAAGGTAGTATTTGGCGGTGGATGGAGTGAGGACACCTTACAGATGCAGCCGACGATTCTGGATGGTGTGACGGCGGCGGACGCTGTGATGCAGGAGGAAATTTTTGGCCCGATTTTTCCGATTCTGACAGTGGAGAGCATGGCGGCGGCGGAACGCTTTATTTGCGGGAGAGAAAAACCGCTGGCGTTTTATTTATTTACTGAAAACAGGGCGGTTGTAAAACGATTTTTAGAGAGAATTTCCTTTGGCGGCGGCTGCATCAACGATACGGCCATTCATTTGGCATCGAGCCGAATGGGTTTTGGTGGTGTGGGCGAAAGCGGCATGGGAAGCTATCACGGAAGGAAAAGCTTTGATACCTTCAGTCACGAAAAAAGCGTGATTTCTCAGCCGACTTGGGTGGATTTGCCGCTACGATATGCGCCGTATCACCGGATACAAAAATGGGTACTGCGGCTCTTTTTACGATAAGGAGCGGAATTACGGCAAAAAAAACATAGAGTTTTTCCCTCTGTGGTTGCTTTTTTGCGGAAAAAATGTTACTTTGATAGTGTAACGCATAAATGCGGCGATATATTTCGTATAGAAGCGGAGAGGGATAGAATATGAACGAGGGATTGGAAAAAAGATATGGACTGCTTACAGCCATCGCCATGGTTGTCGGCATTGTCATCGGCAGCGGTGTGTTTTTTAAGGCGGAAAAGGTATTGACGGCAACGAATGGTGATTTGTCACTGGGGATATTGTCGTGGTTTTTGGGCGGCATGGTTATGGTCATCTGCGCGTATAATTTTGCGCTGATGGCAACCAAGCACGAGAGGGTCAGCGGCGTTGTCGATTATGCGGAGGTGCTGGTTGGCCCCGGATATGCGTATTTGTTTGCGTGGTTTGCGGCGGTGATTTATTTTCCTGCCATGACATCGGTCGTAGCTTGGGTGGCGGCACGGTATTTCGGCGTTTTGATGGGCTGGGATATTGTGGGGCCGCAGGTTATGACGATTTCCGGCTTGTTTTTGGCGGGGAGCTATGTTGTCAACGCGCTGGCACCGAAGCTGGCGGGGAAATTGCAGATTACGACAACGGCAACAAAGCTGATTCCCCTGTTTTTGATGGCGATTTTCGGTACGATTTTTGGACTGAAGAACGGCATTTTGGTGCAGAATTTTACGACAACGACAGTACACACACTAACTGACGGCAATCCGCTGTTTACGGCGGTGGTCGGCACCTGCTTTGCGTATGAAGGTTGGATTTGCGCGACCTCCATCAACGCGGAGCTTCGGGATGCGAAAAAGAATTTACCGAAGGCCTTGATTTTTGGTTCTGCCTTTGTGGTGTTGGTTTATATTTTCTATTACATCGGCTTGGCGGGTGCAGTGGAAAACGAGGTGATGATGGCAGGCGGCGAAACCGGTGCGAAAATTGCATTTGAAACGGTATTTACGCAATTCGGCGGTACACTGCTGTTTATCTTTGTTGTAATTTCCTGTTTGGGTACGCTCAACGGCTTGATGATGGCGTGTACCAGAGCGTTTTACGCCATGGGTGCAAGGGACGAGGGCCCTATGCCGCAGGTATTTAAGGTGGTGGATGCGGTGACGAAGATGCCGACAAACTCTGCTCTGATTGGGATGATGATGGCGATGCTTTGGCTGACTTATTTTTACGGTGCGAATCTGGCGCCGACCCCTTGGTTCGGTCCCTTCTGTTTTGACAGCTCAGAGCTGCCGATTGTCACCATTTATGCGATGTATATTCCCATTTTTGTGATGCAGATGAAAAAAGAAAAGGAAATGAGCCTGTTTCATCGCCTGATTGTGCCGCTTTTTGGCATTTTTGCAAGCTGCTTTATGGTGCTTGCGGCAGTGATTTCTCTGCGGCAGGCGGTGGTGTATTATCTGTTGATGTTTGCGGTCATCATGGTCATCGGGCTGATTTTGAAGAATTACGGGCACGAGACAGGGAAAAAGTAAAGAGGAAAAACGAAATATTTTAGGAGATGAAATTGGATGGGTGAAAATTGTTCTCATAACTGCGGAAGTTGTTCTTCCGATTGCGGCAGCAGAAAGCCGGCGGATTTTTTGGTTCCGCCCAACGAACACAGCCATATTAAAAAGGTAATCGCGGTTGTCAGCGGGAAGGGCGGCGTCGGAAAATCCATGGTGACCTCTACCATGGCGGTACTGACGAACAGACGTGGGAAAAAAACGGCGATTTTGGATGCGGATATTACGGGGCCTTCCATTCCAAAGGCTTTTGGCGTGATTGAGAAGGCATACGGCACGTGGCTTGGGATGTTGCCCTGCGCATCCAAGCATGGAATTGCCATGATGTCCGTGAATCTTTTACTGGATAACGACACGGATCCTGTTGTGTGGAGGGGACCTGTGATTGCGGAAACGGTGAAGCAATTCTGGAAGGATGTTGTTTGGGGCGATGTGGATTATATGTTTATTGATATGCCGCCCGGTACAGGGGATGTCCCGCTGACGGTATTTCAATCCATTGCCATTGACGGTATTATCATTGTGACCTCTCCACAGGAGTTGGTTGGCATGATTGTGGACAAGGCGGTGAAAATGGCGGAGATGATGCACGTACCTATTTTGGGCGTTGTGGAGAATATGTCCTATTTCCGTTGCCCTGACTGCGGCAGCATCCACCATATTTTTGGGGAAAGCCGCATAGAAACGATTGCGGCAAAGCACCACATTCCTGTAGTTTGCAAGCTGCCGCTTGACCCTGTGCTTGCGGCGAAGTGCGACCGTGGCGCGGCGGAGGAATACGAGGGTCATGCTTTGGATGCTATGGTGGATTTTCTGGAGCAGATGAAATAAAAAGAAAGATATTGTTGTTTTTGTAACGAAAAAAATGACTCAAGGAGGCTTTAATTTTAAGAGTCTCCTTTTTTTGTGTGCGCCAAAAAATAAAATAAATTTTATCTAAATTAAAAAAATAATGCAAAATATGGAATAAAATTACATCTTAATCAATTTATGGAAGATAATCTCTTGTTTATATTGCACAAAATTAAAATTGGAAAAAAATTGAAAATGTAAGAGGAATGAAAAAATGTAATAAATTGGAATAAAATGCATTATTTTTGTGCAGTTTGCAAGAGATAACTGCGGACGAATGGCGTTGCTTTCTAGCAAACTGTCTTGTTTTGGAATCAGGCAGTTTCCCTTTACACTTTCTTTATACCGAGTAAATATGCAAAATAAATTTGCAAAATTAGTTGTGTTATATGGGTATTATGCATATAGAAAGAAGAAATTGCCATGCGAACTATTGAAAAAAGTGCTTGTTTTTCGCAGAAGATGCAGTAAAATAAAAGCAGGGTCTTGAAATTTGCAGTTTGTTTTTTTGAGCGTTTTTTGAGGCGTTTTCTGTTTTTTCGTGGGGACGGGGGATGCTTTTACACAGAAAAAATGAATCAAAATTCAAGGCATGCAATGATACTTTTTTATCATACTTATTTACATTATTTTGCATGATTCAATTATTCCACAGGGAGGGAACAAAATGGAAGCTTTCAACAATGTTGTAACAACAATCAATGGCTTCGTATGGGGTCCTGTCATGCTGGTTCTGCTGATTGGTACACACATTATTCTGACCATCAGAACAGGCGTGATTCAGAGAAAGACCTTTACGGCCATTAAATTATCCGTAACGCCCGACAGCGAGGCATCCGGCGATGTATCCGGCTTCGGTGCACTGGCAACCGCACTTGCGGCAACCATTGGTACAGGTAACATCGTTGGTGTTGCCACGGCAGTCGGCACAGGCGGCCCCGGCGCAGTTTTTTGGCTGTGGTTTACAGGGCTTTTGGGTATGGCTACTAAGTTTGGTGAGGCAACACTGGCAGTAAAATACCGTGTAAAGGCAAAGGATGGCTCCTTTATCGGCGGCCCCATGTATGCACTGGAAAGAGGCTTGGGTCAGAAATGGCTGGGCGTTTTGTTTGCACTGTTTACAGCATTTGCCTGCTTCGGTATCGGTAATATGACACAGGGCAACTCTATCGCGGAATCCGTACAGGGCACCTTTGGTGTTCCCAAGGTGATCACGGGTATTGTGCTGATGGTGATTACCGGTCTGGTTATTCTGGGCGGCGTACAGTCTATCTCCAAGGTTTGCGAAAAGCTGATTCCTTTGATGGCAGGTTTGTACATCCTTGGTTGTCTGGTTATTCTGTTTATCAACGGTGCATATATCGGCGATGCTTTCGCTGTTATCATTAAGGGCGCATTCAACCCGCAGGCAGTCGGCGGCGGTTTCATGGGCGCAACACTGATCGCCTGCATCCGTGCCGGTGTATCCCGCGGTTTGTTTACGAATGAATCTGGTCTGGGCTCTGCGCCTATCGTTGATGCCTGCGCGGCTACAAGAAACCCCTCCAGACAGGCGTTGATTTCCATGTCCGGTGTATTCTGGGATACGATTGTAGTTTGCCTGATGACATCTCTGGTACTGGTTACGGCTATTTTGAGAGACCCCACCGGTATGCAGGGTCTGGTTGGCGCAAACCTGACAGCAGGTGCCTTCGGCGCGATTCCTGTTGTTGGCCCCGCAATTTTGACATTTGGTCTGATTACCTTTGCATGGTCTACCATTTTGGGCTGGTCCTACTACGGTGAGCGCGCATGGGTTTATCTGGTTGGCGTAAAGGCAATCAAGCCTTTCCGTGTTGCTTGGACAATCGTTGTTCTGGTTGGCTGTGTAGCTGCACTGGATGTGGTTTGGAACGTTGCGGATACACTGAATGCCTGCATGGCGTTCCCCAACATCGTTGCACTGCTTGGCTTGAGCGGCGTAATCGCTTCCGAAACCAAGAAGTATGTTTGGGATAAGAATGCGGAAAAGGGCGGTCTGATGAAGTGGATGGACGATGTTGCCCCTCAGGTTGACAAATAAGAGATTTTTTCAGAACCCACGATATTTGAGAAGGGACAGCGAAGGCTGTCCCTTTTTTCGTCCTGTTTTATGATGTTTTTACATAAAAAAGCGTACATCCGAGAGGACATACGCTTTTATCTTTTCCGTGAGTGACATGATTCGAACACGCGACCTTCTGATCCGTAGTCAGACGCTCTATCCAGCTGAGCTACACTCACATATTCATTTGGCACATAAACTATCATACTGCAAGAGGGGTGTTTTGTCAAGCATTTTTTTTGAAGAATGAAAAGGCGCAGAGTGAGACAAGGCAAACCCTGCGCATGGATTTATTTTTCCTTGGAGGCGGAAAGCAGATGTGCTGCTTTTTTCAGAGAGGAGCGGGAGAGTCTGACCGGGAGTTTGGAGATACCCTTTACCGCCTTGACGCCGATGACGAGAGGAAGGGCGGGAACGGTGATACGCTTGGGGGGCGTCTCTGCCAAAACGGACTGATAGAGATGCTCCACACTATCCGCAAAGCTCTGTACGGAAAGGGCATCCATTGCCTGCATAGAGGCGGCGGAGAGTCTTTTTGCAAGGGCTTTATCGGTCAGAATGCGATAGAGCAGATCAGGAAGATCTTCGTTATTTTCAAAGAGGAGACCGGTTTTACCGTCGGTGATGATATTTTCGATACATTCATCCTTTTTTGCAATTACGGGGACGCCACCCGCCATTGCCTCGGCGAAGGTCAATCCTTGCGTTTCGGAGACGGAGGCGCTGCAAAATACGTCGCCAAGCTGGTAATATTTCCCGATTTCCGCAAAGGGCTTGCCGCCGGTAAAGAGGACGTGCTCTCCGACCCCGAGGGAATTTGCGAATTTACCGAGATTTTCGATTTCGTTGCCCTCGCCGACAATGAGCATTTGAACATTGGGCAGCTTTTCAAGCAGCTTAGGTAAAGCGGAGATGACAACATCAATGCTTTTTTCCTTGGCGATACGCCCGATAGAAAGGATGACGGGGGTATCTGCCGTAAGGCCGAGGGATTCCCGCAGGGCGAGAATCTCTGCCGTATCGAAATTTTCTTTGCGGAAGTGAGAGGTATCGATGCCGGTGGGGATGATGGAAATCGGCTTTTTGACACCATAGCCGGTGAGCAGCTGCTCTGTTTTGCGTGTGGGTGCAATCACTGCCATTGCTGTATTGCAGAAGGCGCTGCTGAATTCCCGCGCCATGCCCTTGGAGATGATATGACCGCCGCCGATATAATGGACATAATCCTCGTACATGGTGTGATAGGTATGCACCATAGGAATGCCCTCTGTGGAGGAAACCAGCTTTCCGAGGAAGCCTAAGGGGAATTCTGTTTGGGTATGTACAATATCCAGATTTAGTTTACTGATTTTTTTAAGGATATGCGGCGGGAAGATATAGCCGGCGCGATAATCCCGCACAAAATATACGGGGAGACTGGGCAGGCGGAAAATTCCTTCTTCCTCGGGCTGACCCTCGCAGCGGGGGTCAGAAGGGGTAAAAATATACACCGTATGCCCCTTTTGCCGCAGTGCATGGGTCAGCGTGCGGATGGATGTTGCTACGCCGTTGAGCTGGGGAAAATAGGTGTCGGAAAATATGCCAATATTCATAAGAAACCTCCATGCTTTCCGGTAGTGGAAAGCTGTTCTTTTACTTTTTTTATTTGCAATGCTCGAACATCATTTTAATACAGATTTTTCAAATTAGCAATGAAAAAGAGGTTAGGTCTTTCATAAGGTTTTATTAAGGCGGCAGAAAAATGTGTTTCTTTGGCATTTGGCGGAAAGATGTGATACAATAGCCACAAATAGAGTCAAGACCTTGGGGATTCTGTCCCCACCCCCTACCAAGGGGGTCACCCCCTTGGAACCCGATATGCAGAACCATATCCCTAGTTCTGCGGGTTATAAATCTCACAAAGACAAGTTCTTATTTCTGCAATATCGGGTCGAGGAGGTATTAGAGGTGAAGCTCCAAAGGTCTTGCAGCAAAGCCTAAAGCAGAGAGAAGAGAAAGGAAGCAAAAAAAGGAAAAGAGGTGAGACTGTGGAAGAAAGGCTAAATCCGGCACAACGAAAGGCGGTTTGCCACGAGATGGGACCGATGCTTGTGCTGGCGGGTCCCGGAAGCGGGAAAACAACGGTATTGCTTTGCCGTATTTTTCGCCTGATCGCGCGGGGGCTTGCAAGGCCGGAGGAAATCCTTGCTCTGACCTATTCCAAGGCGGCGGTAGAGGAGATGAAGGGGCGTTTTCTTCGGATGCAAGGCGCGGCGCAGGTTTCCTTCGGTACCTTCCACAGCGTCTTTTTCCGTATTTTGCGCAGCAAGTACGGCTGGGGCGTGGAGCGGATTTTGCAGGAGGACGAGCGCAGACGGGTGATGCGGCGTTTTTTGGAGGGAAGGGAATGGGATGTTCCGGATTTTGAGGAATATCTGACGCAGTTTTTTGCACAGCTATCCTTGATGAACAGCAACTTAGAGCAGCCGGAGGATTTTACGCCGACGGGAATTCCTGCGGAGGAATTTCGTGAGATGTATCGCGCCTATGAGGGCTATAAGACACGGCGGGAGAAAATAGATTTTGACGATATGCTGACGCTTTGCTGTCGACTTTTGCAGGAGGATGCGTCAGTACGGGCGTATTGGCAGAGAAAATATAAATTTATTCTGGTGGATGAGTTTCAGGACGTGAATCGAGCACAGTTTGTGTGCTTGCAGATTTTGGCAAAGCAGCATGGGAATCTTTTTGTGGTTGGGGATGATGACCAGAGCATTTATGCCTTCCGTGGCGCAAGACCGGATTTTTTATTGCAGTTTCCGACGCTATATCCGACGGCAAAGCGGGTGACGTTAAACCTCAATTACCGTTCTACCGCACGTATTGTTGCGCTGGCGGAGCGGGTCATTGACCATAACGCACAGCGTTTCGTAAAGCATATGCAGGGACTGGGCGAGGGTGATAATCGGGTGACCTTCTTTCTGGCGGACAGTATGGCGCAGGAGGCAAAATATATCGCTGATAAAATCGGCGCTTTGGCGGAGGAGGGAATACCTCTGACACAGATGGCGGTGATCTATCGCACAAATTGGCAGGGCGGCGGCTTTGCGAGAGAATTATATAAAAGAGGGATTCCCTACGAGCTGCGGGACAACAGCGGTAATCTTTATGAGCATTGGGTGGCAAAGGATTTGCTGGCGTATCTTTTGCTTGCGGAAAACGAGGACTCGGATAGCGCACTGCGGCAGATTTTGAACAAGCCGAGGCGGTATATCGGCAGGAATCTGCTGGCAGAAGCAGAGGGAATGCCGTATACGCTGCTGCGCAGTCTGTTTGTCTGTCCGTCCTTGCAGGGGTGGCAGGAGGAGTATTTGGAGAGTCTGCGCGCAGATTTGGCACAGCTGCGCCGACGTACGCCGTATGAGAGTCTGCGATATATTCGGAAGGTGATTGGATATGATGAATATTTGGAGGAATTTGCTGCATATAGAAGAACAAGCGCGCAGGTTTTGCAGGAGGTCGCGGATGAAATTACAGAAACGGCAAGGGATTGCGCAGATGCGCGGGCATTTCGGGAGCAGATGGAGAGTCTGAGCTTGCAGATGCAGGAGCAAAGCCACAAAAAAGGAAAGGAACGAACCGGCGTAGCGCTACTGACGATGCATGGCGCGAAGGGGCTGGAATTTCATACGGTATTTTTACCCTCCCTGCTGGAGGGAATTGTGCCGCACGAAAAAAATACGGAGGATATTGCGGAGGAGCGCAGGCTGTTTTATGTCGCCATGACCAGAGCCGCAAGAAAGCTCTATCTCTCCGCGATGCGGCGGCGACAGGATAAGGAAGGAAAGCCCTCCCGTTTTTTGACGGAGATGGGCTTGGATGCGGAGGTGCTGTTCCGACAGGAGCAGACAAACCGGAAGGGAGCGTCAAAATGAAACAGAAGAACAGACAGGAAATGAAAAGAAGGGCGGCAGCAATCATTGCGCTGCTTTTGGCGGTTATCATGGCATTAAGCATGGCAGTGCCGTTTTTGGGCAGCAGCTTTTATTAAACGGCAGACTTTTTTCGGTGGATGGCGGAAAATCGTAACAAAAATGTAAGGTTTTTTCAAGGGATTTGACTTGTATTTTGTGGAATATTTCGCTATGATTAAAAAAGTTGTATTTTTTGATAAAAACAGTCAAAAACGGACAGCTTCCGCAGACGGAGTGCTCGTCCGGGCAATGGGGGCGAGGGTTTTGGCGGAAAAGAATATTGAGCAAATGGAAAACGGGACGGGACGCAAAAAGAAGCTTTTGCTGCTTGCGGGCGTACTGGTCGTGCTGGCAGCGGCTGCCTTTGGATATTATCAGATGCACAAAAAGCAGGTGACGGAGCTCTTGGCAACGGAGGGCATTTACCCGGGCGTTCGCGTCAATGGAGAGGATGTTTCCGGCTTGAGCGAGGAGGAAGCTGTGGAACTGCTGCGGGAGAAATACGGCACGGCGGCTGCCGAACAGAGCGTGACGCTGCAATACGGCGAGGGAGACGAGCAGCGGAAATGGGACATCTCTTTTGAAGAAATCGGTGCGGGCTTTCGCGTAGAGGAAGCGGCAAAACAGGCGTATCTGACAGGCAGAGAGGGCACGGAGAAGGAACGCTTTCGTACAGGTGCGACTCTGCTGAAGGACGGCGTGGACATTGAGATGGACTACGGCTATGACGATGCGAAGCTTTCGGAAAGGCTGGCGGCGATTGCGGAGGAGTTTGATCGTGACGCCAAGGATAGCACGGTGGTACGCAAAAACGGTACGTTCGTTGTTTCCGAGGAGCAGGACGGTCTTTTGATGGATCGGGAGAAAACCATAGAGCGGATTGCTGCGGTTGTGGAAACGCGCAAAAGCGGCACGGCGGAGATTGTGGCGAAGGTGACAGAGCCGAAAATTACGTCGGAGGATACCGCGAAGATTACCGATTTAATCGGCACATATTATACGACCTATACAAACAGCGACAAAAACAGGAATAATAATTTGGTGGTGGGCTGCAACTATATTAACGGAACAATCCTGATGCCGGGCGAGATTTTTTCCGCAAACGAGAGCCTTGGCAGCCAAACGGCGGCGGGAGGCTATAAGTCGGCAGGTGTTTATGTGAATGGTAAGGTGGAGCAGGGCATGGCCGGCGGAGTTTGCCAAGTGACGACTACCTTATACAATGCGGTTATTTTGGCGGAGCTTGAGGTTGTGGAGAGATTCCCTCATTCCATGACCGTGAGCTATGTACCCTTGGGACGGGATGCCGCAATTGCGGGAACCTATAAGGATTTGAAATTTAAGAATAATACGGAATATCCCATTTTTATCGAGGCTTACGCAAGCGGCGGCAAGCTGGTGATGAATCTTTACGGACACGAGATACACCAAAAGGGAAGAACTGTGGAATTTGAAACGGTGTATGAGGGGACGATTGCAAAGCCGGCAGAAATTGTTACGAAGGACGCAGAGCTGCCGGAGGGCGAAAGAATCGTTACCTCTCAAGGCAGAACCGGCTGCAAGGTCAGTGTGCGGAAGAAGGTTTATCAGGATGGCAAGCAAATCAGCAATGAGTGGTTTAGCTCCTCATCCTACCGCGCGACGGCGGACGAGGTTACGGTAGGAACGAAAAAGCAGGAGGAGGAAGCTTCTCCTGCCGAGGAGCCTGCCGTAACAGAGGAAGCAACGGAGAGTGTGGAGACAGATACAGGTATTCTGTGAGAAAAAGGACGCATAAAAAGCCTCTGTCTGTGACAGAGGCTTTTTATGAAGGAAAGGATGAAAGAGGATGTTAGCAATCGGGAAGATTCCTCCCGAAGTTTTGGAGAGGATCGTCATGAAGCCTATGGAAAGCAGCAGAATCAAGCGGGAGGATGTGGTTTTGCGGCCCGCAACGGGAGAGGATTGCTCGGCGATAGACCCGGGCGGGGAATTTTGCGTACTTTCCGCAGACCCCATCACGGGGGCGGCGAAGGATATTGGCTGGCTGGCGGTGCAAATCAACTGTAATGATGTTTATTCTGCCGGAGCAGAGCCGATTGGGATACTCTTGACGGTACTGCTGCCGCCGGAAAGCGAGGAAGCCGTTTTGGAGGAAATTATGGCAGGGGCGCTGTACGGTGCAGAGCAGCGTGGCATTGAAATTTTGGGTGGCCACACGGAGGTCACGGATGCCGTGGCGAAGCCGATTGTTTCTGCGGCTGTCATCGGAAAAACGAGGGGCAGGAGGATTCTTTCGACCGGCGGTGCTGTGGCGGGGCAGGATATTGTTATGACAAAATGGGCCGGTACGGAGGGCACTGCCATTCTTGCAAGGGAATGGGAAGAGGCCTTGCGGCAGTATCTGACGGAGGAGGAGCTGCGCAATGCGCAGGAAATGCAGGCACAGCTTTCGGTTGAATGGGAATCCGAGCTTGCGCTTGCCTTTGGTGCGACCGCCATGCACGATGCAACGGAGGGTGGCGTTCTGGGCGCGGTTTGGGAGATGGCGGAATGCTCCGGACTGGGTGCAGAGGTTTTTGTGGACAAAATTCCTGTACGGGAGGAAACGAAGAAAATCTGCCGGGCGATGCACATTGACTGGTTGGAGCTGATTTCCAGCGGTACAATGGTGATTGCGACGGAAAACGGAGAGAAGCTGGCGAAACGGCTGCAAGAGGAGGGCATTACGGCGGCAGTAATCGGATACCTGACGGAGAGCGGCAGGTACATATGGAAGAACGGAAAGCGACTGCCTTTGTCACAGCCGAAAAGCGACGCATTGTATGACGCAAGGCTTTGAGAGAAAAAATAGAGAGAGCTACGTTAGAGAGGACGAATGGGAGGAACTGTTTTGTCGATAGGTTTTATGTTTTTCTTCAACAGCGTTTTGTTGGGGGTTGGACTGGCGATGGATGCTTTTTCCGTGTCTCTGGCGAACGGATTGAATGAGCCGAATATGCAACGGGGGCGGATGTGCGGCATTGCGGGAGTATTTGCTTTTTTTCAGGCATTGATGCCGATGACGGGATGGGTTTGTATCCATACGATTGTCAATCATTTTCGTGCCTTTGAAAAGCTGATTCCGTGGATTGCACTGCTGCTTTTGCTTTATATCGGGGGCGGAATGCTCCGTGAAGGACTTGCGGGAGGCGAGGAGGCGGAGTGTGGCGGCACACTGAGCTTTGTCGCTTTGCTTGTGCAGGGAATCGCGACCTCGATTGACGCGCTTTCGGTTGGCTTTACGATTGCGGAATATTCGGTTCTTCTTGCGCTTTTGGCATCGTTTATCATTGCTGCGGTGACCTTTGTGATTTGCTTTTGCGGATTGCAGATCGGAAAGAAGGTTGGCGTACGGCTGGCAGGATGCGCGAATATTTTGGGCGGCGTTATTTTGATTTTTATTGGACTGGAAATTTTCATCACGGGCGTATTTCTTTGATTTTTTAACGGTTTTTTAAGAGGGGAGGCTATTGACGTGACGGAGATTTTATGGCATGATAGCATACATACGATTTGAAGGAGTGTGAAAAACGGCATGGATGCGGACGGAGCCCGAACTTGCTTTACTGAATATGTCGATTGGAAATAGAGGAAGGGGATACTTCGCTTCATTTGGAAGGCGGGGTATGCCTTTTTTTGTTTTTTTGGACGGAGCAGCAGAGAATAGGAGAGAAGAAAAATGGAATATATGGGACCTGTTTTGTTACAGGTGATTTTGATTGGATTGAATGCGGTTTTCGCAAGCGCGGAGATTGCGGTAATTTCTATGAATGATACGAAGCTGGAGCGCATGGCGCGGGACGGAGACGCACGTGCGAAGCGGTTGGCGGCGCTGACGGCACAGCCGACGAAATTTTTATCTACGATACAGGTGGCAATTACGCTGGCAGGCTTGCTCGGCTCGGCATTTGCTGCGGAGAACTTTGCGGGTGCCTTGGTGCAGGTGATACGGAAAACGGGAGTCGGCGTTTCCGAAAGCGTTTTGAAATCCTTTGCGGTTTTTTTAATTACCCTGATTTTGGCATACTTTAACTTAGTTTTTGGGGAGCTGGTGCCGAAGCGAGTCGCGATGAAAAAGGCAGAGGGACTTGCCTTGGGCATGAGCGGGATGCTGACGGGCGTTTCTCGATTGTTTGCGCCTCTGGTGGCGCTGCTTACGGTTTCAACCAACAGCGTTTTGAAGCTGTTTGGCATTGACCCGACGGATGAGAAGGAGGAGGTTTCCGAGGAGGAAATCTATATGATGCTGGAGGCGGGCAAGGAAAAGGGAACCATTGACGCAGAGGAAACGGAGTGGATTCGGAATGTTTTTGCCTTTGACGACACCTCTGTGGAGGAAATTTGTACGCACCGCGTCGATGTGACGGCGCTGGGCTTGGCGGAATCCGAGGAGAAGTGGAAAGAGACGATCCTGCAAAGCGGATATACCTATTATCCGATTTACGGAGAGGATACGGATGATATTATCGGGGTTTTGAATACGAAGCGTTACTTCCGTTTACCGGAGCAAACGAGGGAAATTGTGCTGGCACAGGCGGTGGAAAAGCCGTATTTTGTGCCGGAAATCATGAAAGCGGATGTGCTGTTTCGGAACATGAAGCAGGAGCGGAAGCAATTTGCCGTGGTGTTGGATGAATATGGCGGATTGAGCGGTGTGATTACCCTACATGATCTGCTGGAGCTTTTGGTCGGGGGTCTTTATGCGGACGAAGCGGAGTTGGAGCAGATGGGTGTGCATACATGGAAAATCATGGGCAGTGCATCTCTGGATGATGTGGCAGAGGCTTTGGAAATTTCCCTGCCTGTGGAGGAATACGATACCTTTGGGGGATATATTTTCGGCACATTGGGTTATATTCCGGAGGACGGCAGCGCGTTTGCCCTGGAGACGGACGGGATGCAGATTCGGGTGGAGCGCGTGGAGGGGCACCGTATTCTGGATACCGTGGTACGATACGAAAGGACGGAGCCTACGGAGGAAACGGACGAGACTTGAAAAAGGAAGAGGAGCATTGGAGAACGGAGGGGTTTTTGTGAATGAGAAATGGGAACGGCTGAAAAAATGGATAGACGAGAGCGATAATATTGTGTTTTTTGGAGGTGCGGGGGTATCTACCGAAAGCGGAATTCCGGATTTTCGCAGCGAGAGCGGCATTTTTCGGGCGGTCAATACATATGGCGTGCGGCCGGAGGAAATCCTCAGCCATACCTTTTTTGAGAAAAATTCGGAGGTTTTCTTTCAATATTATAAGGAGACGCTGCTTTATCCCGATGCCGAGCCGAATGATTGTCATAAGGCGTTGGCGAGACTGGAGCAGATGGGCAAGTTGAAGGCGGTGATTACGCAGAACATTGATGACCTGCATCAAAAGGCGGGCAGTAAAAATGTTTTGGAGCTGCACGGCACGCTATATCGCAATTACTGCGTTCAATGCGGCAAGCAGTTTGCTTTGGAATATGTGACGGCGGAGCGGGGCATCACGCGCTGCGATGTTTGTGGCGGTATTGTGCGTCCGGATGTGGTACTGTATGAGGAGGGGCTGAATCAGGAGACGCTTTATCGTGCAGTGGATTATATCGGTAAGGCGGATGTGTTGATTGTTGGCGGGACGAGCCTGAATGTATATCCGGCGGCAGGCTTGCTGCATTATTATAGGGGAAATCGGCTTGTGCTGATTAATCGAACCGCAACGCCCTATGACGCACAGGCGGCGCTGGTGATTACGGATAACATCGCAGAGGTTTTGCGGCAGGTCATTTTCTAGGAAACAAGATAGGGGGATGACCCGGAGAAAGCCTTTGTTTTCAGGTTTTTTTCGGGTTTTCGTTTTCTCTTGAAAAAAGTTTTGCAAAAGTTTGAAAATTATGCTTGACAAGAGTGGACAGCTTTGCTAAAATAATCCTTGCACTGCGGAAGTGCTGTGAACTTTGAAAATAGAATAGCGTAAGAAAAAACACACAACCCATAGTCAATTCAGTCAGCGGAGCGATTTTTGCGAAGCGAAAAGACG
>CAVHYX010000007.1:0-4155 GCA_963640305.1 Sodaliphilus sp. | reverse complement strand
GCGGAGGTTTCCTTTACATCCTTATACCCCTGTGCAACCTCATGGGAGGACAGTGCCGTGCCGCAGCGCGGGCAATAGGGAACAACCTTATGCCCCTTATACAAGAGCCCCTTGTCCCAGATTTGCTTCAATGCCCACCATTCGGATTCGATATATTCATTATGGTATGTGACATAGGGGTGATCCATATCCGCCCAGAAGCCGACGCGGTCGCTCATCGCGCGCCATTCCTTCTCGTATGTCCATACGCTTTCCTTACATTTTTGGATGAACGGCTCGACACCATAGCCCTCAATCTGGTCCTTGCCATCCAGACCCAGCGCCTTTTCTACCTCCAGTTCTACGGGCAGACCGTGCGTATCCCAGCCGGCCTTTCTGAGTACCTTATACCCCTTCATGGTTTTGTAACGAGGGATTAAGTCCTTTACCGCGCGGGTGATGATATGCCCGATGTGCGGCTTGCCGTTTGCGGTCGGTGGACCATCATAAAAGGTAAAGACGGGCGCACCTTCTCTCGCCTTGATGCTCTTGCCGAAGATGTCGTTCTCACGCCAATACTTTTCTGTTTGCACTTCTCTTTCGACGAAGTTCATGTTTGTAGGGACTTTGTCGTACATTTCCATTCCTCCTTCAATTTCAATGAAATCTGTTTTCGGTGTTCCTTTGTCATTTTGCCCGTTTTTCGGGATTCTTCTTTTGTAGCTTTCTTTTTCCCTTCTCTTTTGTATTTTTTTACTGCTTTTGTATGCGCCGCTTCTTTTGCGGCAAATTCGGTGACGCGGTGACTTTGCGGATACGGAAGACGGGCACAACCTGCTCTGCTCCCCCATTAAAAAAGCCCTTCCATCCCTACAGGACGAAAGAGCTCGCGGTACCACCTGAATTGACGGCAAAATACGCCGCCCAGCTTATTTGCATCACCATCATGATGCTTTCCTTTAACGCAGGCTACGGCAGAGTCTACTGAGTTTCCCGTTCGGTCTGCCACTCCGGAGTGATTTTCTGCATCTTCTCTGCCATCGGCTTCGCACCATCGCCGACTCTCTGTAAGGCAAGCTGAGTCTGCATACTGTCTCCTTCACAGTGTTTGCTTCATATTTACGTGTGTATTATACAATGGCGAAAAACGCTTGTAAAGCCTTTTTTTCGGAAAATGTAAAGTATATTGTATTCGCATAAAACCAAACGCACTTTTTTTCGGAGAAAAGCGAAAAAATCAATGCAAAAGGGCTTTGATTTTCGGTCGATGTGTGAAATCAGACGGAAAGGCGGGCGAAATAAATTGATTTTCTAAGCAAAATTATGTATAATAAAAAAAACCGAGACCGGCAACGGCTTCTACGGGAGAGAATAATTTTATTTTGACAGTATGCGGCATTGCCGCGTGCTGCAAGAGCCAAAAAAGGAGACTTTGAAATGAAGGATAGAGACTTGGCACTGTTGACGGACCTTTATGAGCTGACGATGATGCAGGGCTACTACGAAACCGGCGCCTATCGCAGACAGGTCGTGTTCGACCTTTTTTACAGAAAAAATCCCAGTGGAAACGGCTTTGCCATCGCGGCAGGACTGCAACAGGCGATTGAATATCTGGAGGGACTGCACTTTACACCGGAGGATATTGCTTATTTGGAGAGTCTGAACATTTTTTCGGAAGGATTTATCTCCTATCTGCATGATTTTCGCTTCACCGGCGAGGTTTACGCCATCCCTGAGGGAACGGTCGTGTTCCCGCAGGAGCCACTCATGCGAATCAAGGCACCCATCATCGAAGCGCAGCTGGTAGAGACGGCGCTTTTGAATATCATCAATCACCAGAGTCTAATTGCAACCAAGGCATTTCGTGTGGTGCACGCCGCACAGGGCGACCCTGTTTTGGAATTCGGTCTGCGTCGGGCGCAGGGACCGGATGCGGGTACGGTCGGAGCCAGAGCGGCTGTGATTGGCGGCTGCGCAGCAACCAGCAATGTTTTGACAGGCAAGCTTTATCATGTCCCCGTAAAAGGAACACACGCACATAGCTGGGTGATGAGCTTTCCGGATGAGCTGACTGCC
Organism: Sodaliphilus sp.; assembly: GCA_963640305.1. GTDB lineage: Bacteria > Bacillota > Clostridia > Lachnospirales > Anaerotignaceae > Anaerotignum_A. The sequence continues at coordinate 2,100 of CAVHYX010000007.1, read as the reverse complement.
TTCCGCACCTATGCGGAGCTTTTCCCCGATGCCTGTATTCTGCTTGTGGATACCTATAATACGCTGAAAAGCGGGATTCCCCATGCAATTCAGGTATTCGACGAGATGAAGGCAGCGGGCAAGCTGCCAGAAAAAGGCTATGGCATCCGTTTGGATAGCGGCGACCTTGCCTACCTTTCCAAGCGTGCAAGACAAATGCTGGATGAGGCGGGCTACCCCGATGCACTGATCTCCGCCTCCAGCGATTTGGATGAGCATTTGATTACCAGCCTGAAGCTGCAGGGCGCAGAGATTACCCTTTGGGGTGTCGGCACAAAGCTGATTACCTCCGATGATTGTCCTGCCTTTGGCGGTGTGTATAAGCTGGCGGCAGAGGAAACCGAAAACGGCGATTTTGAGCCGAAAATCAAACTGTCTAATAATGTGGAAAAGGTGACAAATCCAGGTGTGAAAAAGGTTATCCGTATCTATGATAAAAGGACAGGGAAAATCAAAGCCGACCTGCTTGCGCTTGACGATGAGGTTTTTACAGAGGATAAGGATTTGTATATCTATGATGCCAATGCGAAGTGGAAAAGTATGCAGCTCCCCGCAGGCACCTTCCGCCTCAGAGAGCTCTTGATTCCTGTCTTTGTGGATGGAAAGCGGGTTTATGAATGTCCGGAAACCTTGGAGATTCAAGCGTATTGCAACCGAGAGAAGGATACGCTCTGGGAGGAACAGAAACGCTTGAAAAATCCCGATATTGTACCGGTGGATTTGTCCGATAAGCTGAGTGCAATGAAGCTGAAACTGATTGAGGCGGCAACCATGCTGTAACACGGTAGAAAAAACTTTACCAAAAAAAGGCTTTCTCCAATCGGAAATTTCCGAAAAGAGAAAGCCTTTTTTTTACGCCCCCATCGACTGAAAAGCAAAATATCCCAAAACCAACACGCCTAAAATAATGCGATATACTCCAAACACCGCAAAGCTATGCTTGCGTACATACTCCATCAATCCCTTGATAACCAGCAGGCTGACTACAAAGGAAACCACGCAGCCGACACCCAAAATTGCCCATTCCGTGCCGGTTGCGGAAACGCCGGAAAGCAGGAACTTTACCAGCTTCAAGGCACTGGCGCCAAGCATGGTTGGGATGGCCAGAAAGAAGGAAAACTCCGCCCCTGCCGGTCTGCCTACACCCAGAATGATTGCCCCCAGAATGGTAGAGCCGGAACGGGAGGTGCCGGGAATTAGACTCAGGCATTGGAAGCAGCCAATAAGCAGCGCCGTTTTCAAATCAATATCATACACGGAGTTTGCGTAGGCTTTGCGGTGGCTGTTCGCCCGCTCCACAAACAAAAACGCAATCCCGTAAAAAATCAACGTGATGGCAACTACAACATAATTATAAAAATGCGCATCCATCCAGTCATCCAGCAGTAACCCGATTACCGCCGACGGAATCACCGCCAGCACCACCTTAAACCATAGCCTCCAGGTGTTCCGCTTCTGTGCCATGCTCTTGCTCGGCGAAAACGGATTCAGCTTATGGAAAAACAGCAAGATGACCGCCAGAATCGCTCCCAACTGAATCACTACCTCAAACAGCTTGTAAAATTCGTCCGAAACCGAAAGCTTCACAAATTTATTCAATAAAATCATATGTCCCGTAGAGGAAATCGGCAGCCACTCCGTAATCCCCTCCACAATACCAAAAAATACAGCCTTCAAAAGCTCTGTCACCATTTCTGTCGGAAACTCCTTTCCTATTTTACCTGCCTGAAATCACCGTTCTATTATACTTGAATTCTCCTCGGGAAACAACCGTCTTAACAGAAAATTAAAAAAGACTGCTCCGTTGGAAAATTCCAAAAAAGCAGTCCTTTATCGGTGCGGCGGGATTTGAACCCACGACCTCAGCGACCCGAACGCTGCGCCCTACCAAACTGGGCCACGCACCGAAAGATGTGCAACACATTTATTTTCTTACATTTTTGCAAAAAAGTCAAGAGGAAGTTTTGTTATTTCGCGTAAAAAATTGTAGATTTACAATATTTAACCAGTTGACCTTGCGGTTCATAATGTCGGCCATCATGTTTTGAAAGTTTTCCCGGT
>CAVHYX010000006.1:0-26153 GCA_963640305.1 Sodaliphilus sp. | reverse complement strand
TGTTCTTGTCGTTGCAAGCGTATGCAACATCGGGCAGCATCTGACCCATGGACATCTCTACATCCAGGAATTTTTTGATCTGACCGTTAAATTTATCAAATGCCTTCTGAGGGAAGGGCCACAGTGTCTTTGGTCTGAGCATACCAACCTTAAAGCCTGCCTCTCTCAAATAGCCGATTGCCGTTCTGACAACTCTGGAAGCAGTACCGTAGGATACGAATGCGTATTCCGCATCATCCATCAGGAATTCCTCCCAAGCCTGCTCGTTTGCAACAATCTTGTCATATACCTTGAAGTGGTCATGGTTCCAGTCCTCACATTCGTCAGGATCGATAACCAGATTCTTGATGTTATGTCTTTCGCCACCGTTCTTACCGGTCAGCGCCCATGTCTTTTTGGGGATGCCTGCTCGGGGAACGTAGTTGAATTCAACAGGCTCCATCATCTGACCAATCAGACCGTCTGCCAGAACGATAACGGGTGTGCCATAAATATCCGCAATATCAAAAGCTTCCATAACCATGTTTACAGCTTCCTGTACGGATGCGGGAGCCAATACAACATCATGATAGTCGCCGTTTGCGCCGCCCTTTACCGCCATGTTATAGTCTGCCTGACCGGGCTGAATGGTGCCCAGCCCCGGGCCGCCTCTCATCATGTTGATAATAACTGCGGGCAGAGATGCGTTGGAAATGTAGCCAATGCCCTCCTGCTTCAATGCAATACCGGGGGAAGAAGAGCTTGTCAAAACTCTTGCGCCGGCTGCTGCCGCACCATAAACCATGTTAATCGCAGCTACCTCAGATTCTGCCTGCACAAATGTGCCGCCTACCTTGGGTAATTCTGCGGATAAATATTCGGGTACCTCGGACTGAGGAGTGATAGGGTAGCCAAAGAAATATCTGCAACCCGCCTCAATAGCCGCTTTACCAACTGCTTCGTTGCCTTTCATCAAAACCTTTGCCATCGAAATTTCCTCCTCTCTCTTAATCCAGCTTCTCTACAACGATCGCACAATCCGGGCACATCTTCGCGCAGCTTGTGCAAGCGATACAATCCTCGCTGACCATCTCTGCGGGATTGTAACCTGCGGGGTTGATTTTTGTCGTAGAAAGAGCGAGCACGCTCTTAGGACAAACAGATACACAAAGTCCGCAACCCTTGCAAATCACTTCGTTGATTGTTACTCTACCTTTTGCCATTCAAAATACACCTCCATAAATATTTGAATTTACATCCAGGTCTTTCTCATATTAAACTCCATAGGGAAAAGCTCCCCAGAAAGTCCCTTGGGTATTTCCTCTGTCATAACCTCCTTGACATAAGAAACATACTTCACAGGCACACCTGTCCGCTTTGTTACTTCCTTCAATACCGCGTCCCCGTGCAGCAGGCATTCCGCCGTGGTTTCTCTGACCAGGTTCGTATTATTGATGAAGCCCGTCACCTTGAGTCCCGCGCCGTATTCCAGATACTGCATCTGTTCAATCACGCCCTCGGGCGTGGAGGTATTGGGGCGGTACGCATTGACTACCATAAAAAAGTCCGTCTCCGCATGATCCAAAACAGGCTTGATTCTGCCCAGCACCAGCGTGCCGACATCGTTGCCCCCAAGGTCAACCACATATTGGTATTCCTTGTTGATAACAGGCATCGTCATCGCGCCGGAAACTGCGGGAAGATCTGCCGATGCCGTATCCAGATTGGATGCGATCACCCGTATCCCCAGCTGCTCCAGCTCAGCCTTCTTCTCTCTCGAGCGGAAATAAACATTTACAATATCCAAATCGGCAATGGCAACCTTCCCCGCTGCGCTTTCCTGCAGCCTGCGGACATAATTGACCGCAAATTCCGTTTTGCCGCTGCCGTAGTGACCTGTGATGATCCTGATTCTTTTGTCGTCAGCTACCATAATTTTCGCCTCCAAAAGCCTTTCCTTCGACTTTTTCTCCCGTATCGCTTTTTATGCAAATTTCCCATAATATGTATTACAAAAGCGACTTTATATAAAATTTAGATAAAATACACTTTTCAAAAAAAATGATTTTCGTTCAAAATCCCTTTCTTCGCTTTTCCATTATAGCGCAACTTCCCCCTACTTGCAAGAAATTTAACATTTTTTTCGCTCCGTATTGAAAAAAATACATGATTTCTGACATATAAAATACGGCTTTTTTTGAATACCATTCTTTTGCTTTGTAAAAAAGTGATACCTTTTGTTAAATTTTTCTATTTATTTTTTTGCATTTTTTCTCCTTGTCCTACAACTCAAACTTCGTATTTTTTTGTCAAAACAAGCCGATAACTACGAAAAACCCCCGTTTCTTCCGAATGTCCTCGAAAAAAACAGGGGTTCCTTTTTCTCTTGTCCCTATCTTGTCATACAAGTTTATCAAACATGGAACAGTAATTCTCCGTAGGTCGGGAAGGGCCAGCTTGCCTCATCCACCAAAAGCTCCAGTTGATCCGCCGGTACACGCAGCTCCTGCATCGCCCGGAAAACATAATCTCGGTAAAACATCGCCTGTGTCTTACTGTCGCCCCGCTGCTCTGCCGCCTGTTCCGTTGCCCGCGCCAATGTCTTCATGCACTCGTGCAGCGTCTGCAAATTCTCGTTCATCTCGCGGAGCATCTCCTCCTGTGCCGTGGTGTCCAGCCCAAGCGCCTTGAGCGCCGCAATCGTCTCTGCTACCTCTCCGGCATATTTCACCACTGCGGGACGAATCTGCTTGGATGCCATGTCCAGCATTGTTTTTGCCTCAATATTGACCTGCTTGATATAGCCCTCGTAGCGAATTTCCGCCCGCGCCTGCAACTCCACACGGCTCAAAACCCCGTGTCTGCCAAACAGCTCCACAACCTTCTCATCCAAAAACGCCTGTACCGCATCCACGGAATTGTTGATATTCGGCAGTCCTCTGCGCTTCGCCTCCGCAATCCATTCCTCGGAATAGCCGTTGCCGTCAAAAATAACCCGCTTGTGCTCCACATAGGTTCTGCGTACCAGCTCATGTACCGCCGCATTCAAATCCTCCGCTGCCTCCAGCTCATCCGCAAATTTCCGTAGCTCCTCCGCCACAATCGTATTCAGCGAGAAATTCGGCCCGGAAATAGAGGCAGAAGAAGGCGGCATACGAAATTCAAATTTATTCCCCGTAAAGGCAAAGGGAGATGTTCTGTTTCGGTCGGTCGCGTCCTTTTTCAGTGCCGGCAGCGTATTCACGCCAACCCGCATCCGTCCGCCCTGCAAGCTGCTCGTTGCACCGCCATGCTCAATCTGGTCAAAAATATCCTGTAATTGGTCGCCCAGAAAGATGGAAACAATAGCCGGCGGTGCCTCCTGTGAGCCAAGCCTGTGGTCGTTGCCGGGATTGGATGCAGAAAGCCGCAAAAGCTCCGGATATTCGTCCACACCCTGAATAATGGCACAAAGGAAAACCAAAAACTGTGCGTTTTCATGCGGCGTTTTCCCCGGGTCAAGCAAATTCTGTCCGTCGTCCGTGCTGAGCGACCAGTTTACGTGCTTACCGCTGCCGTTCACTCCCGCAAAGGGCTTCTCATGCAAGAGACAGGTCATGCCATGATGCCCCGCAATGCGCCGCATCGCCTCCATAATCAGCTGATTGTGGTCGGTTGCACGGTTACAGTCTTCGAAATTCGGCGCCAGCTCATGCTGTGCGGGTGCGACCTCGTTGTGCTGTGTTTTTGCCGGTACGCCCAGCTTCCAAAGCTCCACATTCAGCTCATGCATGAAGCAGGCAACCCGCTCCTTGATGCTGCCAAAATAATGGTCGTCCATCTCCTGTCCCTTGGGAGGTGCCGCCCCAAACAGAGTGCGTCCCGTAAAAATCAAATCCTTCCGCCGGTGATATAATTCCTGATCAATCAAAAAATATTCCTGCTCCGCCCCGCAGCTTACCATAACCTTCTGCGTGCTTTGGTTGCCAAACAGCCGCACAATCCGTAGCGCCTGTCTGCTGACCGCCTCACAGGAGCGCAGCAGCGGTGTTTTTTTGTCCAGCGCCTCTCCCGTATAGGAATAAAAGGCAGTCGGTATGTATAGGGTAACGCCCGCCGCGTCCTCCCGCAAAAAGGCGGGCGAGGTGCAGTCCCAAGCCGTATAGCCGCGTGCCTCAAAGGTTGCCCGCAGCCCACCGGAGGGGAAGGAGGAGGCGTCGGATTCTCCCTTAATCAATTCCTTTCCGGAAAATTCCATAATCGCCTTCCCATTGGAGGACGGTGCCAGAAAGGAATCATGCTTCTCCGCCGTAATGCCCGTCATCGGCTGGAACCAGTGCGTATAATGGGTCGCGCCCCGCTCAATCGCCCAATCCTTCATCGCATTGGCGATAATATCCGCAATCTCGGAATTGAGCATCTCCCCTCGCTCAATGGTGTTTTTCAATTCCTCGTACACCCGCTTCGGCAGGTGATCCCGCATCATGGTATCGTTGAATACGTTCATCCCAAAATATTCCGCAACAGAAACCCTTTCGCTCATACGCCGTCCCCTCTTTCGCAAAAAATTTTTACCGTTCATTGTTTCATTATAACGGTGCAATCCCCCCTTTGCAACGATTTTCCCCGCAACGCTTCGGAGAAATCTGCCGCCTTCCCTGCGTTTTTTTCACCAATTCCAACAAAAAACATCTCTTTTCCCCAAAAGCAAAAGCCTCGGAGTGCATACCCCAAGGCTTCTTCTCTCTTTTTTTAGCTGATTTTCCACCATTCCCGTTCCCCGATAAAATCATCGTACAATGCCGGCAACTCTGTTGGCAGAGCAGCCCCGCGCCAAAGCCGGTCAAGAAAACACCGCGCCTCCTCCTCGTACTCGGAAACGCCCAAAAGCCGATCCGCTTCCTTCGTACCGGCAGCATCCGTCTTTTCCACCGCCACACCGTAAACCCGTCCGTGTGTCGTTGGTTGCATCAAAAGAGAATAACACAGGAGATATTCTCTGTCTTCCTCATCCCGTATCCTTTGCTCATAAACCAATGCCATCCAAAGCCACCCCTTTCGGTTTCCTGTCCGCCATCTCTGCCCCTATTATATCCCCGCAGGCTATAAAGTTTCCGTTAAGATATTTTTTCAACAAACTGCCACATTCCGCACAAATGTCCGAAATTTCATTGAAATTACATTTTTTTATTGGTTTTCCGCTTTTCCTCTTGAAAAAGCCACAACCTTCCTGTATGATAAGGATAAGCTCAGATACCGTAAACACGGGCAAATCGCCCATATTAAAGGGAGGAACGCTATGGATCGTGCAAGCATGCCCCTAATCGAAAAAGAAAAAGCAATTTTGGAATCCTATTTCCCGATTGCCGATGGATTAGCCGAATTTTGGGGAGAAAATTGTGAAATTATCGTCCATGATTTAACGCAGTTGGATTCATCCGTTATTAAAATCGTCAACGGTCATCTCTCCGGGCGGCAGGTGGGTGCGCCCATTTCCGAGGTCACGCTTAATTTTGTCAATAAAATGATGGCAAACCCGGGGATGGAGCATATCTCCTATTTCGCCAAAAATAAGCGCGGGGAAACCTTCAAGTCCTCTCTTTCAGCCATCAAGGGTGAGCAGCAGCGGATGATTGGGCTTTTCTCCATCAATTATTACCTCAATATCCCTCTGCTTTCCTTCATGCAGAATTTCACGCCCATGGCGAAGGCGGAATCGGAAAATATCTCTGAAACCTTCGTAGAAAATATTGAGGACTTGATGCTCAACGCCTTAGAGGATGCCAAAAAAGCAGTCTATAGCAACCTCTCCATCTCCTCCTCCAATAAAAATAAGGAAATCATCGCTCTGCTTTATCAAAGGGGCATCTTTAATCTGAAGGATTCCGTCCTCACCATCGCAAACCACCTCGGTATCTCCAAAAATACCGTCTATATGCACATCCGCAACATGAACAAATAAAAATATAAGGATCTTAGGACTTCGTCCCAAACCCTACAAGGGAAAGATTCCCCTTGCCCCTCATTCGCCAAAGCAAATCCTTGCTTTGGCATGGCAAAAACATAAGGCTTTCTCTAAAAATGGAGAAAGTCTTGTTTTTTGCCTCCCTCAGAACCATATATATGGTTCTGCAAATCGGGTTCCAAAAAAAGGGGGGCAGTCCCGCCAGCGTAGCCGTCTTCCCGAAGGGAAAAATACTTGACCGGACTACCTTGGTGGTGGTATCGGGAGGCAATGCCCCCAAGGTCTTACACTCTTGCAAACAAAAAAGGAACTGTCGGTATGTTGTTTCCCCATCCGCTCAGCTCCTTTTTTTATTTCTCTTCTGTCGTTATCCCCTGCTTCCGTAAGAATTCCAAATCCTCTCGCGTCAGCGTTGCTTTTTCCAGTAAATCGGGTCGTTTCCTTGCCGTGCGAATCAGCGCCTGCTCTCTCCGCCACCTCGCAACCCTCCCGTGATGCCCGCTCAAAAGCACCTTCGGCACCTCTCGCCCCAAAAACACAGGCGGTCTTGTATATTGCGGGTATTCCAGAAGCCCATCGGAAAAGCTCTCCTCCGCACAGGATTCCTCCTTCCCCAGCACTCCCGGCACCAGCCGCGATACCGCATCAATGATGGTAATTGCCGCCAGCTCTCCACCGGTCAATACAAAATCCCCCAGCGAAATTTCATCCGTCACAATCTCCTCAATCACCCGCTCATCTACGCCCTCGTAATGCCCGCAAAGAAAAACCAGCCTCTCCTCCTTCGCCAGTTCATCCGCCACTCTCTGCGTAAAGGGTCTGCCCTGCGGCGTCATAAAAACCACCCGCGCCCCCGCCGCTCTCGGCAAAAGACTGCGATATGCGTCATAAATCGGCTGCCCCTGCATCACAAGTCCCACACCCCCGCCATAGGGGTAATCATCCACGTGCCTATGCTTATCCATCGTAAAATCCCGAATATCCACCGCCTCAACGGAAATATATCCTTCTTTTTGCGCCCGCCCCATAATGCTGTGCGAAAGCGTCTCTTCTATCATTTCCGGAAACAGCGTCAAAACGAAAAAACGCTTCATCTTACCTCAGTCCTTCCAAAAGATGCACCGTCATCACGCCGGCATCCAAATCCACCCGCAAAATACAGTCCTTGATTGCAGGAATCAATAGCTCCTTCGCTTCCTCCGCCCGCTTCACCGCATATACGTCGTTCGCGCCCGTCTCGTAAATCCTCATAAGCTCGCCCAGCTCCTCGCCTCCGTCCGTCACAACGCGCAAGCCGTATAAATCTCTGGTGTAATATTCGTCCTCCGCCAAAGGGAGTGCAGCGGCATCGGGAATCAAAATCCGCCCGTTTTTATAGAGCTCCGCCGTGTTAATATCCTCGATTTCCTCCAGGGTCAAAAGTATCATATTCTTCTGCTGCGCCGCCTTTCGAATATGAAAAACCTCCCGCCTGTCCCGGATTTCCACAATGACCTCCTTCAGCCGTGCAAAGCGGGTCGGGTCCTCCGTTGTCGGAAAAACACGCATCGTGCCTCGCAGCCCGTGCGTCCCCGTAATCTTCCCAATCTCAAAATACTGCTCCATATTACGCCCGTCCTTCCCGTTTCGTTCTCCTTGAAAAAAAGCGGCAGAAATTCGGATAGACCGAACCCTGCCGCCGTCACCGTCCCCGCGCTTTTTACACGATTTCTACGATGATTTTTTTATCCTCATGGACACCGGCAGCCTTAACCACAGTGCGGATTGCCTTTGCAATTCTGCCCTGCTTGCCGATGACCTTGCCCATATCCTCAGGAGCAACCCGCAGCTCCAAAACAAGGGTGCGATCTCTTTCCTCCATCGTAACCGTAACCTGCTCCGGATGCTCCACAAGCCTTTTTGCAATGACCTCTAACAACTCTTTCATGAACCGGCCTCCCTTTCAGGAATTATTCGCCGATAACACCGGCTTTTTTCAGCAGTGCCTTCACGGTGTCGGAGGGCTGTGCGCCGTTTGCCAGCCACTTGTTTGCAGCCTCAGCGTCCACCTTCAACACAACAGGCTCCCTTGTAGGGTCATAAATGCCGATTTCCTCAATAGATCTGCCGTTTCTGGATGTTCTGGAATCCGCAACAACGATTCTGTAAAAAGGTGCCTTCTTTGCGCCCAGTCTTTTCAATCTGATTCTTACTGCCATGATTTTTTCCTCCTGCTTTCAAAAATACTTGTTTGTTTGCCTTTTTTATCGCTTAATCCTGACGGAATAAGTACCTCCTGTTACCGGAAAAAGGGAAATTTTCCCTTCTTGCCTCTTTGCATCTGATTCATCTGCTTCATCATTTTTTTCATTTCCTCAAATTGCTTGATGAGCCGATTCACATCCGCAATACTCCTGCCGCAGCCTGCGGCAATGCGTTTCTTCCTCGGGCCATTCAGAATGGAGGGATTCGCCCGCTCCTCCTTCGTCATGGACTGAATGATAGCCTCCGTCCGCGCCATTTCCTTCTGCGGGTCAACCCCGTTCAGTGCCGCGTCCAGATCCAGCTTGCCCATCCCGGGCAGCCCGGGCATCATGCCCAGCAGATCCTTCAAGGGACCCATTTTCTTGATTTGCTGCATCTGCGAAAGAAAATCCTCCAGCGTAAAATCGTTGGCACGCATCTTCTTCGCCATCTCCAGCGCTTCCTGCTCGTCGATATTCGCCTGCACCTTGTCGATGAGCGAAAGCACATCGCCCATCCCTAAAATACGAGATGCCATGCGATCGGGATAAAATGGCTCCAAATCCTCCATTTTCTCGCCCATACCGATGTATTTGATTGGCTTCCCCGTAACACTTCTGACCGAAAGCGCCGCGCCGCCTCTGGCATCGCCGTCCAGCTTCGTCAGAATGATACCGTCTACGCCCAGCTGTGTATCAAAGCTCTCCGCAACCGTAACTGCGTCCTGACCCGTCATCGCATCAATCACCAAAAGGATTTCCTGCGGTCTGACCGCCGTCTTGATGTCCTGTAGCTCCTGCATCAGCTCTTCGTTGATGTGCAGCCGCCCCGCCGTGTCAATGAGGATGACATCATGGTGCTGCTGTGCCGCATATTCCAAAGCCCTGCGGGAAATATCCACCGGGCTTGTCTCAGTGCCCATTTCAAAAACGGGAATGTTGTAATTTTTCCCAACCACCTGTAATTGCTTAATTGCCGCCGGTCGGTAAATATCGCAGGCAACCAGAAGCGGACTCCTGCCCTGCTTGCGTAACTGCCCCGCCAGCTTACCGCTCGTAGTCGTTTTACCTGCGCCCTGTAGGCCGACCATCATGTAAACCGTAGGCGGCTTGCGGGAAAAGGTCAGCTGTGCCTGCGCCGCGCCCATCAGGTCAATGAGCTCCTCGTTTACGATTTTAATGACCTGCTGCCCGGGATTCAAGCCCTGCAAAACCTCTGTGCCGACGGCACGCTCCGTCACCCGCTTGATAAAATCCTTGACGATTTTGAAGTTTACATCCGCCTCCAGCAGTGCAATTTTGACCTCTCGCATCGCAGCCTTTACATCTGCCTCGGTCAATACGCCCTTGCTTCTCAGCTGCTTAAAGACCTCCTGCAATTTGCCCGAAAGCGTTTCAAATGCCATCACGTGTCGCCTCCCTTCAGGCTAAAATCGCCGCCGCGATTTGCTTCATCCTTGCGATTGCCTGCGTCATGGCAACGTCCGGATGCGCCTGCTCCATCTCCTCCATGATGCGCTTCATTTCCCGTACCGCCTTTTTCTGCGCTTGAAAACGGGAAATGAGCTGTAGCTTCTCCTCGTAATCCCGCAGAATTTTTTCGGTTCGCTTCAGCTGGTCGCGGACGGCTTGACGGCTGACGGCCAATTCCTCGCCGATTTCCGTCAGAGAAAGGTCATTTTGGTAATGCATCTCATAAACCTGCTTCTGCTTTTCCGTCAAAAGCTCGCCGTAAAAATCATAGAGCAGGGTCAGCTGCAAAATGTCCTCCATATCGTCCCGCCTCCTGTAAAGGAAAACTACTTTACAATCACTCCCCCTATCCTAACACTTCCCCCTCTCCCCTGTCAAGTATTTTTCCTTTACAAACGAATTTTTTTCATTTTTTCCTCCTCTCTGTCCACCTTCCTGTCCACCTTCCTGTCCACTTTCCTGTCCAATCAGGTGTCCACCGGGTGTCCATAAGGTGTCCACTCTGTCCACATTTTCCGCTTTTTTCCACAAAAAAGCGAGCATCCCGATTCCTCGAAACGCCCGCTCCCGCTGTGCAAAGCCCTTATTTCACCGCAAAAGACTTACAGTCCGTACACTGATCCATCGTCGGATTCATCTCGTGTGTTCCCACCTGAATGGATTCCAGCGTACAGTAGTTCTTGGTGTTGTGGTGGTGCTTGCACTGCTCAACCGTGCATCTGATACACTCATTACATCTCTCCATCGAAAATCCCTCCTCAAATTTGGTACAGCAATAGTATCTGCTGTTTTGCAAAAAATATAGAGGGATTTTCTTCTTTTTTTAGACAATATTTACAAAAATCGGCATAAATCCGCCTTTTCTCTCATTCCTTCCCATCAAAGCGAATCAGCGTACCGTATTCCTTCCCCCGCGCCAAAAGCTTCTGCGCGACCTCCTGCCGTATCCGCTCCTGCGAGCATTCCGCATCATAGGGTATGAGTAAATCAAATGCCAGCTGCTTTTGCCCGATGCAGCGCACAAGACGAAAGCTGTGCATGGAAATCGTCGGCGCAATCTCCTGCATAATCTCCTGCACCACCTGCCGCATCTCGTCCCATTCCGCATCATCCACCAAAACCGGGTCGTGATGAATCACCAAATGCACCTTCAGCTCCGAAAGCGCTCTGTTTTCCAAATCATCCAGAATCGTATGCACCTCCAGAGGATCCCGCTTCGCGTCAATTTCCGCGTGAATAGAAGCAAAGCAGCGGCCGGGACCGTAGTCATGAATCAAGAGGTCATGCACGCCCAAAACCGCCTTCTGCGACAGCAGCAGGTTCTGCACCTGTTCTACCAAGCCTTCCTCCGCTCTTTGACCCAAAAGCGGCGAAATTGTCTCCTGCAATACCTTCCAGCCGGAAACCAGAATAAACACCGCCACCAAAAGACCGATATAGCCATCCAAACTCACATGAAATACGATCCCAGCCATGCAGCCGAGCAAAACCGCTGCCGTGGTAATCACATCGTTACGGCTGTCCATGGCGGTCGCCTCCAGCGTCAGAGAATGGATTCTCTTTCCAAGTCCACGAAAAAACAGGGACATCCAAAGCTTTACCAAAACAGAACCGATCAGCACCACAATTGTCAGCACAGAAAAATCCACCGCCTCCGGGTGTAGAATTTTCCCCACCGAGGATTTCACCAGTTCCACACCAATCACCAGAATCAGCACCGCCACCAAAAATCCGGAAAGATATTCATAGCGCGCGTGCCCATAAGGGTGATCCGCATCCGCGGGGCGCTGTGCCAGCCGAAACCCCAGAAGCGTGACCACAGAGGAGGCCGCATCCGAAAGATTATTTACCGCATCCGCAATCACGGAAACAGAGCCCGCCAGAAGCCCCGCCGTAAGCTTCGCCAAAAACAGAAGTCCGTTGCACACAATGCCAACAGCCCCCGCCAGCTTGCCAACAGCGGCGCGCACATAGGCATCCTCTGTATTCTTGTATGCTTTTACAAAAAGCCTCAACAAAAGCTCTGTCATGCCCGCGCTCCCCCTATTCGGTCAATTTGCTTCCTCGTTCGGTAAAAATTTCTCTATTTCCGTCCACAGCTCCTCCACGCCGGTTTTCTTCTCTCCGGAAAAGGGAATCAGTACATCCCCCTCCTGTAGCTTCAGCGTCCTTCTGATCAGAGAAAGCTGCTTCGGAACCTGACTGCGGTTCAGCTTATCGGATTTCGTTGCTGCAATGATAATGGCAAAGCCGAAATGCTTCAGCCATTCATACATCATAATATCGTTTTTCCCCGGTTCATGCCGAATATCAATCAAAAGAATAATTGCCCGAAGCTCCTCCCTGCGGGTCAGATATTCCTCCATCATCTGACCCCATTTCGCCACCTCGGACTTCGGCATCTTCGCATAGCCGTAGCCCGGCAAATCCACCACATACAGCCTGTCATTCACGCCGTAAAAATTGATGGTGCGCGTTTTCCCGGGCTGGGAGCTGGTTCTCGCCAGCGCCCTTCTCCCCAAAATCGCATTGATGAGGGTGGATTTTCCGACATTGGATTTCCCCGCAAAGGCGATTTCCGGCTTCCCGTCCGCAGGGTAGTGAGAAAAGTTGGTTCCGATATATTTCAGCTCACATTGCTTCACCTTCATGCTTTTTCTCCCTCCACCAGTGCCGTCCGCAAAACATCCTCCATCGTTTCTGCCAAAATAAGATTCATCCCGTCCTTGATTTCCCCGGCAACCTCATCCAAATCCTTTTCATTCCCCAGAGGCAGGATAACGGTTTGAATACCAATCTTCTTTGCCGCCAATATTTTTTCCTGCAAGCCGCCAATAGGCAGCACTCTGCCGCGCAGGGTGATTTCGCCCGTCATGGCAACATCGTGCCGCACCGCCTTGCCCGTCAATGCGGAAAGCATCGCCGTTGCCATGGTCACGCCGGCGGAGGGTCCGTCCTTGGGCGTTGCTCCCTCAGGAATGTGAATATGTATATCCTTTTTCTTATAAAAATCAGGCTCCAGACCAAACTGTTCCCCTTGAGAGCGGATATAGCTCAGTGCCGCTTCTGCGGATTCCTTCATCACCTTGCCCAAATTGCCTGTCAGCTGCAATTTTCCGTCCCCCGGCATACAGTTTACCTCAACCGAAAGCGTGGTTCCGCCCACACTCGTCCATGCCAGCCCGCGCACAATGCCGACCTGCGGCTTCGTATAAGCCGGCTCCGGCAAAAAATGCTCCGCACCCAAAAGCTGCTCCAGATTTCTTTCGGTCACGGTTAGCGTTTTTCTTTCGCCCGACAAAATCATCCGCACCGCCTTACGGCAAAGCTTGCCCAATATCCGCTCCAACTGGCGCACGCCCGCCTCTCTGGTGTAGCCGTCAATGATTTTTCCCAATGCGGCAGGCTTGATTTTCATCTGCTTTGCCGTCAATCCGTTCCGTTTTCTCTGCTTTTCGAGCAAATGCTCCTCGGCAATATGCAGCTTCTCCTGCGCCGTATAGCCGGAAAGCGGGATGATCTCCATGCGATCCCGCAAGGGGGTCGGAATCGTATCCACACTGTTCGCCGTACACATAAACAGCACCTTGGATAAATCATACGGCAGCTCTACAAAGTGGTCACGGAAGGTATTGTTCTGCTCCGCATCCAAAACCTCAAGCAACGCCGCCGCGGGGTCACCGTTATAGGATGCCCCCAGCTTATCCACCTCATCCAAAAGCATCAGCGGATTGATGGTTCCCGCCTGCTTCATGGCATTGATAATCCGCCCCGGCATCGCGCCGATATAGGTTTTTCTGTGCCCGCGAATTTCCGCCTCGTCCTTCACGCCACCCAGAGACATCCGTACATATTTGCGGTTCAGCGCCTTTGCCACCGAACGCGCAATAGAGGTTTTTCCCACCCCCGGCGGTCCAACGAGACAAAGAATCGCCGCGTGCTCCTCCGGCGCATTTTTACAAACTGCGAGATATTCCAATATCCGTTCCTTCACCTTCTCCATGCCGTAATGCTCCGCATCCAGAATGTTCTCCGCTGCGGTCAAGTCAAAAACCTCCTCCGTTTCCTCCGTCCATGGCAGAGAAAGGAGTGTTTCAATATAGGTTCTGGAAACATTCGATTCCGGCGAGGTTACGGGAATCTTGAGCATCCGCTCAATTTCCTTTTCAACCGCATCCCGCACATACGCAGGCGGATTCTTTTCCGCAAGCTCTGCGCGATATTGTGCCGCATCCGCACCAACGCCGTCCTTATCGCCAAGCTCCTCCTGAATTACCTTCATCTCCTCCCGCAGGTAATATTCCCTCTGGTTTCGGTCAATTCGTTGCTTGGTCTTTTCCTCAATGTCCTTTTTGATCTGCAAAACGCGACATTCCTGCTGCATGGCAAGAATCACAGCCTCTAATCTTTCGTAAGGGTGCAGCAGCTCCAAAAAAGCCTGCTTTCTGTTGTAAGAAAGCTCCATGCCCGCAGCAATCACATCCGCCATCTGTCCGGGCTTCTTCGCTGCCACAACATTCCCCATCAAATCCAGACCCGCCGTATGGTTCGCCATCTTCAAATACGCATCATATTCCTCCACGGCAATTTTCATGAATGCCTGCATCTGCTCATCGGCTTCCTCCTCAAAATCCTGCGGAATGGTCATAACCTCGGCATAATCGCAATATTTGACATGGATATGTAAAAGCCTCGCGCGGCTTTTCCCCTCCACAACCACGTGCGTCAAATTCCCGGGCAGCTTTAGCACCTGCTTCACCTCTGCCAGAATGCCAATATCATATAAATCGTTACGGGAGGGCTCCGGAATCACCGGATCTCTTTGCGTCACCAAAAAAATCTCCTTGCCGTTTTCCTCTGCCGCGCGCAGCGCATCCAGAGATTTCTGTCGTCCCACAGGAAAGCTGATTGCCATACCGGGGAAAAGCGTCATCCCGCGCAGCGCAATCATCGGCACAAGAATTGCTTGCTTCTGCTCCATTCTATTCACCTCGTATATCAAAATTCCGAAAAATTCGTTTTTCTGCTTCCATCCATAAAGCGCAAAAAATCGGACTTCGCCTTAAATAATTAGTATACAATAAATCCTTCCTTCGGTCAAATTCGACTTTTTTCTCGGAAAGCTGAAAAAAGAGGCCTCGGAAAAATTCTCCAAGGCCTCAGCCATACTCTCACTTACCGCATTTTTCCTTCAGGATAAGCGGCAGCTCCGCCAGAGCAACCTCGCTCTGCTCGCTATTTTCCATATCCTTCAGCTCCACTCTGCCGCTTTCCAGCTCGGAATCTCCAAGAATAACGGCATATCTCGCGCCAAGCTTATTGGCATATTTCATCTGCGCCTTTACACTGCGCTCCACGGTATCGCAGTCCGCCTTGATGCCTGCCTTTCTCAGCTGATAGGTCAGGGACTGTGCTTGCAAAAGCCCCTTTTCGCCCATAGAACCGATATAAACATCTCTCGTGGGCACTTCGGTAATGGCGCCGTGCTGCTTCTCCAGAATCATAATCAGTCTTTCGATGCCCAGACCAAAGCCGACCGCGCCTGTCGGCTTACCGCCGATTTCCTCCACCAGCCTATCGTATCTGCCGCCGCCGCAAACCGTCAGCCCATCGGATACGAATTCAAATACGGTTCTGGTGTAATAATCCAGGCCGCGTACAATCTTCGGGTCGATGGTAAAGGCAATGCTATTTGCCGTCAAAATCTCCTGCACCTTCCGAAAATGCGCCGTACATTCCTCGTCCAGACAATCCAGAACGGAAGGCGCATTTGCCACGATTTCCTTACAGCTTTCCACCTTGCAGTCCAATACGCGCAGGGGGTTCTTCTCAAAACGCTCCTTGCAGGTCGGGCAAAGCTGCTCCAGATTCTTGCCGATGAATTCCTTCAATTCCTGATTATATCTCGCGCGACATTCGGGACAGCCTAAGCTGTTGATGCGGAGCTCTACGCCCTCTACGCCCAATTCCTCCAGCAAAGCCGTCGCCACAGAGATAACCTCCGCATCCTGTGCTGCGCTGTAGGAGCCAAGCACCTCAATGCCGAACTGGTGGAACTGTCTCTGTCTACCGGCCTGTGTGTTTTCGCATCGGAAGGTCGGGGAAATATAATATAGCTTCGTCGGCTGCGCTTGATTGTGCATTCCATGCTCAATATACGCGCGCACCGCCCCCGCCGTGCCCTCGGGGCGCAGTGTCAGGCTTCTGCCGCCGTCATCCGTAAAGGTATACATCTCCTTTTGCACAATATCCGTTGTTTCGCCAACGCCTCTGGCAAACAGCTCCGTAAATTCAAACGCAGGTGTGCGGATTTCGCCAATGCCGAAGGTCTCGCAAATGCGCCGCATTTTGCCTTCAATCTCCTGCCAAGCCTCTGCCTCCGCGCCAAAAATATCCTTTGTCCCTTTCACTAATCGGATCATACATTTCCTCCCCCCGGGCAAGCCCGTTTTCTTTCTTTCTATCATTTCCTCTATGCGACCGATATAATCCTCAATGCTTTTGACGTTAAACACCCGTTCAATGCGGTCTGTTTCGGGGTCAACCGTCTTTGTGCTTGCGCCTGCGCCTGCCGCAAGGATGATTTGTTTCTCCTCCATAATCTGGATGTTATACACGCCTTCCTTCCCCGGGCGGCAATAGCCGACATTCTCAAAATTGCCGACCATATTTTTCTGGCGATACATATAATACGGCTCCATCCCCATCCTTTCGGCATATTCCGCGGAAATATCCAGCATTTCCTCTAAAGCCTCCGCCGTTGTCATATCATGCTGTGCCAATTCCTCACGCAAACGAGACGCACGCTTAACCGCAAGCGTATGCACCGTTACGTTATCGGGCGCCAGTTTCATGATTTCCTCCATGGTATTGCGCACATCCGCGGCATCCTCCCCGGGCAAGCCCAAAATCAAGTCCATGTTGATATTCCGATGTCCTTCCTCTCTTGCCTCGCGGAACACCCGCCGAATATCCTCTACCGTATGCCTTCTGCCAATGACGCGCAGGGTTTTATCATTCATCGTCTGCGGATTGATGGAAATACGGTTCACACCGTAAGCCTTCAAAAGTCGAAGCTTTTCTCTTGTAATCGTATCGGGACGTCCCGCCTCAACGGTATATTCCATGCTCTCATCCGGATGGAACAGCTCCTCCACTCTTTGCAGCAGACGCTCCAGCTGTCCTTCATCCAGAGAGGTCGGTGTGCCACCGCCGATATAAATATTTTTCACGACAAAGCGCTTACTGTACGCCGCAAGCCACTCCAATTCCAAAAACATGGCATCCAGATATTCGTCTACACGATTTTTATACTGGTGGAGCGGATACGCCGTAAAGGAGCAATATAAGCAGCGCGTCGGACAAAAGGGAATCCCGATATAGAGGCTGATTTCCTCCGGGCGATTGCTTTCCAGAAGCTTCCGCTCCGCCTTCGCTACCTTGAGTGCCAGCGCCGCCTTGCGCTCCGTGACCAGATAATCCCCCGTCAAAAAGGCAAGGCACTCCTCGTCCGTTTTGCCCTCCGCAAGCAAAATGCTGACAAGCTTCGCAGGACGCACCCCCGTCAAAAGCCCCCATTGCGGACGAATCCCCGTTTCTGCTTGCAGCAGCTCGTAAATCGTCCGCTTGATGATACGCTTCTGCTCCTTTTCCGTCAGCGCTCCTTCGGCATACGACATCGACCATGCAGCAATCTCCTTCCCTCCGCGATACAGCCTTGCCGCCGCAACGCCCGCTTCCATCTCGCTTTTTACGGTAAGCTCCGTCTCCGTCACCGTCTCCGTGCGGATATAACGGCGATTTGCCAGAAAAACCTGTATCATGGTCTGCACATCGTTTTGCAGTGTGTGCCCCACCAAAGCATAGCCGACCGTTTCCGTATCCATACGCATCAGAACAGCTTTTCGCTGTCCAGCAGCAGCGTTACAGGACCATCATTGACCAGTGCGACCTTCATATCCGTCTGAAAAATCCCGTGCTGCACCTTTTTAATGCCCATCGTCTCCGCCTTTGCACAAAGCTTATCGAATAATTCGCTTGCAACCTCGGGTGCCGCACCGCCGCTGTAGCCGGGGCGTCTACCTTTTCTTGCATCTCCGTACAGAGTGAAATTCGGCACAATCAAAAGCTCTCCTCCAATATCTGTCAAAGAAAGGTTCATCTTGCCGTTTTCGTCCTCAAAAATACGCAGATTGATGACCTTATCCAGCATATACTCAATGGTTTTTTCCGTATCTGTCCCCAGCATACCGAACAGCACCATGATTCCCTTGCCGATTTCGCCGACCCTCTGTCCGTCAATCGTCACGCTTGCCTCTGTCACTCTCTGTAATACTGCTCTCATTTCTGCCTCCCATGTGTCAGCCCAGCCCGGAAACACGATCCACCGCTATCACATCCCGCAGATTGTGCAAACGGTTGACTACCCTTTCCAGCTGCTCCTTTGTCTTGATTTCAATGGTAATATTAAAAATTGCCAGCATATCCTTCGTCGTTCTTACATTAAATCCCTTCACGGAAATATCGTCATCCGCCAGCAGACGGCTAATTTCCAAAATCAACCCCACTCTGTCGTTCGCCGTTACCCGCAGCTCTGCCAAATAGGAGGTGTTGCTCTCTCCCTTGGCAAATTGCGTATCCCATTCCGCGCCGATTAAACGTCCCCGCTCCTCGTTACTCAGATTGATGACGTTAACACAGTCCGTGCGGTGAATCGTTACCCCGCGTCCTCGGGTCACAAAGCCAATGATTTCATCTCCGGGAACCGGGCTACAGCACTTGGAAAAACGCACCGCAACATCGCCGATGCCCTCCACAATAATGCCGCTCTTGCTCTTATTCTTTTTTACAGGCTTCTGGTCAATGGTTTTTTCAAATGCCTTAAGCGCATCCTCCGCCGTCTGCGTTTTTCTCTGCTCCTTCAGATATTCGTCCCGGAGGCGGTTAACGACCTGCCCTTCCTTCATACCGCCATAGCCGACCGCGGCTAAAAGCGCATCCCATGTCTTAAAGTCATATTTGACAACAACAATTTCTTCCCATTCGGGACGCAGCAAATCCTGCGGCTGATACCCCTTCTTCTTCATATCCGCCAGAATCATTTCTCTCCCGCGGATGATGTTTTCCTCCTTTTCCTCCTTCTTGAACCATTGCTTGATTTTCGTCCGCGCCTGTGCCGACTTGACAATCGCAAGCCAATCTCGATTCGGTCCCTTAGAGTTCTGTGAGGTAATAATTTCCACAATATCCCCGTTCTGAATCTTATAATCCAAGGGGACGATTTTATTGTTCACCCTTGCGCCAACCATCTTGTTGCCGACGGCGGAATGAATCATATAAGCAAAATCAATCGGGGTGGAATCCTTCGTCAGCTGAATGACATCCCCCTGCGGCGTAAAAGCATATACCTGTGTGCTATAAATATTCAAATCCAGCTTGATGGTATCCAGATACTCTTTGTTATCGGACATATCCTGCTGCCATTCCATAATCTGCCGCAGCCATGCCAGCTTGGCCTCATCCGCCTTTTGCGTCTTGGTCGATTTTTCGTTCGCCCTGCCCTCCTTATATTTCCAGTGGGCAGCAATACCGTATTCACTGGTGCGGTGCATCTCCCAAGTACGAATCTGCACCTCAAACACCTGCCCGTGCGGGCCAATCAGCGTGTTATGCAGGGATTGATACATATTCGGCTTCGGCATGGCGATATAGTCCTTAAACCGCCCCGGCATAGGCGTATACATGGTATGCACAATGCCCAAAACGGCATAGCAATCCTTCACCGTATCCACCAGTGCCCGAATAGCAAAAAGATCATAAATTTGGTCAAGGGTTTTATTCTGATTCACCATCTTCTTGTAAATACTAAAGAAATGCTTCGTTCTTCCATAAACCTTGCCCTTGATGCCGGCCTCGTCCATCTTCGTTTGCAGCTGCTGTACCATATCCTGCACAAATTGGTCGCGTTCCTCCCGCTTTTTCTGTATCTTCGCCGCCAAATCAAAATATGCGTCAGGATTCAGATATTTGAAGCACAAATCCTCCATCTCCGTGCGGATTTTGGAGATGCCCAGCCGATGCGCCAGTGGTGCATAAATATCCAGCGTTTCCTGTGCCTTTTCCCTCTGCTTTTCCGGCGTCATATAGTTCAGCGTCCGCATATTATGCAGCCTGTCCGCCAGCTTGATTAAAATAACCCGAATATCCTTCGCCATGGCAAGGAACATCTTCCGATAGTTCTCCGCCTGCGCCTCCTCCTTGGTGGTATAGGAAAGCTTTCCCAGCTTCGTGACCCCATCCACCAACGCAGCGATTTCCTCGCCGAACAGATGTGCAATATCCTCGTAGCTATAGGTCGTATCCTCAATAATATCATGCAGGATACCCGCCGTAATGGTCTCCATATCCAGCTCCAGCTCCGCCAGAATATGCGCCACCTTCAAAGGATGGATGATATACGGCTCGCCCGATTTTCTCTTTTGTTCCTTATGTGCCTCTGCCGCCAGCCGATACGCCTTCTCCACCATGGAAAAATCATCCGACGGATGGTAGGTTTTAATTTCCGCAATCAATTCCTCGTATAATTGCTCCGCAACCGCTGCCATGCACATCACCCCTCTTGTTCCCTCTTTCAAACATCCTTCGCTTTTGTCGAAAAAAAGATTATAAAATTTATTATACATTTTAATATATCCATTTTCAAGAAATTTTCTATAAAACCGGCACAGTTGCCAAAACCACAGCGCGTTTGCATAAAAATAACGGCACCGCGCCAAGACACTATGCCGTTATCTTTACTTTTTCTCCATGGAGATGAGGGGAATTGAACCCCTGTCCGAAAGCCCATCCATAAGAACCTCTCCCATCACAGTCAGTCTTTTACCATTCCCTCGCGACAACGCCGAATGACAGGCTTTGCCCCTCAGTAGCTTCATGATTCTTTTCCTGCCGCAAAGCTTAAGCAGAAAAGTGCCCCACCAAGTCGATGCCGGAGTCTTCGGCGGTGAGAAACCAAAGTCCGACAGGCGCCTCTAATTAGGCAGCCAGTGCAAAATTATTTTTGTCGTTTCTTTTTAGAAAAGTTTCCAGCTTGATGACGCGGTTCACTGGTCCGCGGATGGCTATCCCTACCTTCAAGACTCCCGTCGAAACCATTGCATCCCCGTAAATCGTGAAGTCTCCTTCACGCCTTTTCGGTCAAATGGTCACAAATGACAAATTGATACCAGCCTATAAAGCCTATAAAGTAAGATTCCTGATTTTGAAATCCTTCTCTGCCTGACGGCGCATATCGTTTTTCGCAATCGTCTCTCTCTTGTCATAGAGCTTTTTGCCCTTCGCCAAGGCAACATCCAGCTTCACATAGCTGCGGTCAAAATATACCTTCAAGGGCACGATGGTATACCCCGCCGCGCGCACCTCGTGATCCCATTTCCGCAGCTGTGCCTTATGCAAAAGCAGCCTTCTGGGACGCAGCGGGTCTTTGTTGAAGATATTCCCCTGCTCGTATGGGCTGATATGCATATTGTAAATGAAAGCCTCTCCGTCCTTCATCTGGATATAGCTTTCCTTTAAGCTGCACTTGCCCATCCGCAGGCTTTTTACCTCCGTCCCCGCCAGAGAAATGCCTGCCTGTATGGTTTCCTCGATAAAGTAGTCGTGATATGCTTTTTTGTTTTGCGCAATCAACTTTGTTCCTTTTCCCTTTGCCATACAGTATCACCTCCCCGATTGTCTCCGTCGCAGAGATAACTATATCATATCCTATCCAAAAAATCAAATGACGATTCGATTACAAATCTCCTTTTTTATCGACACCTTTCTCCGTCTCGGCAAAGCTAAAATCAATCGTTCCCATCATACGGTCCACCTTCTCCACGGAAACAACGGCCCTGTCCCCCAAACGGTAGCTTTTCCCTGTCCGTTTCCCGCACACCAGCATTTTTTTCTCGTCAAATTCATAATAATCATCATCCAGCTGAGAAAGCGCCACCATCCCCTCGACGGTATTCGGCAGCTCCACATAAATCCCCCAGTTCGTCACGCCGGAAATGATTCCCTCATAAATCTGACCGACCTTATCCTCCATAAATTCCACCTTTTTCAGTGCATCCGTATCCCGTTCCGCATCCTCCGCGACACGCTCCTGCTTGGAGCAATGCCTTGCCCAATCGGGCATCCTTCTGCGATAATACGCAGTCGCCTTTTCGTCCAATTCCCCATGCAGCATCTTCTTAATCATACGGTGAATTTCCAAATCGGGGTATCTACGGATGGGCGAGGTAAAATGGCAGTAATATTTTGCCGCCAAGCCGAAATGTCCGCCGTTTTCCGCCGTATATCTTGCCTGCATCATGCTCCGCAGCACCATCCTCGTGATCACGCGCTCCTCGTCCGTTCCCTCTGCCTTCTGCAAGACCTTCTGCAACTCTCTCGGGTGTATCTCCCCGTCCTTTTTTCGCAGATAATAGCCAAACCCGCGCAAAAACTGCTCTATCTTCTCCAGCTTATCCTCGTCCGGCTCCTGATGACTGCGGTACATAAAGGGAATTTCCTGCCAGAAGCAATTTTCTGCAATCGTTTCATTGCACACCAGCATAAACTCCTCAATCATATTTGTCGCAATGCTCCGCTCGTAAGGCTTGATGTCAATCGGCTTTCCGTTTTCATCCAGAATAATTTTTGATTCCGGTAAATCAAAATTCACAGAACCTCGTTTTTTTCTTTTTTCTCCCAAAATCTGCCGCAGCTCCTCCATATCCGCAAGCATCGGCAAAATCTCCGCATACTGCTCCAATAGCGCAGGCGTTTCGTCCTCCAAGATCTCCCGCACCGCCGTATAGGTCATACGATAATCCGAATGAATGACGCTTTCCGCAATTCTGTGACGCAAAACCGCGCCCTTGCCGTCAATCTCCATCAAGCAGCTTAACGCCAATCGATCCGTATGCGGATTCAGGGAGCAGATTCCGTTGCAAAGCTTATGCGGCAGCATGGGAATCACGCGATCCACCAGATAAACGCTTGTCCCTCTTTCGTAAGCCTCCTTGTCCAACGCCGTATTCTCCCGCACATAATGCGAAACATCCGCAATATGCACGCCCAGCTCAAAATTGCCGTTTTCCAATCTCCGCAGAGAAACCGCATCATCCAAGTCCTTCGCGTCCTCGCCGTCAATTGTAATTGTCAGCAAATCCCTGAGATCCTCTCTACCCTTTTTGTCCGCCTCGGCAACCTCTGTCCCAAGGTGTTCAATCTCCGCATAAACCTCCTCGGGAAATTCCACTGCCAGCTCATATCTGCGGATAACCGAAAGAATATCCACCCCGGGGTCGTTGATATGCCCCAGAATTTCAATCACCTTCCCCTCGGGGTTGCGACTGTCCGTGCCATAATCCGTAATTTCCACAACCACCTTGTGCCCCGTCACCGCGCCCTTGGTGTTGTCTCTGGAAATAAAAATGTTCTTCGCAATTTTCCTGTCGTCCGCTGTCACAAAGCCAAAGCCCTTTTTCCTCGCTTCAAAAACGCCGACAATGCGCTGCTGTCCCCGTTCCAAAATCCGCACAACAACGCCACACGCATTTTTCCCTTTTGCAGCAGGGTTCAGCACCTTGTATAAAACCCGATCCTTTTGCATCGCGCCCATGGTTTCACTTGCCGGAATAAAAACATCATCCCCGCCCTCCTCCGGTGTCACAAAGCCAAAGCCTCTCGCGTGTCCGATAAATCTCCCTATCGCCATCTGCAAGGTTTTCGGCGCAGCCAGCTTTCCCTTCTTCGTTTCAAACAAAAGCCCCGCCGCAAGCATTTCGTCAATCAGCCCCTCAAATGCTTTCCTGTCCCGCGCAGGTACAGAAAGCACCGCGCAAAGCTCCTTGCGCTTCATGGGCACATATTCGTCGTTTTCCATAAATGCCAATAGCTTCTCTTTTCTTTCTTCCATAATCTCCTTTTCTTCCATTATTTTCTCTTCTGTCATTTTCTCTTCCATAAGCCTCTCCTCATCCCTCTCTGCCTATTCGTCCCCGCAGACGTTTTCCCGAGCAAAGCAATCTCAATGCAGGGCGACTCCCAATACGGATTCCCCATACGATAAAAAAAGATGCCCAAAAAAGGCATCTTTCTCTCTTAACCTACCAAATTGATGATGAACGCCAGAATCATAAACAGCGCACCGCCGATTTTTGTGTATCTCTCCAATGCACCTTCCATGGAATTCCCCTTGTTCTTGCTCCAATAGGTATCGCTGCTGCTGCCGCTTACTGCACCCAAGCCTGCGGAACGCTTGGATTGCATCAGGATAATCACCGCCAAAAGCACAGCCAAAATCATCAAAATCACCGTTAATACCGTACCGATTGTAGACATTCCAAAAACCTCCTGTATATGCACTCATTCGAGTGGAAATTCACTCCGCCACGGGACACTCCAGCCCCACCATTTCTGTATTGTAGCACATCCGCCTCGACTCCGCAACTGTTTTTTTCAAAAAAATCCTTTCTCATAGCACCTCAAGCGGCAGCATCCCATGTGTCAGCCCCCTCTGCCGCATCTCTCCATGCCGCAAGGCCTTCAGCTTCCCGTGTGTATTCACATCCAACTCTACCCGCAGCACCAGATTTGCGGGAATGATTTTCCGCAAGTGCTTCTGCAAAAAATCCTGTTTTTCCTTGACGCACAATTTCAATACTAACCGCAGTTGATAGCTTTCCCGCTCCAATGTGCTCACATAGCTTCCCGCGCCAATGCAATCATCCAGCCAGTCCTGCAACTGAAAATAGGTATAAGGACTGCGACTGCTCCAACGAAACAGGATTTCCTCCCGCAGCGCCTCTGTCTCCATAGCATCCGCACCAAAAAAATCCATCATGCCCGCTAGGCGCAAAAGTCCTTCCCGTTCCGCCGTCAAAATCCATTGGTTGTTCTCCGCGCTCTCCTTTGCCGTCGCTTCCTCCGCAAGAATCGCTCCTTCTATTTCGCCCAGCCGCCGAAATTCCCGCAGCTCCTCTACCGTGCTCGGGCAATGCCTTGCATATCTGTTCTCCGTCATGCCGTCACCTCAATTTCGCCCAAAACCGGCACCTCGTCCGCGCCCAGAATGAAATTGCCGCTGCCGCCGTTGATACTGCAATCGGAGGCATCCACCACACCGTCCGTCTCCAAAGCCTGCGATTCCAAATGACTGATACGCACCGTCAAAAAATTGCTGTCCGCCCAGCCTTTTCTCAGTCCATCCAGATAAGCGGAAAAGCGTTCCTTAAGCCCATTCAAAATCGTCGCCCTTGTCACATCCTCCGCTATGCTAAGCGCAAGCCTGATGTTACAGGTAACTTCCGTTACCCCCGCCACAGTCACGCTGTGTCCGATGGGTGCAATGCCATAGCCCTCGCCCTTACTTTCCGGGTCAATCTCCTTCTGCAACGCCAAAAGCTCGGTTTCCGTCGGTCTGCGCCATCCGCGGTCGATAACAACCAGCTTCACCGTGCCGCCTCCGTTCCATGCCGGATAAACCTTCACACCGCCCACATTCTGCATCGCGTTCACCCGTCTTTTATAATCTGCAATATTTCCGCCAAAGGCATCCGCATCAAAGCTTGCAAAATATCGCTTTCGCAGCGTCTCGTCATCCTCCTCATCCTCGCCGTCCGTCCGCAACTCCTCCAGGGTAGCTACAGCCAGATTCGGCATATTTTCAAGCGGCAGCAGATTTCCCAGATAATCGTTGCCGCAGCTGCCCTCTGTTTCGCATTCCAACACAAATCGTCCGTCCGCTTCCCTTGCAATCACCGCATAGGTGTATTGCTCCATCGCAAATCTTGCCCCAAGCTCCACCGGATATTCTGCGCCGTCCGCATCCAGAAAGCGTCCGTAGAAGGTTGCACGCACTGCCTCCTTTCTGCGAATGCCTCGCTCTGCCGTTCTTCTGCCCAAATCCTCTCCCGTAGCAGTATCCGCAAAGCTTCTGTCTGTCAGCATATCCAAATCCGCATAAAAGGCTGCCGTTTCTGCCGCATTCGGTCCCAGCGCGTCATAAATCAAGCTGCCCTGCCGCTTATCCCGCCTGTCCGTAATTTGCTCCAGCTTGCGCTCCATCAATTCCTCATAGCTTACCGCCATCAAATATCCACCGTCCTCTCTGCCGTCACCTCTCCGAAAATCGTATGCACCGTAAAGGTCGCCGTAACGCCGCCCCCTTCCTCCGAAAAGGAGAAATCCGTCACAGCCGTCACTCTATCATCCGCAAGTAATGCGTCCTCGATTCTTCGCTTTAATTCCGGAACCACATAGCTCATATTCTTCCCGTATAATTCCTCCAGCTCCACGCCGTAATTTTGGTCGTAAATCACATAACGGTATCTCTCTGTCCGCAAAATTTTGGAGATTGCCTGTCGCATCGCGTCCAGTTCGTCCGTCTCTCCGCGCACCTCCGTCCTTTCCTCGTCGATTTTCCAGGTCAGGCTCGGCATGGTCGTTTTCTCGATTTTCGTCATATCCAATTCTATCTCTGCGCTCGGTGTCATCCTATCCCTCCT
>CAVHYX010000005.1:0-39439 GCA_963640305.1 Sodaliphilus sp. | reverse complement strand
ATTCATTAGGCCGCCTTTTTTTCGTCTATTTGTTGAGTACGCTTTTTTCTTACAGCACCTTTGCCAAAAACTGCTGCAAGCGTTCGCTCTTCGGGCTTTCAAAAACCTCCTGCGGTGTACCCTCCTCCACCTGCTTGCCGTCCGCCATAAACATCACACGGCTTCCGACCTCCTTGGCAAAGCCCATTTCATGCGTCACCACAACCATCGTCATATTTTCCCGTGCCAGCTGCTTCATAACATCCAGCACCTCGCCGACCATTTCGGGATCCAGCGCAGAGGTAGGCTCATCGAAGAGCATTACCTCCGGCTCCATGCAAAGCGCGCGCACAATGGCGATACGCTGCTTTTGTCCGCCGGAAAGCTGTGAAGGGTATGCACCCGCTCTATCCTCCAAACCGACACGCTTCAAAAGCTCCATCGCCTTTTCCGTCGCCTCCGCTTCGCTTTTTTGCAAAAGCTTCATCGGTGCAATCGTCATATTTTTCAATATCGTCATATGGGGGAAAAGATTGAAATGCTGGAACACCATTCCCATCTTCCGACGATGCAGGTTAATATTCGTTTTTTCATCTGTAATATCCGTGCCCTCAAAGAGAATATGCCCGCCTGTCGGAATCTCCAGAAGGTTCAGACAACGCAAAAAGGTGGATTTTCCCGAACCGGAGGGGCCGATGACTACAACGACCTCGCCCCTTTTGATTTCTGTATTGATACCGTCCAGCGCCTTAATCACGCCGCCCTTATAATATTTCTGCAAATCCTTAACTTGAATCAAGGTCTCATTAGCGCTCACTGTTCCTCAGCCTCCTTTCCAGAATACCGACCAGCCACGTGAAAAACACTACCATAATCAAATAAATTACAGCAACGCCAATCAACGGCAGGAAGGCTTCAAAGGTACGGCTACGGATAATATCGCCGCCCTTTGTCAAATCCTGCAAGCCGACATAGCCCGCAACGGATGTCTCCTTGAGCAGCACGATAAATTCGTTCGCTAGTGCGGGCAAAACATTCTTGAATGCCTGCGGAATGATAATATAGCGCATGGTCTGTACATAATTAAACCCAAGGCTGCGCCCCGCCTCAAACTGCCCCTCATCAATAGACATAATGCCACTGCGGAAAATTTCTGCAACATAGGCAGCGGAGTTTAAGCCAAATGCCAAGACCGCAACCAGAATCTTATTCGTCGAGGATACCAGAACGATGAAATACATAATCATCAACTGGACTACCACCGGGGTTCCGCGAATTACAGTCAAATAAACCTTGCAACACAAATTCAACAAAAACAGGATGCCCTTACCAATTCCCCGCATGGCACTTTGGTTTTTATCATAGGTAGAACGGACAATCGCAATGATAACGCCCAATGCAATCCCCAGCAAAACCGCAAAAAATGTTACCTTCAGCGTGACCACCAAGCCGTCCGCCATGTAGCGCCAACGGTCATCCTGAAT
Source organism: Sodaliphilus sp. (assembly GCA_963640305.1). Taxonomy (GTDB): domain Bacteria; phylum Bacillota; class Clostridia; order Lachnospirales; family Anaerotignaceae; genus Anaerotignum_A. The sequence continues at coordinate 37,976 of CAVHYX010000005.1, read as the reverse complement.
GAAATTGAATATAAATTTCTCCTTCAAACTCATTCTACTTTCTCCTCCTCTTGTGGCGTATCATTACAAAACAGGGGTGACCCTCGCCACCCCTGAAGCTTCTGTATCAAGACCACTGAACGTTCTTATTCTGCAGTAATATATTTATCAATGATTGCCTGCACGGTACCATCTTCAATCAATTCTGCCAAAGCTGCATTGATTTTCTCTGTCATCTCACTGCCCTTTGCCAAGCAGATTGCATAATCCTCTGCTGCATATTCCGTATCCAGAATCTTAAGACCTTCGTTTGCTTCCACAAAGGATTTCGCGGGGTTATTATCGATAACAACGCAGTCAATCTTGCCTTGGCTCAATGCCAATACCGCATCTGCACCCTTCGAAAAACGCTCTACCGTACCCAGCCCTGCGCCTTCAATGTCATCTGTTGTATAAATATCACCGGTTGTACCTGTCTGTACGCCGATGATATGAGAAGCGCCCTCTGCGAACAAATCATCTACAGATGTAATATCGGAATCTTCCTTAACGATAATTGCCTGTACGCCTGTTGCATAGGAATCGGTAAAATCTACGCTCTTCAAACGATCCTCTGTCATCGTCATGCCTGCCATACCCATGGTTGCCTTACCGCTGGTTACCGCAGGAATGATGGAATCAAATTCCATATCCTCAATTTTGAAATCCATACCCAGCTTCTCTGCCAGAGCCGCGCCGATTTCCGCATCGATGCCGACAATATCCTGACCCTCGTAATATTCATACGGAGGGAAGGCTGCGTTTGTTGCCATAATCAGCGTTTCCTTCTCTGTGCTATCATCTGTCGCCGCATCATTACTGCTACCGCAACCAACCAGAGAAGTCATCATTGCAAATATCATTGTTGTTGCCAAAATACTCTTTGTAAATTTTTTCATAAGACTCATCCTCCCAAAAGATTTTCTTCCGTGTTATTTGATAGTTGGAATTATACTATTCCGGTGCATAAAATACAATAACCATTTTTCATGATAAATTTGATTTTTTTCGCATTTTTTTGTTGATACTATATAATTCCCTCTATATTTTCCCCCGTTTTCAAGCATATTTGCGTACTTTTTTCTGCTTTTTGCCAAAACAGGAGGAAAGAAAACGTCCATATAAATGCATAAAATCATGAATAAATTTATTTTATACATTCACGACCTGCCGTGGACATTTTGATTGATAAATTCCGGCTCCACCTTGGAATACATAATCTTTTGCTCAGAATACAAGCCATAGTAGCCGGAAAGCATATAGCTGACCGCACAGCAGAGGGCATAATAGACGACCCCTCTAGAGCCGAACACCTCCATACAAAGCAATATGGAGGCAAGAGGACAATTTGTTACCCCGCAAAATACCGCTGCCATGCCCAAGGATGCCGCAAATGGTGCGGAAAGTCCCAGCAATGGGCCTGCCACACAGCCGAAGCTTGCTCCGATAAAAAAGGAGGGAACAATTTCTCCGCCCTTAAAGCCTGCACCTAGGGTAAGCGCCGTAAAAATGATTTTCAGCAAAAATGCCTCCGTTTTGGCATCTCCCTGCAAAGCCAACGCAATCATATCCATACCCGCGCCGTTGTAATCCCTGCATCCGACCAGAAGGCTTGCCGCAACCACGATACAGCCGCCGCAGAACACCCGTACAAAGGGGTTTTTGAAAAAACGTGTATACGTCTGCCCGATACGGCTCAGCACAATGCAAAACAGTACGCTCAGCACAGCACACAATATCCCCAGCAATGCCACGGATAAGCAGGGCTTCAGCGCAATCGTGTCCGGAATCCCTGTAATCAAAAAGGCAGTCGGTGCAATCCCGGCTGTCCCGGAAAGCCACACCGCTACTAGTGAGGAAATGACACATGGCACCATCGCGGAATAGTGCATCACGCCAACGGTAATAACCTCCATCGCGAAAACCACGGAGGTCAGCGGCGTACCAAACAGAGCCGCAAACCCCGCCGCCATACCGCACATCGTCATAATGCGTTCTTCCTTTTCATTCAGATGCAGTACCCGCCCGATGCTGGAGGCAATGCTGCCGCCCAGCTGTAATGCTGCGCCCTCTCGTCCCGCAGAGCCGCCAAAAAGATGCGTCACAATCGTGCTGAAGAAAATCAACGGCGCAGTTTTCAGCGTAACCGGCTCATTGGAGCGCACTGCCACAAGAATCAAGTCTGTTCCGCCATCCTTCTCAATCCCCGCCATACGGTAGGTCAGTACAACCAAAAGCCCGCCGAACGGTAAAAGCCATAAAAGCTGTGGGTGTGCCGCCCTGCTCTCTGCCGCCCATTCCAAAGCAATATGAAATACCGTACCCACACCGCCGACAATCAACCCAATCAGGACGCCTCCCAAGCTCCAAAGAATAAAATGCACCAGATTATTTTCGCTCCGTCGAAGACTCCCCTGATTTTTTTCAAAAAACGCCCGTATCACAGTGTCTCCTCCTCATTCTCTTCCTCGCACCACAAAGGGATACTCACAATCGCCTTGAACAAATCACCGTCTATCTGCAAGCCAAAGGTGCCGCCCTGCAATTCCGCCAGGCTCTGTGTAATGGAAAGCCCCAAGCCGCTTCCCTCCGTGGTTCTTGCGGCATCTCCCCGCACAAATCGCTCCGTCAATCCGGCAGCATCAAAATCAATGGGGGTTGCCGAAATATTCTTCATAACCAAAATGCCATAGCCGTCCATTTTGAAAATATCAATATAAATCCTGGAATTTTGCATGGCATATTTGATGACATTGGAAAGAAGATTTTCCAAAATGCGCCACATATGCCCGCCATCGGCATCAATAAAGACCGGCTCTGCGCAGCTCAGCTTGAAGGTCAGCCCTGCGGCATCCGTTTTATCCTTCATCTCTCCCATCGCCTGTAGGGTCAGCTGCCGATAATCCACGCGCAGCTTTGTCACCGTCAAATTCCCGCTGGACGCTTTGCTTGCCTCAATCAAATCCTCAATCAAATGCTTGAGACGATAGGATTTTTCATGCAAAACCTCCACATATCCACCGATTTTTTCATCCTGCAAATCCTCCCGCTTCAAAAGCTCCACATAGGAAATGATAGAGGTGAGCGGCGTTTTCAAATCATGCGAAACATTGGTAATCAGCTCCGCCTTCATCCGTTCTCCCTTTACTGCATCCTCCACGGCATTTTCAAAGCCCTCCTGAATATTTGCAACATCCTCCGCAAAATTCAGAAAGGAGGGCGAAATCCGATTCAAGTCCAGCCGATAAGAAAAATTTCCCTTTGCGCTCTCCTTCACGGAAAGCATAATCTCCCGCAGTGAGCGCAGCGCCCGGACAAACCAATACATACAGAGCGCATTGAAAAGCAGAAGCCCCAAACCCAAAAGAACCGCTACCCTGTCATAGCCGTAATAGGATACCAACACCAGCAGACCCATAATTACACAATTCCCCAGAGCATAGCAAAGCATTACAAGCACCATCCAGCCGCGGAAGGTGCTGCCGGTAAACAATTTGCTCATCCGCCGAATGGAGACGGAAATCAGAGTGTTACGGAAAAAACGCCTCGCCTTACACTGTCTGGCGACGGAAAGAAGATAGCTCAACAAAATTGCCGCCGTCACCAGATACAGCACACCCAAAACCGTGACAAAGGCATAATTCCAAAACATGACAGTACCGGTTCGAATGGTGTCTAAAAGATCGGCGGTTGCCATTGCAGCAAGGCATCCGATAAAAAATATCAGAAGAAAATGCACTTCATTATAGATGCGATCCACCTGCAAGAAATGCACCGCTCCTCTTTTCTCCGTTTGCCCCGTCACGCGCACCAGATAGAGCAGCGAAAGCAAAAGCCCCAAAAGGGAAAAACCGGCCACGCCAAAAAGAATGGGAATGCTCTGCTTCGCATAACGAAAGCCCAGCCACAAATCATAAAATACATCTCCCGGCAACAAAGGATCGCGAATCGCACCATAGAATTTGAAATTGCTTTCCTCTAAAATCGGATTGGTATAGCCATTGAAATAATAAGGATTCTCCCCCAAGCGGTCGCTACTGAAGCCGGAGGAAAGCACCAGCGTGCGCTCCGCTGCATCCAGCGTCCCTCGGGTGGCATTGCCGCCGATAACATTTCCATTTTCATCCTCCACATAATACAAAAAATTTTTCACATTATCCAAATAGCGCACGCAGCTTTTGTATTCGTCCAGCTGCCGCTGCAAATACATCTTGTAATAAGCGGGCAGGCGGCTCTCCACCAGCTCTTGATATTCCTCCAGATTCCCCTGCAAGCTTTCCGGAATCGTACCGTGTATCACAATACCGTCGTAGGTTTCATTGATTTCCGTATTCCCGGTAATCACACCGTCAACAATGCCGTAATACCGCTTAAATCCGCTAATGAGTGCCTCTCTGTCCACCACAAGTCCCGCCGTAATGCGTTCCTCGCTCCGATAATAAATATCAGCCAAAACCGCCCGATCCAACACATCATCGAAGCGCTCCCGAAACTGCTCCGTATCATAGACACTATCCTGATTGATAACATCCATGCTCCAATCGCGGGAAATATTCACCCCGATGATGCCGCAGAAAAAGATGGCAACGGCGCAGATAAAAAATAATACCACCGCCATAACCTTTAGCTTCATCTGATATGCCTTAGATTTTTTCGATTTTGTATCCAAGCCCCCACACCACCTTCAAATATCTCGGCTCCTTCGGATTCAATTCAATTTTCTCCCGAATACGGCGAATATGTACGGAAACTGTATTTTCCGGCGAAAAGGAAGGCTCCCTCCACACACTTTCGTAAATCTCATCAATAGAAAAGACCCTTCCCGCATTCTCCATCAAAAGCTGCAAAATACCATATTCGGTAGCTGTCGTTTTTATTTTCTGCCCCTCAACCCGCACCTCCTTGGCATCCTTATCCAATTCGATGCCACCGATACGGATAACATTATTCTTCTCGGCAATACTGCCCAAATCGGTATAGCGACGCATCAGGCTTTTTACCCGTGCCAAAAGCTCCAGCGGATTAAATGGCTTGGTCATATAATCATCCGCTCCGAAATTTAACCCCAGCACCTTATCCGTATCCTCCGATTTTGCGGAGAGTATGATGATCGGAATATTCATGGATTCTCTGATGCGGATGGTTGCCTGTAGCCCGTCCAACTGTGGCATCATAATATCCATGAGAATCAAATGAATTTCATTTTCCTCCAAGGCGTGCAGCGCCTCCGCGCCGTTATACGCCTTCAAAACCCGATACCCCGCCTGCTCCAAATATATTTCAATAGCATCTACAATGCTATGATCATCGTCACAAACCAAAACCGTAAATTGCTCCATGTGCGCAACCCCCTCTTTTCGTAGCATTTATCTTCTATAGCATATCATGTTTTTCCGACAAAAAAAACCGCATTTCTCTTACGATTTCTTAAAAATACACGCAGAAGACCCCGAATCATATGATTCGGGGTCTTTTCCTCACTTCTTTGCAATCGTTTCTTTTTTCTCTTTTCCTTCTTTTTCCTCTTTCTTCTCTTTTTTTGCCTTCGCCGCCGGCTTTTTCGCCTTTGGCTTCTCCTTCGGCTCCTCCTCTGCCGCTTCCTCCGTTCGCTCCGAGAAGCTGCGCTCCATATTTACAAGAGACAAGTCGTAGCCTCGAATTCCCTCCATCGGGTTATCCGTTACAGCCTGACGGCTGAAATCATCCACACGCTGAATCCCGCGCTGGTCATGGAAAATGGATGCCGCGCCATTGGTACAGCCGCCCTTGCAAGCCATACCCTCAATCAGATTTTCCTCCAATCTGCCAAAGGATGCCAGCTTCATCGTCTTAATACATTCCTCAATGCCGCTACAACGAATGGGTCTGATTTCCGCTTCCACACCCTCCACATCTGCGGCACGGCGTACACTTTCCGAAACACCGCCGGTTCTGGCGAAAATACGCCCGTAGGAGGAAGGCTCGCCCGCAGAAATTTCCGACATCTCCGCCAAATTCATCCCTCTTGCATCAAAAATGGCACGCAGCTCTTCAAAGGTCAGTACATAATCTACCTCACCCTTGACATCATCCTGCTTGATTTCTACCTTTTTTGCCGTGCAGGGGCCGATAAATACCACTCTTGCCTTTTTGTCTTTTGCACGAATGGCTCTCGCCATGGCAATCATCGGGGAAACCACCGTAGAAACGTGATCCATATATTGCGGGTGATACTTTCTGACATAGTCCACAAAAGCAGGGCAACAAGAGGTCGTTTTCCATTTTTTCTCCTCTATCGTTTCCGCAAATTCCTCTGCCTCCGCGATAGCAACCATATCTCCGGCAATCGCTGCCTCGACCACTTCATGAAAGCCGAGCTCCTTAATGCCCGCAAAAACCTGACCCACCTTAACACCCGTAAACTGGCTGGCAATCGCCGGTGCAACCACCGCATAAACATGATAGCTGGTATTATTCCAAGAATCCCGCAGCAAATTCAGTACATTGATAACAAAGGATTTATCCACGATGGCGCCGAAGGGGCATTGATGCACGCAAGCCCCGCAGGAAATACATTTTTCATGGTCAATCATCGCTTTCCTGTTTTCATCCATCTTAACCGCGCCAACGGAGCAGGCACGCATACAGGGACGCATAACCTCGCTGATTGCGCCGAAGGGACAAACCTGCTTACAGCGCCCGCATTCAATGCACATCTCCTGATTGATATAGGCTCTGTGGTTTACAATAGAGATGGCGTGTCTCGGACAATTTTCCTGACATTTATGCCCCAGACAGCCGCGACAGGAATCGCTGACAACGAAACGGTCGAGCGGACATTCGTCACAGGCAGAATCCAGCACATTAATGATGCGATCGCCCTTTGTCGGCTCCAAAACCAATCTCACACGGTCTTCAATGATATGCCGTTCCTTATAGATACAGCAGCGGAAGGATGCCTTCGGACCGGGAATAATCGCCTCTGCAATCTCTTTTTCCAAGGTCGTTCCTTTATCCAGATCTCCTCGAAAAAAGCGGCCGGCTACCTCCCTATTGACCAAATACTTAATATATTGTACATTGCTTTCAAAATTGCTCATTCCTCTTCACCCTTTTTCAGAATCAACCATTCAACGCCCACGCCGCATACGAAAGGTATGCAGTATACAAAAACAAATAGACAAACAAATTCCCTACTACTTCCTAAAAAAACAACTCATACTCTCGCTCTTGTTTTCATTTTAGCATACATGTATTTCGCATGCAAGCTAATATATTCGGAAAACTGTCCAAAGATTACCCCGTTTTTTCTCATCTCTTTTGTCGCTTTCCGATACCGCACTTTTTTCTTTTTTTGGCAATATTTTCCATTTTTTTTGCAAAGCAAACTGTCGTACTCTCCCCCTCTTCTCTGCAAGAAAAAACTCTCTCTGCAAGAAAACAGAGAGAGCCCTCCTTCCGCTCAATCAATCGGTCGTGCCATACCCGCAAAGCGAATTTGAATCCGTGTACCCTTACCGACTTCACTTTCCATAAAAATTCCCCCTTGATGCAGCTTAGCGGCGTGCTTTACAATGGAAAGCCCCAAGCCCGTTCCCCCGTTTTCCGCAGAACGGCTGGCATCCACCCGATAAAATCTTTCAAACACGCGCCCCTGCTCCTCCTTGGCGATTCCGATGCCGCTGTCCGCCACCTCCAGAAAAATTTTGTCCCCCTCTCTCTTCAGCGTCACACAGACCTCTCCGTTTTGCCGATTATAGCGAATGGCATTATCGCAGAGATTATAAATCATTTCCGAAAGCACCTGCTTGACGCCGTGAAACAAAATCGGCTCCGTTTTGCAGAAAAGGCGTACTCCCTTCTGCTCCGCAGCGGGCTGCAATCTCTCGCAAACCTCCTGCGCAAGCACATCCAGCGCCACCTCCTCCGCGCACAAAACACTTTCCTTTTCGTCCAGCTTGGAGAGCTTGATAATATCCTGCACCAGAGCAATGAGCCGCTGCGCCTCTTTATATATTTTTTTCGCAAAATTCACCATATCCTCGGGCGGAACCATTCCGCTTTGCATAATCTCCGCAAAGCCGGAGATAGAGGTCAGCGGTGTTTTCAGCTCATGAGAAACATTTGCGGTAAACTCCCGTCTCAGCCGTTCCCGTTCCTCCTTTTCCGTTGCATCGAAGATAATCAAAATCATGCCGGCAATTTCCTCCTCCCGAAAAACAGGATTGGCAAAAATCTGGCAAATCCTTCCGCCGACCTCTAATCTATCCTCTCTATGCTCCCCCGCCAAGGCACCCTCGACACTGAGACGGAACGCCTCGCTGCGATTCAAGGAAAAGACGTTTTCCCCCTCCCGCACTGCCGCTACACCCAAAAGCTTGCACAAAGCATCGTTATGGGAAAGGACATCCCCCTCTCCATCCAGAATCAGCAGACCCTCCTGCATATTGGCTGTGATGGCGGCAAATTCCTCTCTTCTGCGCTTCAGCTCCGCCATCTGGTGATAAATCTCCCGATTCTGCACGGCAATTCGCCGCAAAAGCGGTGTCAATTCCTCGTAAATCTCCGCCTGCTCGGGATGCTCCAAGTCGATCTCATTGATGGGACTGGTGATATTCTTTGCGGTACGGAATGCCAGAATCAGGGAAACCGCCATCATAGCTGCCAAAATCAGCACCAAAGGAAAGGACATCGTGAGAAAAACCGCTACAATGCTCATCGTTTCCACGGAAAGCCGAAGCACGCTACCGTCTGCCAGCCGCAAGGCATGATAAAGCGTGCGCTCGGAAATCGTAGCGGAAATACGCTTGCTGTTTCCCGTACCATCCTCCAGCGCCTCCTGTATCTCTGTACGGTCGCTGTGGTTCTCCATGCTAGAGGCATCCACAACCGAATCATACAAAACCGTGCCGTCCTCCGCAATCCAGGTAATGCGCGTCTCGGCATTCTTTAAGCGATATAAATAATCCATGCCCTCTGCCTCTATGCCGCAGGCAACATATTCCGCCTCGCGTTGCAGCTTATCTGCCATCTCCGCCGAGGAATATTGATACATCATGCACAGCGTCAGCAGAGAAACAGAAAGCATAACCGCCGCCGCCACCAGAAAAATTGCATGGAAAATACGATTGGTCATACTGTCCCTCCTACTTTGTAGCCGACCCCGCGGACGGTTTCAATATATTCGCCGCATTCGCCCAGCTTTTGCCGTAGGGTACGAATATGTACATCCACTGTGCGGCTTTCACCATCGAAACCATATCCCCAGACGGTATTCAAAAGCCGATCCCTTGTCAAAACACGCCCCTTGTTTTCCAAAAGCAGACAAAGCAAGTCAAATTCCTTCAGCGTCAGAGTTACTTCCTTCTCTGCCACGCGCACCTCATGTCTGGTTTGATTCAACGAAAGTGCACCCATCTGATACACCACCTCCGTCTCACGCTTATCCGTGCGGCGCAAAAGCGCCTTCACACGCGCCAAAAGCTCCATCATGCCAAAGGGCTTCGCCACATAATCATCCGCGCCGCTATCCAGACCCAAGACCTTATCATACTCGCTGCTTTTTGCGGTCAAAAGAAGAATTGGCAGCTTTGCGGTCTCGGGAGCCTTTCTCAGCTTCCGTAAAATACTGATGCCGTCCTCCTCCGGCAGCATCAAATCCAGAAGCACCAAATCCGGTAATCTTGTCTCGCAAGCACGCCAAAAGGCAGAAGGCCGTTCAAATCCTTCTGCCTCGAATCCCGCACTGTGCAGCGTATACGCCACCAGCTCGCGGATACTGTCGTCATCCTCAACCAAATAAATCAGCATAGGCTCACCCTTTCTCAAATCAAAGCTCGCTCCCCGTCTCTTGCCATGTCCCGACCTCTCCATATGCTTGCAAAACAGCACGCATGATTCGGAAAAATCTCAAAATAATCCATCACAGATGTGCACACCAACAGATAGTTTCGGTTTAATCCTCCCGATTGATTTTCAACAGGGACTCATCTACAGAGTAATTGACTCTGTCGTAGATGTCAAAGGTTTTTTCTCATTGATGATGCGCTCATACCCGCAATTCTCAATCACAGACTCGACTGCTGCATCAATCCGTTCTGCATCCTGCACCGCCTTTTCGGCACGAAAAAAGCACCCTCTCGGAGTGCTTTGCTTCTTTCAAAATGTATCCCTGTCCCATGCGTCATTCGCAAGAGAAAAACTTCTGCCGGTTATTCCTTATCTGTTGACATAACTCGATCGGTATGTATCTCCGTATACATCCTCTTTCTGTGAATATGGTGAAATTGACGTCCTCTTCGGCTAAATAAGATGTTTCAAACTGCGGAAATCCATTTTCCATCATCGCACTGCACACATCATAGTAATTCGACCCCGCAATCCCTCTTGTGTCCTCTTCTTTCTCCTGTTCCTCCTGTACTTCCTCGGATTCGGTTGCTTGCTCCGCAGCACCGCAGCCGACAGCAGCAAGCATCATGCCAAGACACAGAAGCATACATAACCATTTTTTCATAATATTCTCTTCCTCTCGCCCTCATAACACAAGAAAAATCATCTGTCAATGCCCCATTTGCCTGTCCCGCAAATCCCGTCATAAACCGTGACCGGCCGGAAGCGTCCTTATAAAAATTCACAGTATCTCCCGATAATCCCGAAACGCGCAATCGGCAAGCTCCGTAATAGCAGAAATATCCTTTTCCTCTCTGTTCTCCGCATCCAAAACGGCATACACCCGAAACCCGACGGATTTTGCACCCCGAACGGCATACAGCGCATCCTCGAACACAACAGTATCCTCAAGCGTGCCGCCCAGCCTTTGCATGGCAGTCAGAAATGCTTTTCCGTCCTCCTTGTATTCCCCCAGCTCGGTGCAGGTTAAAACAAACTCAAAATACTGCAAAATATCCAGCCGCTCCAAGGCAGGCAGGATATAGCCCGCCTCCGATGCGGTCAGGATACACATTTTTGCACCTGCCGCCCGCATCGCCTCCAGATACTCTCGCACCGAGGGGCGTAGCGGGATGGTATAACGATAAGCGTCCTTCACATAGGACGTGATTTCATCCACAATCTCCTGTGCCGACATGGAAACACCCAGCGACTGCCTGAAATATTCCGCCGTCTGATACAAGGTCCGTGCTTTTACAACCTCTTGCAGCTCCTCCGGCGCCGCAATGCCGTGCCGTTCCAAAAAAGCAGCGCCCGTCCCGCGCCATGTAGGCATGGAATCAATGAGCGTACCGTCCAAATCAAAAATAATATATTTCATCGTTCAATTCCTTTGCTTAAAAAATATTTTTTCTCATGAGAAAAATTTTAGCATTTTTGCAGCAACTTGACAAGAGCGGAAAGCTTTGCTTCTGATTTTTGAGATACGGCAATATATTGTTACAAACAGCGAAGCACGGAGGAATCAAAATGCGATTTTGGAAGGAAATACATATCAAGCGGCATATTACAAAAAAACGTGTCATCTGCGGTGGAATCGGGACATTGTTTCTGGCGGCGGCAATTTCCTCGCCTGCGGCAAAAAGCGTTGCCGCCGTGGCACAGGGAGAACGAAAGCTGCCGATTTATTGCGTGGAAACAGATGAGCCGAAGCTTTCCATCAGCTTTGATGCGGCTTGGGGCGCTGATGATACCGATGAGCTGCTGCGGATTTTACGGGAAAACGATGTAAAGGCGACCTTTTTCCTCTGCGGCTATTGGGTAGACAAATATCCGGAGGAGGTCAAGAAAATTGCGGCAGAGGGGCATGATTTAGGAAATCATTCCGCCACACACCCGCATATGAGCCAGCTTTCCGCAGAGCAAATCTCAGAGGAATTGCAGCAATGCCACGAAAAGGTAAAGGTACTGACGGGAATTGAAATGGAGCTGTTTCGCCCACCCTTTGGGGAGTATGACAATCATGTGATTACCGGAGCGGAGGAAAACGGGTACTATACGATACAATGGGATGTTGACAGCTTGGATTGGAAGGAGCAGGGAGAGGAAGCGGAAATCAATCAGGTGTTATCTCATAAGCATTTGGGGAACGGCTCCATTATTTTGTTCCACAATGACGCGAAATACACGCCGAAGGTTCTGGACACCATTATTAAGGGCATCAAGGAAAAGGGCTTTGAAATCGTACCCATCTCCGAATTGATTCTGCGGGATAATTTTGAAATCAATCACGAGGGACGACAGGTGCGGAAGGCTTGACGGGGCATTCCCCAAAAAGGACAGCAAAAAAAGGACACACGGTAGGTGGCACTCGGTGCTTGGAATACACCCCCTCCGTTGTCCTTTTCTTTATTTTTTCGCAATCAGTTCTCTTGCCGCCGCGAGGGTGATTTGAGTGAGCTCACTGCCGCCCATCAGCCTTGCCACCTCCTGCACGCTCCTCTCCGAATCCAGAACAGTAACGCGGGTAACAGTCTCCCCCGCTCCGCTTTCCTTCTCAATCAGGAAGTGGCTATCCGCCATAGCGGCAATCTGGGGCAGATGGGTGATACAAAGAATCTGGCGTTTTCCGCCGAGGAAGTGCATTTTTTCTCCGACCCTCCTCGCCGTTCTGCCGCTGACTCCGCTATCTATTTCATCGAAAACAAAGGTTCCAATCTCGTCCGCATCCACAAGCACGGTTTTTAAGGCAAGCATCATACGGCTCATTTCTCCTCCAGAGGCAATCCTTGCCAATGGCTTGAGCGGTTCTCCCGCGTTGGCGGAAATCAAAAATTCTACCTTATCTCTACCGTCCGCCCCCCAATCGGTTTTTTCTTCAATTTGAATACGGAAACAGGCGTGCTGCATTTCCATATCCCTGAGCGCCGCTTCCACCCGCTCCTCCACCTGCTCGGCTGTGGTTTTTCTGCGCGCCGTCAGGGTTTCCGCCAGTGTGGATAGGCGCATTTCCTCCTGCTCCTTCTCTGCGGCAAGCTCCGCCGCACGCTCACTGCTGTTGGAGAGAAATTCCAGCTCCCCCGCAACCTTTTCATAAAATTCCAGCACTGCCTCGATGCTGCCGCCGTATTTCCGTTTCAGCCGATAAATCAGCTGTAGGCGTTCCTCCACGCGCTCCAATTCCTCCGGGTCGTTCTCCTGTCGTTCCGCCTCACGCTTCAGTTCTCCGGCGCAATCCTCCGCCACAGCATAGGCATCAGACAGGGTTTCCAGCAAAGGCTTTAGGGCTGCATCATATTCCGCTGCCTCCGCAAGCTTTGCCAAGGCATCCCCCATACGGTCGCAGGCGGAGGGAGTGCGTTCCTCCCCATCATATAAAAGGACAACGCTTTCTTTCGTCAAGCGCATCAGCTTTTCCATGCCATAGAGCCGTTTTTTCTGCTCCAGCAGAGCCTCCTCCTCGCCCTCGTGCAAATCGCCCGCTTCGATTTCTTCTTTCTGGAAACGCAACAAGTCCATCCGCTGTTCTCTTTGGCTTTCATCGCCCAAGAGCAAGTCCAGCTGCCCCTCCAATCCCTTCAAGCGTCGGCGGCTTGCCTGATATTCTGTCAAAACCTCGGCAAAGCCCGCACCGCAAAAGCGATCCAAAAGGCTGATATGCTTTGCGGGACGCAGCAGAGACTGATGCTCGTGCTGCCCATAAAAATCAACCAAATCCTCGGCAAATTCCCGTAGCATTCCGACCGTTACCGTAGAGCCGTTGACGCGACAAACGGACTTACCCGCTTTATTTACGGTGCGACTAATCAAAAGCGTATCGTCCTCCTCGGGGGAAATGCCGTTTTCCGCAAGCTTGTCCCGCAATGCCTGCGATACCACTGAAAATAGCGCCTCCACGGATGCCTGCTCTGCGCCCTGCCGCAGAAAATCCTTCCCGATCCTCCCGCCCAACGCAAACTGAAGGGAATCAATCAGCATGGACTTGCCGGCACCGGTTTCCCCGGTCAAAATATTCAGACCCTCGCCGAAAAAAACATCGCTTTCCTTAATGAGCGCCACATTTTTGATATGCAGATGTTCCAGCATACGGCATCCCTCCCTTATGCGCTGTGGATGATACGATAAAGCTTTTCGATAATAACAGCTGCCTGATTATGCGTACGCACCACACAAAAAACGGTATCATCTCCGGCGATGGTGCCGAGAATTTCGCTGTTTTGCATATTATCCAGCGCAACGGCAACCGCCATGCCCATGCCATTGAGGGTTTTTACGACAATCATATTCTGTGCATAATCCATCTTCAGCACAGCCTCCTTAAACACGCGGGTTAGGCGTTCCGTTACCTCGGTATCGTTTCCGGTGATGACCGCATATTTCTGCCGTCCCTTTTCCGTGGCAATCTTAGTCAGCTTCATTTCGCGAATATCGCGGGAGACGGTTGCCTGCGTGACCACAAATCCCTCATCGCAGAGCCTTTGCGCCAATTCATCCTGTGTCTCAATCTCATAATTTTCTATCAATTCCAAAATCTTCGCGTGTCTGGCGATTTTCATTCTACTGCCCCTCCTTGCTGCTTTTGAAAGATATGCTTCCGGAAAACGATTGTTATTTCGATAATTTATGCCGCAAAATATCATAAAAGCTCTGCGGCTTTGTTTTTATGATGGTGGTACAAACCTCCGCACGGCGAATCTGCACCACATTATTCCCCTTTAGCGTAATATTGTTCTGCCCATCGGCACTGACGGTAAAGGGGGTATCCTCTCTGGGCTTGACCTCCACCGTAATCACATCATCCGCAGAAACCACAATGGGTCTGCTGGTCAGGGTATGGGGACAGACGGGTGTAACGGCGATAATCTGTGCATCCGCCTTTAGAACCGGTCCGCCTGCGGAAAGATTATAGGCTGTGGAGCCTGTCGGCGTGCAGATAACAACACCGTCTGCCAAAAGAGCATCCACAAATTCGTCATTCACATAGACATGAAATCCCAAAATTTTATATAAATCACGGGTAATACAAATATCGTTGAGCGCGAGTATGCCCTCCTGCCGCTCCTGCCCATGCGCGATACTACAGGTCAGCATCATGCGCTTTTCCAGCTTATACTCGCCGTGCAATACACGGTCTATGGCGGCTTCCGCATAGGTTTTATCCTCTGCCGTCAAAAAGCCGAGCGTCCCGAGATTGATACCGAGGATGGGCTTATTGAACTTCGCCGTGCGTCTGCCGATGCCGAGAAGTGTACCATCCCCGCCGAGGGAAATCAGAAAATCGCTGTTTTGATACAGCTCCGTCTCCGTTTTGGCATACTGCGGCATCCCCGCAAGCGTGGCAACCTCTTCGGACAGGCACGGCTCGCAGCCTCTCTTCTCCAGATGATGCACCAGACGCTTTGTGACCGGAAGATCCTTATCCTTTTGCATATTCGGTAAAATTGCTACTTTTTTCATCCCTTGCACCTCTCTCCCACAAGCAGGCGATGCGATTCCGCAACCACGGCATCCACCCTTGCCTGCACCTCCTCCGCATCCATGCCGTCTTGACACTTATCCAGATAAATGAGATATTCGATATTGCCCTCCGGCCCCTTGATGGGAGAAAAATCCAAGCCAAGAATACCGAGATTTTGCGTAGAAGCATAGGCAACAATTTTTTCGATTACCTCTCGATGCACCCTGCTGTCCCTAACAACGCCCTTTTTGCCGACCTTCTCCCTACCCGCTTCAAACTGCGGCTTAATCAGACAAACCAGTTGCCCTTCCTCGCCCAGAACGCCAAGCACCGCAGGCAGCACCTTTGTCAGAGAAATAAAGGAAACATCTATGGACGCAAAATCACCCGCATCCGGCACCTGCTCCCTCGTTACATAGCGTACATTGGTTTTTTCCAGACAAACGACCCTCTCATCATTCCGGAGCTTCCACGCAAATTGCCCATAACCCACATCAATGGCATAGACCTTGCTTGCGCCGTTTTGCAGCATACAATCCGTGAAACCGCCGGTCGATGCGCCAATATCCAGACAGATTTTCCCATCCAGACGGACGCCAAAAACCTCCATCGCCTTTTCCAGCTTATAACCGCCGCGGCTGACATATTTCATTTGATTACCCTTGACGATAAGCGCGGCTGTAACCGCAACCCTTGTGCCGGCCTTGTCCTCCTTCTGCCCATCCACATAGACATTGCCCGCCATGATATACGCCTTTGCAAGCTCTCTGGAGCCTGCCAGACCCTGCTGTACCAGCAAAATATCTAATCTTTCCTTTGCCACCTTTTCTGCCATGGTCATTCTCCCAACCTCTGCCTGATGCTTTGATAAATGCCCGCAGCATCCAACCCGTATCTTGCAAAAAGCTGCTCCTGCGTGCCCTGTTCGATATATTTGTCGGGAAATGCGAGATTCAGCACATCCGCCTGTATTCCCGCATCCGCATAATATTCCAATACCTTTGTGCCAAAGCCGCCCGTGCGAAGATTATCCTCCACAGTGACGATATGGCTGCATTTTTCTGCTGCTCTTTGCAGCAGCTCCTCATCCAGTGGCTTCAAAAAACGCATATTGATAAGCATCGGGCGATGTCCCTCCGCCTCCAAGCGCCGCACTGCCTCTGCCGCCTGCCGCAGCATATGCCCTTCCGCCAGAACAGCAATGCCACCGCCCTCCTGTATGACCTCCGCCTTACCGTATGTAATCGGCTGCTTCTGCTCCGCAAATGCGGTTTCCGCCGCCCCTCTGGGGTAGCGCACCGCAATGGGTCCGTCCCATTCATTGACGGCAAAGTCCAGCATTTCCTCCATCTCCCATGCGTTTTTTGGTGAAAGCACCGTCATATTCGGAATATGGCTGAGAAAGGAAATATCGAATACACCCTGATGTGTCTCTCCGTCTGCGCCGACCACACCTGCACGGTCTATTGCAAAAACCACATGAAGCCTCTGCATACAGACATCATGCACAATCTGGTCATAGGCGCGCTGCAAAAAAGAGGAATAGACCGCAAATACAGGAATCTGTCCGCCCTTTGCCAGCCCTGCCGCGAAGGTTGTCCCATGCTGCTCCGCAATGGCAACATCAAAAAAGCGTTTCGGGAAAGCCGCACGGAAGGACTCAAAGCCCGTGCCACCGCACATAGCCGCGGTGATACCGACCACATTGGGATTTTCCCTGCCGATTGCAGTGATTTTTTCGCCGAAAACGGCTGACCAGCTTTTTTCTCCCTCGGAAAGCGGCTGACCCGTTTTCAAATCAAAGGCGCCCACGCCATGATATGCACAGGGGCGTTCCTCCGCATAGGAATAGCCCTTCCCCTTCACTGTTTTGACATGAATCAAAATGGGATAATCCATTTCCTTGATGCCACGAAGCAACGCAATCAACTCAGGCAAATCGTGCCCGTCCACAGGACCGATATACTTAAAGCCGAACTGCTCAAACAAAGCTCCGCCCGTCAAAAGCATTTTTGCACCGTCCCGCACATTTTTCAACACATGATACGCACCGTCCCCAACAACGGGAACCACGTCCAGAAATTGCTTGACCGCCTGCTTCCAGCCGAGATACCGCCTGCCGGTACGCAAACTGCTGAGGTGGCGGCTAAGCGCGCCCACGTTTGTATCAATGGACATTTGATTATCATTCAGAATCACAATCATACGGGTATGCTCTCTGCCGACATTGTTCATCGCCTCATACGCAAGCCCGCCCGTCATAGAGCCATCCCCGATAACGGCAACGATATGCTCCCTGCCGCCGGTCAAATCCCTTGCCTTGGCAAGACCGAAGGCAGCGGAGATAGAGGTGGAGCTATGCCCTGTGGCAAAGGCATCACAGTCGCTTTCCGTCGGCTTAGGAAATCCACTCAGCCCGTCCAGCTGACGCAGCCGGTCGAACCCTTCCCTTCTGCCGGTCAATATCTTATGGATATAGGCTTGATGCCCGACGTCCCACACAATCTTATCCTTGGGCAAATCAAAGCAATATTCCAATGCAACGGTCAACTCCACCACACCGAGATTGGATGCCAGATGCCCGCCGGTTTTGGATACCCTTTGCAACAAAAATTTCCGCAACTCATAGCAAAGCTGCTGCAATTCCTTTTCGTTTAATCTTTTAATATCTTCAGTGGATTGAATCCTGTTTAGAATACCGTCCACGGTTTCACCAACTCTCTACTGCACACAACCGCTCAAAAGGTGCGGGTCGTGAGATATTTTGTTAATTCCGACAAAAAGGCACATCTCTCCCCCTGCTGCTCCCAAACAGAGACTGCCTCGGCGGAAAGCCTTGCAGCAATTTCCTCGGATTTTTCAATGCCGTACAAGGTCGCATAGGTCGTTTTTTGATTTTTTTCATCGCTATGAATCGGCTTGCCCAGCTCCTCCTGTGTGCTTGTCACATCCAGAATATCGTCCAGAATCTGAAAGGCAACGCCGATTTTTTCTCCCGCCAGCGCAAACGCCGCAACGGTTTTTTCGTCCGCACCGCCGCAAATCGCCCCCGCCTCCAATGCACCGCGAATCATCGCCGCAGTTTTATGTAAATGAATAAAATCCAGCGTTTCCGCCTCCAACGGCTTCCCTTCCATGAAAACATCCACTGCCTGCCCGACCAGCATTCCCTCCACGCCTGCGCCGTGTGCAATGGCTTTCATCGCGCCTGTTGTCGCGGGTGTCGGATTTTTCACACAGGCATCCGCCATCGTTTCCATGGCATGATGCAGCAAACCGTCACCGGCCAGAATCGCCATCGCCTCGCCGAATACCTTATGATTCGTCAGCCTGCCGCGGCGGTAATCGTCATTATCCATCGCAGGCAAATCGTCATGAATCAGCGAATAGGTATGAATCATCTCCAACGCACAGGCAAAGGGCAGCGCATCCTCCTTTTTGCCGCCGACTGCCTCGCACGCCGCCAAAAGCATCATGGGGCGCAGACGCTTGCCGCCCGCAAGCAGGCTATAGCGCATCGCTTCAAAAATCACGGGCGGAAAGTCCCTCTGCTCGGGCAGGGCCCGCTCCAAGGCCCGTTCGATACAGGCACAGCGTTCCTTCATTTCCTGCTTCAAATCCATCATTCTTCCTCCTCTGCCCGAAACGGCTCCTCCTGCCAAAGCCCCGCCTCTTTTCTGAGCAACACAACCTCCCCCTCTGCGGCAGAAAGCTTTTCTCTGCACAGGGAGGCGAGCGCTACTCCCTCTTTATATAACGAAACAGCTGCTTCCAAGGAAACCTCCTCCGCCTCCAGCTGCTCTACAATTTCCTCCAAGCGTTCTATCGCTTCCTCATAGGTCTGTTTCCTTTTCGCCATCGGCAAATACCGCCTTTCCCGTTACTCTTGCCTGCAAGCTGCCATCCTTCATGCGAATCCGCACCATCTGACCGATTTTCGCCGCCTGTGCCGTTGTGAGTGGCGTTCCCGCCTCATCTATCAGCATGGCATAGCCGCGATTCATAACAGAAAACGGCGAAACCGCCGCAAGCCTGCCCTCCGCCGCCGCAAGGCTTCGGGTGAGCCTTTGCAAATGCCCTGCCGTTTCCTTATGCAAAAGCCGTTCCTGCCCTGCAAGGATACGCTCTTTTTCCCGAATCCATTCCAACGGGTGCTTCAACATGGGACGTTCCTTCAGAAATTCCAATCTTCGCTCGGATTCCGTCAAAATCGCCCGCAAATCCCGCTCCAATCGTTCTGCCAGAGCCCTCGCAGTCTCTTCCCGCGCCGCAAGCCTTGTGGTTGCAAGTTCCGCCGCCGCAGAGGGAGTCGGTGCACGCAAATCCGAAACAAAATCGGCAATCGTAAAGTCTGTTTCATGCCCGACCGCGGAAATTATGGGCAATTCGGAGGCAAAAATGGCTCTCGCGACACTTTCCTCATTAAACGCCCACAAATCCTCCATGGAGCCGCCGCCACGCCCCAGAATAATCACATCCGCCTTGCCCCAGTCATTCGCAAGCTTCAAGCCCTTCACAATATCCGCCGCAGCAGACTCCCCCTGCACAAGCGTCGGAAATACGGCGATTTTTACGCGAGGGTCGCGTCTTTTTGCAATCTGGATAATATCCCGCACCGCCGCACCCGCCGGCGAGGTGATGACGGCGATACAGCCGACAGTCGCAGGAATCTCCCGCTTGAAGTCTGCATCAAAAAGCCCCTCCGCTGCCAGCCTTTCCTTCGTCTGCTCAAAAGCAAGCTGCAAGGCGCCCATGCCAATCGGCTCCAGAAATTCGCCGTAAAGCTGATATTGCCCCGTTTTTTCATACAGGGAGACATGAGCGTATAAAATGACCTGCATCCCGTTTTCGGGCAAAAAGGGAATCTCCCCCGTAGCCTGCCGAAAAATGACGCAAGAAATCGCGCCTTGTGCATCCTTGAGGGTGAAATACCAATGTCCGCTCGGATGTGCCTTAAAATTGGAAATCTCCCCACGCACCAAAAGGCTGTTCAATATAAAATCATTCTCCAGGAGATTTTTGATATAACGGTTGATCTGTCCAACCGAAAAAACCTTCGGCTCTATCATTTTGCCACTTTGCCCAAAACGCCGTTGATAAAGGCAGGCGCTTCATCGGAGCTGAATTTTTTTGCAAGCTCCACTGCCTCGTTAATGGCAACACCGACCGGTGTATCCCCGAATTTCATTTCATAGACCGCCAGACGCAAAATCGCCAAATCGACCTTGTTCATCCGCGTGGGATCCCAGCCCCTTGCACAGTCGGCAATCATAGCATCAATCTCGTCCAGATGGGCGTGTACCCCCTCGGCCTCGGAAAGGATAAATGCCTTTTCCGTCTCCGAAACAGGCTCCTCCTTCTCCGAAAAGAAAATCTCCTTGACCTGTTCAAATTCCTCCGCCTCGCTGAAATCCATTCGGAACAGCAGGTAGAACGCATTCTTTCTTGCCCCTCTACGGCTCATACTATACCTCCATTGCTACCGAAGCTTTTTTTCACAAGAAACAAGGGCTCTCAAGGCTTCCGCCGTAAGACCCCCGATTTGCATTGGTTATGCTTCCTCCTCCGCATTTGCTTCTTTTTCCTTTACAATGCCGGAAACGGTCACATTAACCGCAGCAACACAAAGCCCCGTCATGGTTTCTACGGTGGATTTTACTTTTTCCTGTACCTGCGCTGCCGCAAGCTGTGCTCTTGTGCCAAAGCGAATCACAAGCTCCATATCCAGCACAACCTCTTCGGACTCCCTTGTGACCTTGGCACATTTTGTGTGATTCTTTTTCCCCAAAAGCTCCACAAAGCCCTTGCCGCCGCCCGGCACAATACCCTCTACCTCAAGCGCTGCTGCTGTGGCAATCGTACCAATCACATCATCCGCAATTTGAATCTGACCGTTTGTTTGATTCTCAGACATATATGCTACCTCCCGGATTTCGATAAAATAAAATATTCACGCATAATTATGATAAGAGTATAACAGAAACTTCCCGCCTTTGCAATGAATTATGCACAAAAGTGTGCATAAAAAAAGAAGGCAGCTGCCTCCTTTCGCTGTGTCCCAATCAAAAAACTCAAAGGAAATGAAATAGCGGAAAGACTGCGGACACAAGGATCTTACAAGGATCTTACAAGGTTCTTGCAAGGATCTGTCGCAGCAGCCCTCCGCATTTTAGAATTTATACTTTCTGATTCAGGCGCTTTTTGCCCCGCTTATTTTTGCAGGGTGCTGATACGAATTTTGTCCGCTGCCAGTCCGGTCTTTCTTTGCACAATATCCTCAATCTGCGCCAGCTCCTGCTCAGTCAGGCTTTCCCGATTCACGACCACATCCACGGTTTCATCATCCATACGGACATACACCTCGGAAAATCCCTTGGATTGCAGCATCGCCTCGGCGGCGCTTTCCTTTTCGATGCGCTCCTGTAGGGTCAGCATACTTTCCGCACATTTATTCTTTTGCTCCTCTGTGATATTTTGATTATTCAGCATTTCCGTCAGAATATCTTTTTCCTTTGCGCGGGATTGCTCGCGATTCAGCTTTGCCTCGGCAAAATACGTGGAGGCGTTCTCGCTATGTGCGGAGACATAAACCGCCGCACCGTCCCCTGTGGTTTCTGCCGTGATGGGATCCGTCTCCGTGCTGTCCGCCGCATCATCCGGCAGAGCGGAATAATCCACCAGCGCCGTAACATCGCCCTCCTCTGTCAGCTGAAGCGCCGTCCGCTTTCCTTCGGAAGAACGGCTTTCTTGAAAATTCAAATAGCCCGCAGCCGCAATCATCACCGCCAACGCCGTGACCACAACCTGATTTCTTTTGATGACAAACATACCCTTTCCCCCTCTGTAAAATTCTATTTCATCTGCAAAACCGCAATTTTGTGCGCGGGGACATCCAGAAGTGCCTCCGCCGCCTGATGGAGTGCCGCCTGCACCGTGGCATCGGCACCACCCTCGGCAACAATAACCACACCCTCGACCACAGGGGCATTTTCCGCAAGAACGAACGGCGCGGTATTGCCGCTCCCCGCTTCGGTCAGCACCGCCGCGTACTCCGTTCGCAGGCTTGCTTTGCCATCCGCATCGGATTCCTCCCGCGTGCTATCCTGTGCCAGAATACGCTCCTCCGTTTTACGATAGGTTAACATAACCTCCACCGTACCCGCACCCGCAACCTTGGAAAGAATTTCCGAAAGCCGCGTTTCCGTTTCCCGCTCTCCTGTATCAGACGCCCTCTGCTCCTCTGCCTGTACAGGCACCTCCGATTCTCCGCCAAAAAAGCCCTTTCCCATTGCTAAAAGCAGTACGCCTGCCAGCAACGCCGGAAAAGCACTGCGCCACAGCTTCTTGCTTTCAGGGCGAAACAAGCCCTCCCACAAATTCTTTTGCATCCTCTCACCCTTCTTTGTATCCCTCGTATGTATCCGCCCATTCCCGCTCTATCCCTGCCAACGGCAGCTCTCCCGCATCCGCGCAGTACAGCAGACGAAGCAAGGGCGACAATACCGCCGTCAGAACCAAAATGCCCAGCACAAGCTCCGCATAGCGGCGATATTTCCCATCCGGCAGAAGCAAGCCTGCCAGCGCAGAAAAAACGGTCAATGCTGTGATGGTTTTAATATATGCCGTAAATGCCTCCATCATGACTACAAGCCTCCCAATAAAAGCAGTGCAGAAAACAAAAACATCCCCTCGCCCAGAAAAACAACGCCAAGCAAAAGCCCCGTATATTCTCCCGCTGCCGCAATACATTCCACCAGCCGTTCCTCGCAGATAAATTCCACCGCCGCTGCCGTCAGCCGAAACAGCATCATAATGACAAACAGCTTAATGAGCAGGGGCAGGCAAAGCAGGAGTAAAAGCACCGCCGCAGCAATCAGAGTGCCACCCCGCAGCGCACCCAAGGACACCGCCGCCATTTCCACAGCACCGCTTAATACATCCCCGACCACAGGCACAGACCCAACGGCAATCCGCGCTGTTTTTGCGGGCAAGCCGCTTAATGCGCTGCCGCCGATTTTTTGGAGAGAGAGCAAAAACATAAACAGAATCGCCGCGCCCTTCATCCCTTGGGAAATGCACTGCCGCAAAAGTGCCGCAAATTGAGCCAGAATCGGTTTCTCCGAAATATGGTCTGTCAGTTCCAGCGTAATCGCCAGCAGAATCGCAGGAATCAGCACATAGCTGATGCCAACGGAAAGCGCCGCCGAGCCGCCCAGAAGCGTGCTTCCCATCCACGCCGTTTGCAGAAAATTACCGGAGGAGGCAGAGAGGATGAGAAAAATGGGAACCATCGCCCGAAACACCTCGCATAACCCCCTCATTCGCTCCACAACCCCCGCCGAAATACCGTAAAATGAGTTTAGAATCACCACAACCAGAACCATATAGCAAACATAGAAGCCCATCTCCCCCACTGTCTTTCCCCGAAAGGAATCGCTGCACTGCTTCAAAATCGCGCTCAAAAGCACAATCAGAACCAGTTGCGCCAAAAGCCTGCCCTGCATACGCAGCTCACCGAGCACCCCCTCCAAAATCCACTCCCTCCAATCGGAGAGGGTAAAATCAAATTCGCCTGAAAGAATTTCCGCAAGCAAATCGGAAAAGCCAATCTCCGCATCCATCCCTTCCGCTGCCGCATCGACTGCATCCGTATCCAGTTTTTCCAATTCGCTTTCTATGCTGACCGCATCCGCCGTTTCCTCTGCATATGCCGCCTCCGGCAGAATGGAAAGGATGAGCATCAAAAGCAAAATCCTTTTTCTCATTCTTCCCCCTCCTAAATAAGCCCCATAACCAGCTCCAACAGCCCAATCAGCACAGGTGCCGCCGCCGTCATCATTAGGATTTTCCCCGCCAATTCAATCTTCGCCGCAATCGTCCCCTCTCCCGCATCCGCGCAAAGCTGTGCGCCGAACTGCGTCAGATAGGCAATACCGATGACCTTCAACACGACCGCAAAATAGCCTTCTCCGACCCCCGCCTTTTCCGCGGTTTCCCGCAGTAAGCCGATTAAGCTTGCCAGCGGCGCACAAATGATACCGAAAATCAAAATGCCCGTCACAGCGGCAAGCAAAAGGGCAAGCTGTGGATTTTCCCTTTTCAGCAGAACGGCAAAAACAGTGCCAACCAGACCGATGGCGATGATTTTTCCGATTCCCATACATACGCCCCCCTTTTATAACTGGAACAGCGTTTGCACCGTATCAAACAGGCGGCTGATATATTGAATCACCCAGAAAAGCACAACGACCAGTCCCGCCAAAGCAGTCATCATTGCCTGCTCCTCCCTGCCCGCACGCACCAGCACCTGATTGAGCACCGCAACCAGAATGCCGACTGCCGCAATGCGAAACACAATATTGATTTCCATTTTTCTCCCCCCTCACAGCAATGTTACAATCAGAAGCAAACCGGAAAGCATGCCGACACCATAATACAGCCTGCCATTTTTCTCCATGCGCTTTTTCCCCTGCTCCAGCGCCTCCGCAAGATAGCGCAGAAAAAGGCGGATACTCCCCTCCTGCTGTGCCTTATCCAGATAACCTAGGGTTTTGCCAAAGGAAAGCACCATATCCATATCCGCCGCCGTCAAAAACAAAATGTCACCCTGCTTCTGCCATGCCTCTGCCCAGATTTCCTCGGCGGAGGCTCGTTCCCTTCCCGCCATAGCTTCCGCCGCCTCCGCAAAAATCAGCCCGATGCTCCCCTCAATTTTCCAGCTGACGCTTTCCAATGCCTCCGCCAAGGGCGAGGAAAGATATTGAATCCGCCCCTCAAGAAGCAAAATGCCCCGCTCCAGCTCTGCCAGCTCCCGCAGACGATATTTCTCCCTTGCGGCAAAATACACGCCGAGCCAAAGCGTCGCGCCCAATATCAAAGCACTCCCCAAAAACCGTATCATGACATTCCCTCCCTTCGGATGCGTTTGCCGTCCCGATCCCGTATCTCCTCCACAGTGCCCGTGCCGCTGCGATTGGAAAGAAAAAGATAGCGTTCAAATATTTTTTTGCGGACAAGGTCGCGCAGCCCGGGTCTGCTTTCCATATCGGCAAAATCCCGTCCGTGTGCCGTTGCCATCAACTTAACGCCGGCATTTAAGGCCTCCTCTGCCGCCGCAATATCCGCCCGACTCCCCAATTCATCCACCGCGATAATCTCGGGCGACATACTGCGGAGCAAAAGCATCATCCCCTTCGCCTTGGGGCAGCCCTCCAAAATATCCGTGCAGGGGCCGACCTCCATCTGCGGCACGCCGTCTATCAGAGGGGCAAGCTCGCCGCGCTCATCCACCACGCCGACAGTTTTCCCCCTCTCGCTCAAGCAGCGAATCAAGTCGCGCAGAAGCGTTGTTTTACCGCAGCCCGGCGGCGAAACGATCAGCGTGTGATAAAAGCTGTCCTCCTCCATAAGAAAGGGCAAAAAAGCCTCGCCCCACCCTCTTTGCTCCCGCGCAATGCGAATATTTAAGGCATTGATTTGCCGCATGGTACGAATTTCGCCGTTTTCCGAAACCACCTTGCCGCAAAAACCAACCCTATGCCCGCCCGCAACGGTCAGATACCCCTGCCGCAGCTCTTCCTCAAAGGCGTAAAGTGAATATCCGCTCAAAAGCGAAACAGCCTCCCGTATATCCGCAGAGGAAATGCGTATTCCCGCCGCATCGTCCACGGACAGGCGCTCGCCCGCCTTTCCCAGCGAAAACAGACGGTTTTCCGTTTTCAAAAGCAAGGGCTGTCCGCTCCGCAAACGAATTTCCTGTAAATCCCGCAGCTCCTCTTCCGGCAGCAGCTCGCGTATTTTGCGCGGCAAGGCACGCCAAACCGATTCTGTCTGCATTGGCTCGTCCTCCTCTCTTTTCTCATCCTATGCAGAAGCAAGCAAAAAATTCCGATCTGACATTTTTTCACATAATATAAAGATAGTGTATATTTTTTGTGTTTTGTGATTAAATCTGTTTGCAAAAATAATCTTTTTATGATAATATTGTTGTGCTATTTCGCAAATCAGCAAGAAAAGAGTCACATTGCAACAAAAATTGAAAGAAAGAGGAGAGAATTATGTACACAAGCTTTACCATCGGTTCCCATGATAAGATACACTGCGCCACCAACGCACAGCGTACAAGCCGCACCCGTGTCCCAAACCGCATATCCGTACAGAATTCCTCTCCATGCTGTCGCATCAACGCAGGCAAAGCAATTTATAATATTCCGCATCAATCCATTCTTTTTATTGAGAGTGAGCATAAAAAGACAGTGATCCATCTGACAAATCAAACCATTTGCGTTTCTCTGCCACTGTACCGCTTGCGGCAGGAATTGCCGGAATCCACATTCGTGCAGACACATCGTTCCTTTATTGTCAATTTGAAAAATGCAGCCTGCATCGACAAAAGTCATAGCCCGTGGGTCATTTCCTTTTTCGATTCAGAGCAGATGGCATTTGTAGGGCGCAGCTTCCAGAAAAACATATTGCAAATCATTCACGTAGCACAAGCGTCGGGTGCAAAGGATGGGGATTGATGTCCTTTTCGACCGTCCCGCGTTGACTTTCCTCCGTTTTCCCGTTAAACTGGGAGAAAAAAAGGAGGCGTCCCGCATGAAAGAATTTCGCCTGGCTGCCTTTGGTGACAGCCTGACCTATGGCTATGGAGTATTATCCCACGTGGCCTATCCGGCTCAGCTGGCAAAGCAGCTGCCCGAAAAAAATCCGACCCTGCGCTGGAAAATCTATAACCGCGGCATCAACGGAGAAACCACCAGAGAGGCGAAGGAACGACTGGAAAGCCAAGTGCTTTGGCTGAAGCCGCACCTGACCGTAATTCTGCTCGGCTCCAACGATAGCGCTCTCAACGAGGGGCAATATCGCACCCCTTGGGAATATGAGCATAACATGATGTTTATTTTGGAACGGCTTTTGGCAAATCGGCATGACAACCCCACATTCTTTCACGGTGTTTGCCTGCCGCTTTTGGTCACACCTCCGCCCGTGGTGGATACGGATTTTTACCCCTTCACCACGACAGACCGCATTGCGCAATATGCGGAAATCATAAAAAAGCTGGCACAAAGCTATCGTTGCCCCTGCATCGACCTCTTTCAAGCCTTTTTGCACGTACGAGAAAAGGAAGGCAAAGAGGCGTATGACGAACTATTTCAATTTGACGGCGTGCATTGGAGCAATGCAGGCTATGATGTGTTTTATGCCCTCCTGGAAAAAGAGCTCCTGACCTTGACAAAGGATTTTTAACGGCATCTTTTTCGGCATAAAAATACCCCCTATACTACGTAGGGGGTATTTTGCGTGATTGTGATATTTCTTTATGATATTTCTTTCGTGGTTTCGTTCGGCGCACAAAGCCTCAGGAAAAATCCGATTCCTTTTCCTTTTCTTCATACTGCTTTTCATACCGCATTTCATAGCGTCCAAAGCCGAGCGGCGCCTCCTCCAAAAGAAGCGTACCGCCGGTCTTTTCCTCCAAAAGTCGCGCCCATTCACCCACAGAGCCCGCAAAAGCTGCCAACAACGGCTGCTCTGCCCGCACAATCAGGCGATTATAAATCGTATGGGCAAATATGCTTTGTGCCTCTCGACGCATTTTCGTCACCACCCATTCCACGGAGGGTAGTCTGCCGCTGCCCTCGCAGGCACGACATTTTGTGGTCATCTGCCGCTTTAGGGAAGGACGGGTCTTTTTGCGTGTCACCTGCATCAAGCCCAGCTCCGTCATACCGACCACTACCGTCTTGATGCGATCCTGCGCCACCGCCTTTTTCAGCCGTTGTGTGACCTCCTTCTGTGCCGCCGCATCCGCCATATCAATAAAATCAATGATGATAATACCCGAAAGATTCCGTAGGCGCATTTGCTTTGCCGCTTCCTCCGCCGCCTCAAGGTTCGTTTTCAGAATCGTTTTCTGTAAATCGCCTCTGCCCGCCGCCTTGCCCGTGTTCACATCAATCACCACGCAGGCCTCGGTTTCCTCTATCACCAGGAAACCGCCGCTCTTCAGCCAAACCCGCTCCTCCAGCGCCTTTGCCCCCTGGCTCTCCAGATAATAGGACTCAAATAAAGGGATGGCATCGGTATGCAGCTTGAGGACGGGCTGTCCCTCACCGTTGAAATCGCCGCTTTCCAAAAGTTCCCGATAGCTCTCCGCATCATTCACCACATATTCCTCCACATCCGCGCCGTAAAAATCCCTTGCGGCACGCTTAACGGGATGGTTTTCCTGCAAAAGCAGTGCGGGCGGCTTCAGAAATTCGCCCGTTTTCAGCCTTTCGCATTTCACCCAAAGCTGCTTCCACTCCTTCTCAAATTCCTCTCTGCTTTTCCCCTCTCCGTTCGTGCGGACAATCGCGCCGCAATCCGGCGGCAAAAGCTCTGTGAGAATCTCCCGAATCCGCACACGCTCCGCCGAGTCCGTAATCTTTCTGGAAATACCGATTTCGCCGCCCTCCTTTGGCAAAAGCACCAGAAATTTCCCCGGGAAGGAGAAATTCCCCGTCAGCACCGCGCCCTTTGTGCCGACTGCGTCCTTCTCCACCTGTAGCAGCAGCGTATCCCCTGCCTTCGGTCTTGCTGCGTTCTTCTCCGCATCGGAAACGGCTCTCGCGTTGCCGTAATAATAATAGCCGTTGCGCCCCGTGCCAATGTCTACAAATGCCGCCTGTAAATTCGGCATAACGCTTGCCACGCGCCCTGCGTAAACATTCCCGACAAGGCTTTCCTCTCGCTTGCTTTCATAATATAATTCCTTTAATTCGCCATCCTCCGCCAGTGCAACGCGCGTCAGGTCGGCGGAAATATCCATCAAAACTCGTTTCAAGCTGCATCCCTTACCTTTCCTCCCTACATCATACCCGAAAAAAGTAAGTTTTGCACCATTTTCTTTTCGCCCATACCTACACCCAAGATATCAAAAACGAAAGACCTGGGAACTTCGTCCCCCATTGCATTTACCAAGGGAGTCACCCCCTTGGAACCCAATTTGCAAAAACAATAAATTGCTTTTGCAGAAGAAATAATAGGGATGATAAACCGCCGTAAAAGCAAGGGTTTGCTTTTACAAATGAGGGTGTTGGGATGAAACCCCAAGGTCTTATTGCATGAGCGTCCGAGCAATCATACCTTCTCCGCCGTCCCCTGTGGCAGATAATCCATCGGGTCTAGCATCGTCTCGCCCCGATAAATCCCATAATGCAGGTGCGGTCCTGTGGAAAGCCCCGTATTCCCCGAGCGTGCAACCATCTGCCCCTGCTTGATTTTCTCCCCTTTTTTCACCAGTATCTCCGAGAGGTGTGCATAAAAAACCGTATAGCCATCCGTTGTTTCGTAGCGCAGCAGCTTTCCATAGGTTGCCGAGGTACGTACCTCCGTCACCGTCCCGCTTTTCACTGCCACAACCTCCGTCCCCTCCGGGACGGCAATATCCAGTCCGTCATGCACCTCCTGTTTATGTAAAATAGGATTTTCCCGCTCTCCGTAGGCAGAGGTCACAACCCCCATAGCCGGTGCAAGCCAATCCTCCGTTTTCCGTTCCCAAGAAACTCCTGCCCAGCTCAGCACACTAGGGTGCTTCCTCTGTATCCGGTCGGTAAACCCTTTGCGGCTCGCTCTCCTGTCGGAATACAGGTAAGCTCTCCCCCGCAATTTTCCAAAGTGCCGCGCCCCTGCTTTTCCATTTTTGCATCTCCTCTGCCGAAATCTGTGCGGCGATGGTGCTTTTCACCGTATCACAAACCATATCCGAGGTTTTACTCCCAAAGAGAGAAATCAAAAGACAGCCGCCCACCAAAACCGCCGTCACATACGCCCGAAAGGCAAGTGTGCCGTTCTTTTTCTCCTTTTCCCGCAGCCGCCCCCAATACTCCTGCCTTGCACACCGTTCCATACGCCGTCTGCGGTATCGTCTCTCCTGCTCTGTCATGGCTATCCCTCCTCACCTTTAACTTATGTCCAAAAGTAGTGGGATATGCCCCCTTTATGTTTTTTGGGTTCCGGCGCACCTTTGGTCGTCACCTTTTTGTCTGCGCTTCTGCCAGACATTCCGCTATCGTATCCAAAACCATACGGGCGGAATAGGGATTCTCCCCCTCCGGCACAAGCTCCGCCGATTGATTTTCAATCACTGTCTGCCCCACCGTTTCCGTCATTTCTGCCAAAAGCGGATAGAACACCGTCACAGCCTCCGATTCCTCCTCCATGGAAACATCCGCAATGCGCCCCTCGGCAATCGTTACGGCAAGAGTTGCCACCTCTCCGCCAAGCTGCATTTCTCCGTAATAGGTTCCATCCCGATAGGCGCCCTCCCCGTTTCCCATATTCAGAAAAAATGCAATCAAGCCAACCAGAATGATGACCCCAAGCACGGCAAAAACCGCTGTTTTGATTAACTCCCTCGCCTTAACTACCATAAATTTCGTGCTGCCCACGAAAAATCCCCCCTTGATTCCTCTTATCCATACCATCCTTATTCTGTTTTTCTCTTGTTTATGCCGTGTTCTCTTGAAAAAAAGGTCTTGTTTTTGTATCATGGAGAAAAGAAACAGAAGGGAAGGGATTGGCATGGGACTGCGCTTCATCATCGGCAGAGCCGGCACCGGCAAAACGCACCTCTGCATAGAGGAAATCATCAAGCAGGCAAATCAGGGAGGAAAGCGGCAAATTCTGATTGTGCCGGAGCAATTCACCTCACAGGCGGAGCGGGACTTAGTCGCCGCAACCACAGGAAAAGCCATCCTCACAGCAGAGGTACTAAGTTTCGGTCGTCTGGCACATCAGGTATTTTCCAAAAAGGGCATCGGCAATCGCACGCCTCTTGGGGACATCGGCAAGGCAATGGTGCTTCGCAAGATTCTTCTGGAGCAAAAGGAAGAAATCTCCTATTTTCGCAATGTCTTGGAGCAAAGCGGCTTTGTGGAGCAGCTGGGGCTAACCATCTCGGAATTTGCACAATACCGCATCTCTCCTGCTGCGGCAGAGACGCTTTCTGCGGCAGATGGGCTTTCCCGCTCCGCAAGGGAAAAGCTTAAGGATTTGAGCCTGATTTACCGCTCCTATCTGGAATTTCTCCAACAAGAATATATTTCCGCCGATGAAACACTGACGCTGCTCGCCCGGCGTCTGGATGAAAGCCTCGGTTTTTCCGATACGGAATTCTGGCTGGACGGCTTTTACGGCTTTACCCCGCAAGAATACGGCGTGCTGCGCCGTCTGCTTGTGCTTTCCGCGCAGGTGAATCTCACGTTGACGATGGATAAAAACAGCTTCCACGCCACCCTGCTTGCACCCTCTGCACCGTTCTACGAGCCATACCGCACAAAGCAAAAGCTGCTCGCTCTTTCCGAGGAATTGCAGCTTGCCGTCCTGCCGCCCACATTCTTGGAGAAAAATTACCGCGCCAAAACAGCGGCATTGCAAAATTTGGAGCAGGAATATTTTCACAGCTTTTTCAAAAAAACAGCGCTTGCGGAAAGCATCCATATCATCGCCTGCCCCTCCCTACAGGACGAAATCCGCTTTGCCGCGGGGAAAATTTTACGCCTGACGCAGGAGAACGGACTGCGTTTTCGGGAAATTGCCATTGTGACCAATGCCATGGAGCGTTACGAAAAAAATCTGCGTGGTATTTTGGAGGAATATGAAATTCCCTGCTTCATTGATGCACGCAGAGAAACCACCGCGCACCCTTTGGTCACTCTGCTTTCCTCTCTTCTGGATATGATGGTATATGATTTTCGGTATGAGGCGGTATTTTCCTATCTGAAATCCGGCTTGAGCCTGCTTTCCCTTGAGGAAATCGACCTTTTGGAAAATTATGTCCTCGCCTACGGGATACGGGGTCGGAAATGGCTGCTGGATGCCTGGGACTACGGTCTGCAAAGAGAGGGTGTGGAGGCTGTGGAGGAAATCAACCGTCTGCGGGAGCGTGTGCTGGCGCCCTTGGCGCCTCTGTTGGCTCTGCCGCAGAAAAAGCCCTTCCCCCTGCAGAAGCTTTTGCAGGCATTGCTGCTGCATTTGGAGCAGCTGCAAGCAGCAGAAACGCTGGAGGCTTGGGCACAGGCTGCCGCAGCGGATGACAATCTCAATAAAGCAGAGGAATACCGGCAGCTTTGGCAAATGGTGATGGATGTTCTGGAAAAGGCAAACGACATCCTCGGCAATGCGGAGCTGACCTTGGAGGCGGCAGCAAAAATTCTGAAATCCGGCTTGGAAAAATGCTCCATGGGCGTGATTCCGCCGACTGCGGACTGCGTTTTGATTGGGGATATTGAGCGTAGCCGCCTACCCGAAATCAAATATCTTTTCGTTCTTGGTGCCAATGACGGGGTTCTGCCCGCTCCCGCAGCGGCGCAGGGCATTTTCACCGAGGCGGAGCGTGACCTGATGACCGCAGAGGGCGTTGAATTGGCGGGCGGCGGCAGACAAAAGATATTCGAGGAGCAATTTCTGATCTACTGTGGCTTAACCAAGCCCTCCCACGGGCTCTGGCTTACCTATGCCGCCAATGATGCCGAGGGGCGGGAGCTATCCCCCTCCTCCCTGATTGAAGCTCTACAGCGCTTGGACAGCGCATTAAAAATCGAACCGATGCCCGCCTTCTCCCTTGCGGAAGCCACCCCCGCAGCCGCCTTTCGGCTTTTGGGCCGGGAAATGCGAAAATCCACAGCAGAAGCGCCGCTTTCTCCCCTTTGGCAGAATATTTACAGCTTTTTCGAGGAAAGCAGCCAATGGAAAAAACGGCTCTCCCTCTTAAAGCAGGGTCTGGGGCAATCGGGAAGGCCGGAGCGGCTCTCCCCAAAGACCGTGAAGGCGCTTTACGGCAAAAATATTTTTTCCAGCGTTTCCCGTTTGGAGCGTTTTGCCGCCTGCCCCTTCTCCTTCTTTGCGGAATACGGGCTCAAGGCTGAGGAACGACGCCTCTATCAGCTGAATACGCCGGATTTAGGCTCACTCTTCCATGAGGTGCTAGAGCTTTTCTCCAATCAGCTGGAGCAGGACAAGCTCCCTTGGACGGTGCTGACAAAGGAGGAAACCACCGCGCGGATTCATGCCGCCGTAGAGGATGCCGCTCCGCGTCTGGGTAACCGTATTCTCTTGGATTCCGCTGCAAATCAATACCTCATCCATCGCCTGAAGCGCATTTCCGTTCGCGCCACGTGGACGCTGGTGCAGCATTTGCAGCAGGGAGATTTTGTGCCGGCAGGCTATGAGGTCGGCTTTGGCGCGCACGAGGCGCTTCCACCAATCGTGATTCGCCTGCAATCGGGTGGTAGCCTGATTCTGAACGGCAAAATCGACCGTGTGGATCTGCTGGATGCCGCAGGCACGCGCTATGTCAAGATTATTGATTATAAATCCGGCAATAAAACCTTCCATTTTCAGGATATTTATTACGGTCTACAGCTACAACTGCTCATCTATCTGGATGCGTATTTGAAATATTATAAAAAAACCGGCAAAAGCTTCAAGCCGGGCGGTGTTTTCTATTTCCGTATCACAGACCCCACCTTGGCACTCGACTGTGAGCTTTCCGCCGAGGAAATCGAAAAAACGCTCTACGAAAAAATGCAGATGTCGGGATTGCTCCTACAGGATGAAGCACTCATACTTGGACTGGATCGCAGTCTCGCCGAGGGTGGCAGCTCTGCTATCGTGCCGGTCGGCTATACAAAAAAAGGTCCCTCTGCCGCCTCCAATCTGGCAACAGAGGCACAGTATGCCGCTATCCTGGATTTTGTCACCATGCGTGCGGGAGAGCTGGGCGAAGCCATGCAGGCAGGGATTATCACCCCTGCGCCCTATCGGGATGGGCAGCGCAACCCCTGCACCTATTGCAGCTACCGTTCTCTTTGCCGCCACAGCTACGTGGAAACCCCGAAATGGCGCAGGCTGAGAAAAATAGATAAGGCGGATTTCTGGGAAAGCATTCTGCCGGAAAATCCAAACGAAAAAGAGTAAAAAAAACGATGCCGTGCAATTTTCGGCATCGTTTTTTGATTCGTTTTTTATTCTGTTCCGCTTTATCCGCAAAAATCCACGGTCACATAAAGCTCCTTAGACTTGACGGAAACGCCAACACCAACCTCTTGCACGGAGGCATCCGTCAGGCTGTTATATTTCACGGCAACACGCATCCATTCCTGATAAATATTCACAACATCACCCCGCTGCTTTGCAATGGTTTCCGAGGCGGTATGGAAGGTCTTCCCCGCCGCCGCAATCCGCCGGAACGATGTAGAGCCGTCGGAGCCGATATAGTCAAAATAATTCTTTTCCGTCATATCCTTGGAATGTGCATCTGCCGCACTTGCCAGCTTGTTGTCCTCCTGCAAAAGCGGCAAGCCCTTATTCATGCGGCACACCTGAATCAAATCCAAGAGCTCCGCTTCTACGGCTTCCTTTGTGGCATATTGCAGGGTGCTTTGAAGACAATCGCCCACTGCGAACGCCTTAGTCTGCAAGAGCAATCCGCAGACATTTCCCTCATAATCAAAAGGAATCCGCACCTCGGAAAGCGTATTGGAAAGAATCCCACTATGCTCCAAGCTGCTGATATGCGACAGATTTTGAATATCCGCCATCGTCCCCTTCGGATTCACGCCAACATAGGAAAAGCCTGTTCCCGGTACAAAAATCTCAACAATGCACCCATCCTGTAGCGTAACAAAAAAGTAATGGGTATAGTCATTGAGATAAACATATCGCTCCAAGCCATACACGGTATCCTCCTTTCGGGACGGTGCCCCCCAGACTGCCATAAGCTCTTGTACGGTCTGCCCCAGCACAATCTGCTTGCTGTCAACGGTCACAGTCTCCGTTCCAGCGGCTGTCTGCGTGGTTGCCTGTGTGTCCGTTTGCTGCTCCGGCTCCACAATCGTCACCGTTCCACCCGTTTCCTCCTCGATATAACGGTATGCCTTCACAAAGGAAACAGAGGCCTCCTGCACGGTCATCTCACGGAAGGGGTGATACCTTCCGTCCGTATCCCCGGACAAAATACCGGCACCATACAGGCGGTTGATATATCGATTGGAGGAGGCATACATCTCCGCCGTATCCGAAAAAGGGTTTTCCTTCGCCTTTGTTGTCAAATCCACACCGCAGACCTGTATCATGCGGGCAAGCATAATTGCCAGCTGCTCACGGGTTAAGGTTCGGTTCGGCTCGAAAATGCCCGGCTCTACCCCGCCGATAATGCCCAGCTCGTATGCCGCAGTCACATCAGCATCATCGCAGTCGGAAAAAGGCGTTTTTTGTGTCGCCTGCCACTCCTTTTGAGTCGCAAGCCGCAAAAAACGTAGCACCATTTTACAAAAGTCCTTTCTGCTCATAGAGGATTTTGCATTTTGCAATTCCGCTTCTGTCAAAATTCCCTCCTGATAGGCATATTCCATAGAGGCCGCCGCCCATTTGTCGGCATCGGTCGCCACAGCGGCAAAGACAGGCAGGCTCGCAAAAAAACTCATCAGCAGCACAAGAAGGACCGCTATCCATCGTTTCATATTTGTCATTCCTTCCTTGGAAATAAGGCTTGTGATTTTCGCTGAAAAAACCTCATAGACTTAAGACCTTGGGGACTCTGTCCCAGGGTCTTGTCTTTTGTGGGTATTATACCATAACCGTCAAATCATAAGACCGTGGGGTTCCACCCCGCTTCCCCGGCAGGGGATAATCCCCTGCACCCTATTTGCAAAAACTACCGTTTTTGCGGAACTTATTATCCTTGCATTTCCCCTAACAGAACCATGAACATGGTTCTGCATATCGGGTCGAGGGGGTGACCCCCTCGTAGGGGTGTTGGGGGCAACGCCTCCCAAGGTCTTGTCTTGTGGGTATTATACCATAATTTTCCTTCCTCGCAAACAAAAATCTTCCTTTCCTCTCCACAACCCCCTCCAAAATATCAGTTTTTCTGCTTTTTTTCTCCATTCCAAGTCAGATTTTTCTAAAAAATCCCCACAAACATAAAAAACAGCCTTGGCTCTTAAACCAAGACTGTTTTACCAATCACAAATTACGCGTGGTCTACATTGTACACATGTGCAACCAAATCGACAACCTTATTAGAATAACCCCATTCGTTATCATACCACGCAATCAGCTTCACAAAGTTATCATCCAGAATGATGCCCGCTCTTGCATCAAAGATACAGGTGTTGGACTCGCCCAACAAATCGGAGGAAACAACTTGATCCTCCGTATACTTTACAATCCCCTTCATATAGGTCTTGGAGGCCTCCTTCACCTTTTCGCAAATCTGCTCGTATGTAGCGGGGGTTTTCAATCTTGCCGTTAAATCAACCACAGACACATCGTTTGTGGGAACACGGAAGGACATACCGGTCAGCTTGCCCTTCAAAGAGGGGATAACCTTACCGACTGCCTTTGCCGCACCCGTTGTGGAGGGAATGATATTATTGAAGACAGAGCGACCGGTTCTCCAATCCTTGTTGTCACGGGCATCGACCGTTTTCTGCTTTGCCGTTGCGGAATGAATGGTACTCATCAGCCCCTGCTCAATACCAAAGGCATCATTGATGATTTTTACCAGCGGAGCCAAGCAGTTTGTCGTGCAGGATGCATTGGAAACAACCGTCATATCCTTTGTATAGGTTTCCAAATTTACGCCAACAACAAAGGTAGGCGTTGCCTCATCCTTCGCGGGAGCGGTGAGGATTACCTTTTTGGCGCCGCCCACAAAATGCTGTGATGCCTTTTCCGTGGTGTTGTATGCACCTGTAGATTCGATGATATATTCTGCGCCACATTCTGCCCACCGGATCAAGGAAGCATCGCTCTCGCTGAACACGCGAATCCTGTGCCCGTTTACGATGAGGTAATTCCCATCAATTTCGATGTCTCCCTCAAAGCGACCGAAAACAGAGTCATATTTTAACTGATATGCCATATAATCCAGTTCCGCATTCCTCAGGTTGATGCCGCAAAGCTCAAATTCATCCTGACGCTGCATCAGAACACGAAATACCACTCTGCCGATACGACCAAAACCATTGATGCCGACTTTAATTGCCATTGGATTTTCTCCTCTCGTATATAAAAATAAGAATGATTAGTAACTTTTACCGTACTATTTTACCACAGGCGCTCTGAAAAAAACGTATGATTTTGTAAAGTTTTTATTTTTCAGAAGTCTATACAGGAAAAGCAAAAGGAAAAGGGATACAGTTTAGACAATG
The DNA here is from genome assembly GCA_963640305.1 of Sodaliphilus sp. Lineage (GTDB taxonomy): Bacteria > Bacillota > Clostridia > Lachnospirales > Anaerotignaceae > Anaerotignum_A. The sequence goes on along the minus strand of CAVHYX010000005.1, from coordinate 431 downwards.
TAGCTATTTTTGTGGGACGTATTCCGTCCCTTTTGTGATTGTGGACAAAAAAGCAGGATGTTTTTTGTCCTGTTTGCCGCTTGACTTTCACACAAAAAAGCGGCAGTACTTATGTGCCCTCTTGCCGGATTATGCGATTGATTATTGATTATGTCCTTATCCTTGTCCGTTTGCTCACCTCCGGCATTTATCTGTATTTTCTTAGCCGACAACAAAGCGTTTGAAGTGCCTGTGCAACAAACAATCCACCTACCATACCACTGCTCATTCCACCCGCAGCGAACTGCTCAACATATACATATTCATCTCTGCCGAACGGGATATGAAGCTGCTCCACAATCCTCTTGTATTTTGCAACGAAGTCAGCTTCGTTCAAAGGCAGCTTATCGTCTGTAAATTGTCTTGCGGTATATGTCCAAAAGAATGGAGCA
>CAVHYX010000004.1:0-45554 GCA_963640305.1 Sodaliphilus sp. | reverse complement strand
TTTTAACAAAGCTTTAAGTTTCTATTCATACTTTGTCCATATTTTCACAGTATACTACAGGAGAAGTCAAAAGGACGCCCCCTTTTACTTCCACCTGCGGCTCGAAAAGCCGTGGGTGCCCCTTTCCCCTATGGAAAGAGGAGAGAGAACCGATAACTCCATATTTTTTTGTAAAACCTAGTAACATACCCTCCCTTTAGAAAAAGCAACCCTTAGCGGTTGCTTTTTCCGTTTTCCGAAGCATCCCCTCCCGCCCCTTGGTTCAACGCAGAGCAGCATCTCAAAGATGCCCCGCATTTTTTCGATGTTGGCGCTCGCCAAATATCTGCACAAAAAAGGGCAACCCATATGTAAACACATGGTTTGCCCTTCCTTATGCAGCTACTTGTCTCTGCGTTGTTACATATAGCTCTTTCTCCAAATGGACGGAGCGAAAAGCATAATAATCGGGAAAATTTCCAGCCTCCCGAGAAGCATATCCATGCAAAGCACCAGCTTCGCCGCACCGGAGAAAAACGAAAGGTTCTCCACGGGTCCCGCCATAGCAAGTCCGGGTCCGACATTACTCAAGCAGGTCGTCACAGCCGTCATATTCGTCGTAAAATCAAATCCATCCAGTGAAATCAGCAAAAACGATGCCAGCAATATCAAAACATACAAAACAATAAAGCCGGTCACGCTTCGAATGGAATCCTCGTCCACCCTATATCCATCCAGCTTAATCAGATTGACCGAACGGGGGTGCACAATATGGCTGACCTCCCGCCGAATCATTTTCAGCAAAATAATGAAACGGGAAATCTTAATGCCGCCCGCCGTAGACCCACCGCAAGCGCCCAAAAAGAGCAAGCAATACAGCAACGTCTTGGAAAACTCCGGCCAATGATTAAAGTCCGCCGTCACAAAGCCGGTCGTACTCATGATTGCAGCAACCTGGAATATAGCGTGGCGGAAAGCCCCCTCCTCCGTCGCATAATAGCGGGAAACATCCAAGGTAATCAGCACCGTCGCAATGCACACAATCCCGATAAAGCAGCGCAGCTCCTCGTTTTTCCATACATTCTTAAAATCCCGCATCAGCATCAGGTAAAAAAGATTGAAGTTTACACCAAACAGCAGCATAAAGGCAGTAATAACATACTCAAAATAAACGCTGTCATACGCCGCAATGCTCGCATTCTTCACTGAAAAGCCGCCCGTCCCCGCCGTAGAAAGGGCGTGCGCCACGCTGTCAAAAAGCGGCATCCCCCCTACAGAAAGCAGCACCATCTCAAATAAGGTCAGCACAACATAAATGGTATACAAAATCTTTGCCGTTGATTTTACCTTCGGCACCAGCTTGGAAACCAAAGGACCCGGTGCCTCCGCCTTCATCAAATACATGGTGCGTTCATCGCCCATGGGCATAATGGCAAGCATAAACACCAATATTCCCATGCCGCCAATCCAATGCGTAAAGCAGCGCCAAAATAAAATACTCTTCGGCAGCCCCTCCACCTCGTGCAAAATGCTTGCGCCGGTCGTTGTAAAGCCGGAAACCGTCTCAAAAAAGCAATTCACATATCCATCAATCGTACCGCTCAAATAAAAGGGCAGTGCGCCCAAAAGCGACATCACAATCCACGAAAGCGCAACCACGACAAAGCCCTCTCGCCCATAGATGCGCTTATCCTTCGGTTCACGGCTCACCAAAACAGCCCCCGCCATCAGACAGGCAGTCACAGCCGCCGCAAATGCCGTAGCCTCCGCCTCCTCCTGGTACCAAAAGGCAACACAGACGGGTACGGACAAAAGCACGGCCTCTATGCGGATGATTGTGCCCAAAATATAGGCAATCATATTAAAATTCATATTCCGTCACCAAATCTCAAAGTATTATTTCAAAATATCCTTCAGATCCATCAAATGCTCATTTTGGGTCACAACAATCACGCTGTCCCCCACCTCGATGGCATCGTTACCACCGGGAATAATCACCCTGCCGTTGCGGATGATTGCCGCCACCAGCACCTCGCTTTTCGTCTTCAAATGCTTCAGCGGCACACCAACCACCGCAGAGCTTTCCCGTACCCGAAATTCCAGTGCCTCAATCTGCTCGTTAACCAGCTTATGCAGCGTCTCAACATTGCTGCTGCCCGCGGAATTTTGCATCGCACGCACATAGCGGACAATGTTGCTTGCAGCAATGCTCTTGGGCGAGATAAAGCCGTCAATATCCAGCGTATCCAAAATCTCATCAAAGGAAATACGGTTGATTTTCGCAATGACCTTGGAGACCCTTTTCGCCTTGGCATACAGGGAAACCACAATATTTTCCTCGTCCATCCCCGTCAGGCAAACCAGAGCGTCCGTTTTTTCCAGCCCCTCCTCCTGCAAAATCTCCTTGTCCGTTCCATCCCCGCAGATGACAACCGCCTCCGGCAGAACCTCGCAAAGATATTCGCATCGTTTCTTGTCCAGCTCAATGATTTTCACCCGCACGTGCGAAAGGATTAAGTCCCGCGCCAGATAATACGCCACTCTGCCGCCGCCCAGAATCATAACCGATTTTACCCCCGTGCGGAATATCCCAATCGTACGGAAAAATTTCTCAATCTCGCTGTGGGGCGCAGTCAGGTTGATTTTATCCCCTTCCCGCAGAACAAAATTACCGTCGGGGATATGCACCTCTCCTGCCCGCTGCACCGCGCAAACCAGTACCTTTACCTGAAATTCCTTATAAATCGCCCAAAGCGGCATCCCGTCCAAAACGCTGTGCGGCGGAATCTTGACCTCCACCAGCTCCACCCGTCCTCGTGCAAAAACCTCGATTTTCAATGCCGATGGAAAGCGCAAAAGCCGCAAAATCTCCGTTGCTGCCGCATACTCCGGGTTTACTGTCATGCTCAGCCCCAGCTCTTCCTTCAATTCCTTGATTTGCTCGTAATATTCGGGGTTTCGCACGCGCGCAATCGTATGAGAAACACCCAGCTTCTTCCCAATCAGGCAGGCAAGCATATTCACCTCGTCGGCAGAGGTCGCCGCAATCAGCAAATCCGCCTCCGGTACACCGGCGCGCCTCTGTACCGCCATGCTTGCGCCGTTGCCCTCCACGCTCATAATATCCATCGTGTTCGAGGCATTGTTCAAAACTCCCGTATTGTTATCAATCACAATGATGTCATGTCCTTCACCGGAAAGCTGTCTTGCGATGGTGCCGCCGACCTTGCCATCCCCAACGATCACAACCTTCATGCGTTTTCCTCCTTATTTCCGCAAGGGCATTTTCCCACAAAATCTCCCTATCCATCTGGTTATCATAGCACTTTATTTCCCAAAATACAAGCCTTTCCCAAACGCAAGGTCTTCGCCGAAAAAAACAGCAAAAATCCATATAAAAAACGGTGTCCACGCATCAAAAAGCATCGCAACACCGCTTTCCCTTTATTTTCTTACCTGACGAATCAGCCAGCCAAGCAAATCCGTTTTTTCATCCAAATAAACAGAGGTCGGCACATCAAAGTGCGTATCTCCCTCCAAGAGAGTAATTTTTGCCGCAGCATTTTTTTGCTGCAATCGCTCCACCGCCTGTACCGAGGAGGCGGGCGGAACAATGGTATCCTCCGTTCCCGCAAATGCCCAAATCGGCAAATCGGAAATTGCCTGTAAATCCTGTCCGCCGGTCAGGCGTACACTGCCGCTTAAGGGCGCTGCGGCAGAAAAAAGCTCCGACTTTTTCAGCACCATGGACCAAACGCCCGTGCCGCCCATGCTGTGTCCCGTCAGGCTGACGCGGTCTGCATCCACGCCGTACTTCGCCTCCATCTCCGCAATCAACTCCTCCAGCGCGGCGGCGATTTCCACCCAGCCCTTTTTGTCTGCGGGCAACTGCGGCATCACCACATAAGCGTCCACCGCAGTCTCACCCTCCTGCAAAAATTTCGGCAAGCTCTCCACCGAAAGCAGAAGGCTTAGGTCGTCCCCCTTACCGCTTCCCCCGTGCAGATAAAGAATCAACGGCATATTTTCTCTCGGGTTTTCCGGCGTATAAAGCAAATATCGCAGCTGCGAAACCGCCGATGTCCGCAAAACCCCCTCTGTCAGTCCGCCTGCCTTCGTTTCCTCCGTAATGCGAACCTGTCGCAGCGTGCCGTCCCATTCCACCTCTGCACCCAAGCATTGAGCCACAAACCGTAGCGGCACATAGGTTCTGTCGTTTCGGATCGTAGCGGGAACATCCGTCGTGACCCATGTATCATTGACCACCGCTATTTTGCTGCCTATGGTCAAGCGCACCTTCGTTTCTCCGTCCAAAATCGTCACCTGGGCGGTATCGCTCTGCCACTCTACCTGCTTTCCCATCCCCTGTGCCACCGCCCGCAAGGGGATGAGCACACGGTCATTTTCAATATAAGGCGTCCCTGCCCCTTCCGAAAATTCCAACGTCTTCCCATTGTAAAGAACCGAAATATCTGCCGCCGCCACTCTGCCGCACAGCAAAAAAACGGCTGTCGCACATAAAATCCAAAATCTCCAAAATCCTTTTCGCATATTCCACCCAATCTCTTTCACAGCACTAAAACCGTCGCAATGCCAAAATACACCGCCAGCGCAATCGCATCCACAACCGTGGTAATCAAGGGTCCCGCCATCATCGCAGGATCCAGCTTGACTGCCTTTGCTAAGATAGGCAAAAGACAGCCAAGCGTTTTTGCCAAAACTACCGCAATCCCCATGCTGATGGAAACCGTCAAAGCAATGACAAACGATACAGAGGAATCAAAAATCGCCATACGGAGCAGATTAACCAGCGCCAAAATCAGCCCGCAAATCAGCCCGACCCGCAGCTCCTTATACCATACCCGTAAGGTGTCCCGCAGTTGAATTTCCCCCAAGGCCAAGCCACGAATGACCATAGCGGAGGATTGCGAGCCGGCGTTCCCGCCTGTGCCCGTAATAATGGTCATAAAGCTTGAAAGTATCACAACCGAATCCAGCAAATTTTGGTATCTCCCAATCACAAACGCACTCAACGTCCCCGAAATCATCAGCACACAAAGCCAGGGAATCCGATTCTTCACCAACGCCGGAACGCTCATCTTCAAATATTCATCATCCGAAGGCAGGACAGCATTCATCAACTCCATATCCTCGGTCGTCTCCCGGTCGATAACATCCACAATATCGTCAACCGTAATAATGCCGACCAGTCGTCCCTCCTGATCCGTTACGGGCAGCGCCATCCAGTTGTATTTTTTGAAGATGTTTGCAACCTCCTCCTGATCATCCAACGTGTGTACGGAAACAACATCATCCTCCATCAATTCCCCAACCGTGCGGTCATCGTCCGCGCAGATTAAGGTTCGTAGCGGAACAACGCCCAAAAGCTTGCGCTGCATATCCGTCACATAACAGGTGTAAATCGTCTCCTTGTCCATCCCGACCCGTTTAATTTCGCTCAGAGCGTCCGCAACGCTCGTATTTGCGCGCAGCCGCACAAATTCAATCGTCATCAGGCTGCCCGCAGAATTTTCAGGATAATTCAAAAATCGGTTGATAAGCTGTCTTGTTTCCGCATCCGTGTTCCGCAGCACCTTCTTCACCAGATTGGCAGGCGCCTCCTCCAAAAAGTCCACCGTATCGTCCAAAAACATCTCGTCTACAATGTTGCGTACCTCTCGGTCGGTAATGGATTGCACGATATGCTCCTGCGTATCGTTGTCCATATAGGAAAAAACCTCCGCCGCCACATCCTTGGAAAGCAGCCGGAAGATAAAAAGCTGCTTCTCCGCCGAAAGCTCCTCAAAATATTCCGCAATATTTGCAGGCTGCTCCTCGTCCAGCTCCTGCTTCAGCTGCAAATATTGTCCGCTGTCCATCAAAGCCGTATAATTATCGAACAAAATCTGCATTTCCTCGTTCATATCTCCCATTTTCTTCCACCCCTGTTTCCAATAAAAAAAGTGCCGTATGTCGCAAAGTTTTTCCGCATACCACACATTTCATTCCTTCATGCAAAAAAGGGTACAAGAAAGCAGAGTCAGCTCTGTCCGGATACACACAAAAGCTGACCGCAATGCACGGTAGCGTTGGTCTTCGTTCGTCGATAGCTTTCCGATTCTAAAGGAATCGTCTCCTTATTATGACTGCCGTCCATTCCGTTCACCTCCGTTTTTTGTCCGCAAATCTCTTTCCTGCTTCTGTTTAGTATATGCCCTCAAAATTTTTGCGTCAACACCCTTTCACAAAATTTCTGAAAAGTTTTTGTATTCTGCGTTTGCTTTTGCTATACTGTGCTTGTATCAAAAAGAAAAATAAAGGAGGATTTTTATGGCTTTGAAGGATACAATAAAGGAATTTAAGGAATTTGCCGTCAAGGGCAATGTGGTAGATATGGCTGTCGGCGTAATCATCGGTGGTGCCTTCAGTAAAATCGTAACCTCTCTGGTCAATGATATGATTATGCCCGTTATTGGCAAGCTGACAGGCGGCGCAGATTTCAGTCAGCTCTATCTCCCGCTGGACGGAAAGACATACGCCACTCTTGCAGAGGCGCAAGCCGCCACCGCTACCATAGCATATGGCTCCTTCCTTACCCAAATCTTAGATTTTTTGATTGTGGCAATCGTGATTTTCTCCGCACTCAAGCTGCTGATGCGGCTGAAGCGCCCCGCCGCTCCCGTCGAGGAAACGCCTACAACCAAAATCTGCCCCTTCTGTAAATCCGAAATCGCCATTGATGCGATTCGTTGCCCCCATTGCACCTCCCAACTGGAGGCTTGATGTCTGCAATGCTGATGCTTGCAATGAAAAAATACGGTTCTCTCTATTTTTAGTGAAAGCCGTATTTTTTCTTTTTATACCTTTAGCAGAAAATGATTTTTCTGAAAATCAAGCAGTCCTTCCTTCCGCATTTTTCCCAGCTCCAGAGATAAGCCGCTGCGCTCCACAGCAAGATAATCCGCCAGCTGCTGTCTGGAAAAGGGAATGTCAAATTCATAGCTCCCCACGCGCTGTGCCTCAGAGGAAAAATAGGACATCAGCTTTGCTCTGGTGCTACGCTGTCCCATATGCGCCAGCTTTTCGCTAAAGCGCAAATTTTTATCAGCAAGCTCACCCAAAAGATTACGAATCATACGGCTGTGGTGCGCACAGGCAGAGCTGCATACCGTCAGCATCCGCTTGACATTCAAAAAAAGAACCGTAACCGGTGTTTCCGCCGTTACGCTGACATTCAGCACTGCCCCCGGCGCACAGGCAAAGGCTGCGGCAAAGCTTTGCCCCTGCCCCGCCTTGGAAATAATATTGCGGTTCCCCCAAATATCCTCCTGTATCACCAGCACGCTGCCGGAAAGCACCAGTCCAATCGCATCGACCTTGTCCCCCGCGTGCAACAGAAAGGATTCCTTCGGAAAGCTTTCCACCCGCGCCTGTAAGCAGGAAAGCATGGCACAAAGCTCCTCCTCGGATACATTGGAAAATAAACGGGAGGAGCGGATAATTGGTATAAATTTCTTCATTTTGCACCTTCCTTCGTTGAAAATTCAACAGAATTGTTGAATTTATTATACTATAATCAAAACAAAAAAAGCAAGGAGGCAATCTCATGAAAAGACGAATCATTGAAATTGACAGAGAAAAATGTAACGGCTGCGGTGCTTGTGCAGATGCTTGCCATGAAGGCGCCATTGCCATGGTAGATGGAAAAGCAATGCTGATGCGGGATGATTATTGCGATGGTCTGGGCGATTGTCTGCCGGCTTGTCCCACAGGCGCGATTTCCTTTGTAGAGCGAGAAGCTGCCGCCTATGATGAGCAGGCGGTGCTGGAAAATAAACGCAAAAAGATGGCGCAAATCGGTTTTTCCGGCGGATGCCCGGGCAGTCGTATGCGCACCATGCAGCATACCTATGCGGCAAAGGAAGCTCCCCACGCGGTAGCGGAAAGCTGCCTCTCCCAATGGCCGGTACAAATTCAGCTTGTTCCGACCAATGCACCCTATTTCAACGGAGCAAAGCTTCTGATTGCAGCGGATTGTACGGCGTATGCCTATGCCGCTTTCCATGAGCGCTTTATCAAGGGGCATATCGCACTGATTGGCTGTCCCAAACTGGATGCAACGGAATATGCCGAGAAACTGACGGAGATTATCCAAAATAACGACATCAAGAGCGTAACCGTAGTGCGTATGGAGGTTCCCTGCTGCGGCGGCTTGGAGCAGGCGGCCGTCACCGCCTTGAAAAACAGCGGAAAGTTCATCCCTTGGCAGGTCGTAACCGTCTCCATCGACGGCAAAATTTTAGAGTAAAAAATAAGAAAACAAGAAAAATAAGAAAAAGGAACCCTCCGTAATTCGGACAGAATGACGGAAGATTCCTTTTTTTTCATGAAAAAGAAAAATACGGTAAAAGCCCAAAGTAAAGATAGAGCACCAAAACAACAAGCGTTTCGGGATAAAAAAGCCGTTCCCGATAAGGCATCCCATTTTCATCCGTAAGCACAAGGTCTGCCTTGGGCAGATTGATTTTACAAAAAAGATGCAACAGCCCCGCTAAGCATGGCAGAGAAAGCACCGCCAAAAAAAGCAGGGATAAAAGGATAATAACAGGCGAACCCGCCGTCGTTGCCTCAGTCGTGCCGCTGCTTGCAAATATGCTGCATATCGTTGTACCGTTGATAATCATATGCGGCAGCACGGAGGCAAAAAGAGAGTCGGTGCGCTCCACCAGAAAGGAAAAAAGCAACCCCACAACAAAGGCATAAGGAAACTGCTGCGGATTCAGGTGCAACAGCGCAAAAAACAGTGCCACAAAAAAGGCAGCCCTCCCCTTCCCCAAAAAACGGCAACCGGAAAGCAAAACCCCTCTTGCCAAAAGCTCCTCAAACACAGCCGGAAAAACAGCAACCGCCAGCATGGAAAGCAAAAATCCGGAGTCCGCAATCCCTTCCGCCGCCTGTGTCACCGGATTGGGAAAAAGCAGCGATGTCGCATAGGAAAGCAGATTGATGATGGGTTGGATGAGTAGCCCAAAGCCAATCAAAAGCAGAATGTTTTTTCCGCCCAAGGCGTTAAGCCGCAGCGTCTGTCGAATATCTTTTTTGGTAACGGCGAAATAAAGGCAAAGCGGCGGCAGATAGCAGATAAGCTGTGCACCGAGCAAATAAGCGCCGTCCGAAAGTCGCGCCGGCAAGGGCAGATAGGGTGCGCCATAAGAAACCAATATAAAATAGAGAAAAAACAATACCGCAAAAATGCCGGTCTTTCGTGTTTCTGTCATATCACTCCTCCTCCTCGGGAGAAAGCCCCAACGGATCCTGTGTCGGGTATTTCCGCTCGTATCTGCGGTTGATATATTCCGAGCCAAAGGTCTTGATCGCCGCCAGAACAGGTACGCCCACAAACATCCCCACGGGCCCCATAAACGCACCGCCAATCAACACGGCAAGGATAATCCAAAGCGGACTCAAATCTACAGAATTCCCCAAAATCTTCGGCCCCAGATAGTTCCCATCAAATTGCTGTAGCACCAGAATAAAAAAGCCGACCGCAATCGCCAGAGGCGGGTCAATGAGCAGCGTAATCAGAATTGCCGGAATTGCGCCGATGAACGGACCGAAATAAGGAATCATATTGGTAACGCCGATAATCAGGCTCAAAATCAGAGGATACGGTGCTTTGATGAGGTTCAGCCCAATAAACGCCAGTATCCCGATAATCAGAGAATCCACTGCCTTGCCAACAATGAAATTCTGAAAAATATGATGCGTACGCTCCGTATAGCCGAAAAAGACAACCGCCTTCTCCCGTGCAAAGAAGGTATAAACGATTTTATGTGCCTTCAGACTGAAGCGTTCCTTGTCCAAAAGCATATAAAAGGCAATGAAAATCGCCATAATAAACTGCAGGGTAAGCCGACCAAAGCTATATACATTCATGGCAATCGTTTCCAAAAGCTCCGGCACATTTTTGGACATATCCTTGATGGGCAGCAGCAGACGGTTGAAAACATTGTTGACATCCTCACTGTCAATGTAGGTAATTTTATCAAAGAAGGTCTGGATACGCACATTCATGGTGTCCGAATACACCGTAATATTCGTCGTAAAGGCAATGATGGAATCCTTGACCTCCGGCAGCAGATAAATCACAATCCAAACCGTGCCGCCGATGATGATGACGTAATTGATTAAAATCGCAACGGTACGGGTCATTTTCGGGCGCTTTTGAAAAACCGCACCGCTTTTTTGCAAGACCCGCTCAAAGAATTTCATAAAAGGATTGATGACATAGGCAATAGCAAAGCCCATCAAAAAGGGCGCGGTCAGCGTATTAAGATAATCCGTCGCCTTGGCGATGCTGTCGCCAATATCGGGCAGATTCCCGATGACCTTTTCAAATAAAATCAGCGCAGCAACCAGTATAAAAGCATAAATGCAGATTTTCATAAGCAGCTTATCCTGCTTGCTTCTGTTGCGTCTGAAGCTTTCCCATCGTTTCATATCGACACCTCGTAATCCAATCCCGCCTATGCGGGACAAACGTATTCATAACCCCTCAGACCTTGGAGCGTTGCCTAAACCCCACCAAGGGAGTCACCCCCTTGAAACCCGATTTGCAAAAGCAACGGTTTGCTTTTTCGGCACATATCCTGTTTCTGTCTCCGTTCCATACCCCAATGTCTTCACGGAATATATCATACTATGAATTTCGTCGAAATGCTACAGGAAGGGATAGAATTTTTATGTTTTTTTCAAAATGCCGCAATTTTACCAACAAGAGGGAATTTTTCAGTTGAGTCATTCCCTGTTTTATGCTATAATGGTTCACTATAGCAAAGAATGCCCCGAAGGAAGCAACGAGGAGGCTTTAGAATGGAAAATAAGAGCGAAATTTGTAAGGATGAGAAGAAAAAGGAAATCGGCACAATTCCCGCCGTAGCGGTGCTTGTGCTGCTTGTGCTTTCCTTTTGGCTGGATGCTCGCTTCGGCGTAGGTGCTCTCATCGGCGTAGCGGCAGGCCTCCTGCTTTGGTATTTTCACAGAGATAGCCGGACGAAGCCGGACGATGCACAGGTCACATTTTTAGACACCGCCGTGCTGCAAAAAAATTTCCCCCTCCCCCAGAATTTGCCGATTCCCTATGCGGTTTTGGATGTCCGCGGACATATTTTGATGTATAACGAAATCTTCGCGCGGGAATTTCCGGATATGGAGCTGATTACACCCGTGGTGGATCAGCTAAAGCGCATCGGTACAGGCAAGCACCTTGCTGTACAGGTAGAGGATAAGCACTATGATGCCATGATGAACCAATGCGAGGTTGTGGAGGATAACGGCGCAGTCGGCTATGTGCTGAATATGACTCTGGTGGACATCTCAAGGCAGTATGAATTGGAGGAAGCGCTGGAGCAGAACGAAACCGTAATCGGAATGCTCTTTTTGGATAACTACGAGGACGTAGCGGATTCTCTCGCTGAGGATAGACAGTCCCTTCTTTCCGCCATAGTCGAGCGAAAGCTGACGCAGTTTGCGGCGGATGCGAACGGCGTGATGCGTAAGCTGCAAAAGGATAGATTCATTTTCCTTTTCTCCAAGGGCAATCTGGAAATCTTAAAGGAAAAGAAATTCGATATTATGAATACCATCCGCGAAATCAATGTCGGCGAGCATATCCCCGTGACCATGAGTATGGGAATCGGTATCGGCAGCGGCTCTCTGGAGGATGCCATGCAAAGCGCAAAGGCAGCGCTGGATCTTGCCCTGGGGCGCGGCGGGGATCAGGTTCTGATTAAGGAAGGCGAAAAATACCTTTTCTATGGTGCAAAGGCAGGCGAGGTCGGCAGAAACGGTCGTATCCGTGCCCGTGTCAAGGCAGATGCCCTGTGGGAGCTGATGGGTGCCGCCTCCTCCATCCTCGTTATGGGGCATCGCAACGGAGATTTGGATAGCTTGGGCTCCGGTATGGGGATTTGTGCCATCGCGAGGGCAATGGGTAAAAAATGCCATATCGTCATGAATGAAATCGGCGTTGGAATTCAGCGCATCGCCGCACAGATGGAGACGGATGAATATTATCAGACCGCATTCCGCAAGGAAAAGGATGCCCTGCGAGAGATGGACGAAAAAACTCTGGTCATCGTTGTGGATACCCACCGTATCAGCATGGTAGAGGCTCCCTCCGTTCTGGAGGCGGCGAAGAAAATCGTCCTCTTCGACCATCATAGAAAAAGCACGCAGGATTTTATCGAGCAGGCAGTGCTGCTCTATCATGAGCCCTACGCCTCCTCCACCTCCGAATTGATTACGGAAATGATTCAGCATATCGGCAAAAAGATCAAGCTGCGCCCCATCGAGGCGGATGCCCTTTTGGCTGGTATCACGGTAGATACCAAGAATTTCGCCGTAAAAACAGGTGCAATTACCTTTGAGTCGGCGGGCTTTTTGCGGCGCAACGGCGCGGACAGTATCCGTGTGCGGATGCTCTTCCAGAATGATATGGCGTCCTATAAGGCAAAAGCGACTGCCGTGCGGGATGCCGAGCTCTATCTTGGCTCCATGGCATTGTCCGCTTGTCCCGCAGGTGCGGAAAATTCCACGCTGACCGCAGCGCAGGCGGCAGATGATTTGATGAATGTCTCCGGTGTAAAGGCTTCCTTCGTTTGCTGTCAAGTGGGCGAGGAAATTTATATCAGCGCGCGTAGCTTTGGCGAGGTCAATGTGCAGCGCATTATGGAAAAGTTAGGCGGCGGCGGGCATTTCACCGTTTCCGGTGCACAGCTTACGGGTTGTAGCGCAGAGGAGGCGAAGGAAAAGGTACGCAGCGCCATTGATGAATATTTGAAGGAGGAAACAATATGAAATTGATTTTATTGCAGGATGTAAAAAGTGTCGGCAAAAAAGGAGATTTGGTAAACGCAAGCGAAGGCTACGCAAAAAATTTTCTGCTGCCTAAAAAGCTGGCTGTGGAGGCAACCAAAAGCAATCTGAACGATTATGAGCTGAAGCAGAAGGCAGACGCAAAGCGCAGACAAGAGGAACTGGAAGCCGCACAGGCAACTGCAAAGGCTCTGGAGGATAAAGTCGTAACCATCTCCGTAAAAACAGGCGGCAACGGCAAACTCTTCGGCTCTGTGACCAATAAAGAGGTTGCGGATGAGATTGTGAAGCAAACCGGGCTGGACATTGATAAAAAGAAGGTTTCCATCGGCGACCCCATCAAAATGCTGGGCGAAAGAACCGCCGTTATCAAGCTGCACCCAAAGGTAACGGCAGAGGTAAAAATTAAAATTGTGGAGGCGTAACCGCATAGGAGGCGGAAGGCATGGACGAGCAGGAGAAGCAAACAGAATATATGCGAGGGGTACCGCCGCAGGATGAAATGGCGGAGCAGGCTGTCTTATGCTCCATGTTTCTGGATAGAGAGGCTGCCTCCGTTGCGCTTGAGGTGTTGCAAAAGGAGGATTTCTATCGTCCGGATCACGGCATGGTTTTTGAGGCGGCGGAGGAGCTGTATCGCTCCGGTGCGCCGATTGATATGATTACCGTGAAAAATAAGCTGGAGGAAAAAGGGCAGTTTGCGCAAATCGGCGGGCTTCCCTTCCTTGCACAGCTTTCCTCCGCCGTCGGCAGCTCGGTCAATGTGCGGCATTATGCCGCCATCGTAGAGGAAAAATCCGTTTTGCGTCGCTTGATTCGCGCAGCAGGAGAAATCTCCCGGCGCAGCTATGAAGCAAAAGAGGACATCAATTCCATTATGGATACGGCGGAAAAAAGCATTTTCGACATCATGCAAAATCGCCATTCCGAGCAGTTCCACCATATTCGGGACATCGCAGTTGCCTCTCTGGAACGCATCGAGGATATCTACCGCTCCAAGGGCAAGCTGACCGGTGTGCCGACCGGCTTTGCGGATTTTGATGCAAAAACGGCAGGCTTGCAGAAGTCCGATTTGATTCTGCTTGCGGCACGTCCCTCCATGGGAAAGACCGCCTTCGCCCTGAATATCGTGCAGAATGCGGCGATTCGTGCCAATGTGCCGACGGCGGTGTTCTCCTTGGAAATGAGCCGTGAGCAGCTGGTCAATCGCATGCTCTGCTCCGAGGCGATGCTGGATGCCCAAAAGCTCCGTACCGGCGAATTGGCGGATGAGGATTGGATGGAGCTGATTCGTGCCATGGGTCCTCTTTCCGAGGCGCCGATTTATATTGATGATACCCCGGGCGTGACCCCGATGGAGGTGCGCTCCAAGTGCCGCCGCCTGAAGCTTGAAAAGGGCTTGGGTCTGATTGTGATTGATTATTTGCAGCTGATGAGCGGCAATAGTCGGAACGATTCCCGCCAGCAGGAAATTTCCGAAATCTCCCGCTCCCTCAAGGCAATCGCCAGGGAGATGGATGCCCCCGTCATTGCATTAAGCCAGCTCAGCCGTGCCTGCGAGCAGCGCGCGGATCATCGCCCCATGCTCTCCGATTTGCGTGAATCCGGCGCAATCGAGCAGGATGCGGATGTTGTTGCCTTCCTCTATCGGGACGAATATTACTTCCCCGATACCGAAAAGAAAAATCAGGCAGAGCTGATTATTGCCAAGCAAAGAAACGGTCCGACAGGAACGGTCGATTTGACATGGCTGGGACAATATACAAAATTTGGCAATTTCCTGAAAAAATATTAAGCAAAGCCGCCCAAGGGGAATTCCTTTGGTTTTTCAAAGCATTTCAAAAAAAGGAGGAAATCAAATGTTCAGACCGATGAGAAGAAGCAAGCAGGCGCTTTCCGAGCAGGAAGCAAAGCATCTGCTTTCCACGGAAAAAAGAGGGATTCTCGCCGTAAACGGGGATGATGGCTATCCCTTCGCCATCCCCATCAATTATTTCTACGATGAACCGCAGGAAAAAATCTATTTCCATGGCAGCAAGGCTGGACATAAGGTCGATGCCCTGAAAAAAGACGTGAAGGTCTGCTTCACCGTCTATGGCAACGAAACCTTCGCAGAAGGCGATTGGGCGCCCTATCTGCATAGCGTTGTCGTTTTCGGCAAATGTCGGCTTATCTCCGATGCAAAACAGACGGAGGAAAGCGTCCGCACGCTTGCGCTGAAATATTACCCCACCAAGGATGAGGTTGAGGCGGAAATCGCAAAGGCTATTCACGCTGTACAGCTCTATGAACTTACCATCGAGCATATGACCGGTAAGCGCGTCCACGAAAAATAAGCTTCGCAAAGCTTTAAGACCATGGGGGCTCTGCCCCACTGCCCCGGCAGGGGATAATCCCCTGCACCCTGTTTGCAGAACCATATACATGGTTCTGCGTTTTTTCATTTCAGAGGAATATATATATTTTTTGCTCTGCAAAAACAAGGATTTGCTTTTGCAAAATGGGTCAAGGGACATTGTCCCTTGCAGGGGTGTTGGGAACAAAGTCCCCACGGTCTTTGTGGTCATTGTATCATGACAGCAAGTCTGAAACCGCAGGGCTCTGCCCCACTGCCCCGGCAGGGGGTCATCCCCTGCATCCTATTTGCCGAAGCAATACTGCTTCTGCAAAGAAAATATAAGGGTGATATCGCCGCGAAGGCAAGAATTTGCCTTCGCAAATGGGGGTCAAGGGACATTGTCCCTTGCAGGGGTGTTGGGGACAGGGTCCCCAAGGTCTTAAGGGTGTTGAGCCGGATTTCCGCACAATAAAAAACCAAGCCTCCTCGTCATAAGAGAATCTTGGTTTTTTTATTTTTGATTTTGTTTTTTTGTTAGCTTTTTTGATGTTTTTCTTTTTTCCTTTTCTCTGTTTGTTATTCTTCCTCTACTCCAAAAAATTTTCCGTCCACCACATCATACAGTCCCCTTGCCGTCATCCGTGCCTCCGGTATTACCGGCAATGCAAAAAAGGATAGCGTAATAAACGGATCAATTGCCTCCGGTATCCCCATCCGTCTTGCCTGCACCAGCATCCGTGTCAGCCGTTCCTGCACTCTCTCGTGGCTGTCCCGGCTGATGAGCCCCATAATCTCCAGCGGCAGCACCTGTGTTTCCTCGCCGCTCTCCGCGACCGCATACCCGCCGCCGCAATCCGCCAGTGCCAAAATCGCCCGATAAATGTCTGTATCATTGTCACCGACTGCAATCAGGTTATGTGCATCATGCCCCACCGTAGAAGCAATCGCACCCCCGTGAATCGAAAACCCCTTGAGAATCCCGATTCCCTTCTTGCCTGTTGCATGGTGTCTCTCCAAAACCACAATTTTCTGATACTCCGCATCCGCCACAAAGCAGCCGTCCCGCACGCAGACCTCTGCGATGCGTCGCTTCGTCAAAATCTCCCCCGGAACCACCTCGATCACTCTCGCCCGCTTTCCCACAAGCGGCAGCCGCAGCTCCTCAATCCCGCCGATTTTAATATGTACGGTGTCCAACAGTTCCTTCGGAATCTCCTGCGTCATTCCTTCCTTCTTCTCAATACGGATGCCCTTATGATAGACCGCCTCAATCGTCACCCGCTCCAAATCGGATAACACCAGAAAATCCGCCTGATACCCCGGTGCAATCGCGCCCAGCTGCGTCAGACCGTATCTTCTCGCGGGATAAAAGGAAGCAATCTTGATTGCCTCTATGGGCGAAAGCCCCATCTGAATCGCTTTTTGCACATGAAAGCTGATGTGTCCCTGTCGCTGGATTTCCTCAATATGCTTGTCATCCGTGCAAAAGGCAAGCTGATGGCAGGGAAGGTTGTTCGCAATGATACCCTGCATAATGCTCTCCAGATTTTTCGCCGCCGTCCCCTCTCGTATCAAAATCTGCATCCCCGCGCGCATCTCCCGTAAAGCGTCCACAAAGGTGCAGCATTCGTGGTCGGTGACAATTCCGGCCAAAACATAGCAGTTCGTTTCCTTTTCGCTTAAAAATCCCGCGTGTCCGTCGATATTCTTCTCACGGAATAACGCAAGCTTCGCAAGCATCTCTGCATCGCAGGAAAGCACAGCCCCATAGTCCATCACCTCGCCCAGTCCCAAAACGCGCGGATGCTCCAAATATCCCGCAAGATCCGCCGCAGAAAGGGTCGCACCGTTGTCCTCAAAAGGCCCCGCAGGCACGCAGGATGGCAGCATCACAAAAACATTCGCCGCTACCTCCTCCGTCTCCCGCAAAATAAAATCAATCCCCGCCTTGCCGGAAACATTCGCGGCCTCGTGCGGGTCAATCAGAAAAGTCGTCGTCCCACAAAGCCCCGCCTGCAAAATCAATTCCTTCGGTCGTACTAAGGTAGACTCTAGGTGCAGATGTGCGTCAATAAACCCCGGGCAAACATATTTCCCTTCAAGGTTAATCTCCCGTATCCCGTTGTATTGTCCCACGCCAACAATACTCCCATCGACAATCGCAATGTCTCCTTCCACAATTTCATTGGTAAACACCTGTACAATTTTCGCATTTTTCATCACAAGCGGCGCTCTCTGCCTGCCAAGCGCAATCTCCGCCGTCCGTTTCGTGTAGCCGTCCATCCTCTTTCCTCCCTTCCGCTTCTCAAATATATTTCTTAATGGTCAGACAATTCCTCCCGTCGCGATATGTGTAAAGTACCTCGTCCATGCTTTTCTTCACCATGTAAATGCCCAGTCCGCCCGTACCGCGTTCCTCCGCCGAAAGGTGTATATCAGGATCCTCCCTCTCCAAGGGATTGTAGGGAATGCCGTCATCTGTAAAGGTCAGACACACCGCCCCCTCCTGCCATTCTATACCAACCGTCATCGTGCCGCCGCCCGTAGGATAGGCGTAACGGGCAATGTTGCTGCATATCTCATCAATCGCAATGTCAATTTGCATCTGCGCCTTTCCTGTGCAACCGTGCTGCTCCAAAAACGCCTCCACAAATGCGGTAATCTCCGCGATGCTTTCCATATCGGCGTTCCGTGTGATTTCCCGCATAGGCTATTCCTCCATCCTCTTGGTATAAGCAAGGCAAAGCATAGTAATATCGTCAAATTGCTCGTTCTCGCCCACAAAGGCATCAATATCCTCCTTCACCGCTCGCAGTGTCTGTGTCGGGTCGCAGTCCAAGCATTTCTCGTTCAGCACACGATGCAGGCGTTCCATGCCGTATAGACGGTTTTCTCCGTCCGTCGCCTCCGTCACGCCGTCCGTGTATTGAAAGATACGGTCGCCAGGCGCAAGCTGTATGCACTGCTCCTTGTAGCGAACGCCCTCCATCCCCGCTAAAACAAAGCCGGGACGCGGCTTATAGACCTCGTAGCCGCTGCCATTGCGGTAAAGAAACGGCATCTCGTGTCCCGCATTCACATAGCGGAATTCCCCCGTAACCAAATCCAAAACCCCCTCAAAGGCGGTAATAAACATCCCGTTGTCGTTCGATTCGCAAAGCAGACGATTCACCTCCGTGAAGACCTCTCCGAGGTCACGCCCCGGCTGTGTATGATCCTTAATGAGCGTTTTTCCGATGACCATAAATAAAGCCGCCGGAACACCCTTCCCAGAAACGTCCGCCATCACAATGGCAATATGCCGTTCGTCCACCATGAAGAAATCATAAAAATCCCCGCCCACCTCCTTCGCCGGTGTCATGGTCGCATAAATATCAAATTCACCTCGGTCTGGAAACGGCGGAAAGATACAAGGCAGCATGGAGGATTGAATCTGTGTTGCAACGGAAAGCTCTGCGCCGATGCGTTCCTTCTCCGCCGTCACCGCCGTCAGATTTGCCACATAAGCCTCCAGCCTGTCCAGCATAAAGTTAAACGACCGCCCCAAATCCTCGATCTCGTCTCCCGTCGCAATGTCGATTCTCTGCCTGTCACGGTTTCCCGTATGGGTAAGCTCCGTCGTAAATGCGGTTAGCCTGCCCAAGGGTGTCAAAACAATTCGCTTAACCGAAAAAATATAAAGCAACAGTGCTACGCCAATAATCCCGCAGGAAATCCCCAGCATATGATATAAGAAGGCGTGTAAGCGGTTCCGCACCTCCTGCATATCCAGAATATACTGTATCTCCGCAATGGCGTTCCCGTTTTCGTCCAAAATCGGTGCAACCGCAGTATAGTTGTAGCCGTAGCTGTTGTCCGTCACAATCGGCTCCCTCGTCCCGCGGTTCTCGGCATATAATTCCCAAACCTCCAAATAGGTCTTAAGCTCCGTCTCATCCCGCGCCGCATCCGTATATAAAATATCCGTCCCGTAGGCAAGCTGATTCAGCGGGTCATCCCCCATCTTAGGCACGCAGGCATCCACGTAAAAGGTCACGCTGTCCGCATCCGGCACAGTCAGCGAAAGATAGGTAATCTCCCCGTCCTGCTTCACGGTGTTAAGCATCGTTGCGACCCTTTCGTATGCCGCGCTCTCCTCTCCCCCTTCCGCAAGAATCTCTCGCACATCATCAAGATCCAGCATGGTAGCAATGCTCTTGCTCCCGCCAATAACCCTCTGTGCATACATCTCCTCCAAATATTCCTCCGCAGAAAGATAGCTGAAAGCAGAGACCGCCACCGTCAGCGCCGCACCCAAAACGCCCAGCGATACGATAAATTTCGGCAATAATCTCATCCTCATAGCTTAACCCCTCCCTTCCGTTTTTTATAATAAACCGCCGCATTGCAGGAGCATCTTCCCCCGCAAATGGGGCAAATCAAATTTTCTCTGTCATACCATACTCGTTTTGCATCGGTCAGATAAGAAAAGCCGAAGCCCTCCAGTATCTTCGCCATAGGCGCTTTCCCGTTCAGCTCCCAAAGCAGACTAAACGCCAAATCCGCCTTGTCTTCCTCCTCCGTCCGGCGCAAATAATGCGCGACCAGCGACACCGAAAGTCCGCAATGCCGATAGCGGGGCAGTACCCCGACCGATTGTAAATTGCTTAAGAGCGGCGCTTCCTTCCCCGCGATTTTTCTCAGCGCAGGCAAAGGCTTTTTCGCCATGCGCTCCGCTTCCGAAAGTGCGATAAGCCGAAAATATACATAAGCAATCGCCTCATTTTTTTCATTCAATAGTAGCAAAAACTGCTGTGTCTCCTGCTCTGCCGCCGCCAAGAGCTGCTCCCGCGTGTATAAGTTTTTCCCCACACATTCGTCACATAGCGCCAAAGCCTCCTCCACTCTCTCCGCAGAAAGCGGCACCGGCCGTTCTCGATTAAGCATCGCCGCCGCCCCCTCCGCAGATATAAAGCTTCACGCCCATGGAAACCGTCGTTTCCTCCTCCGTCATCCGTTGCCGCAGCCGTGCAGCGTTGTGCCGCACCCAAGCCTTTGCCGCCTGGGTTTTCCCCTGCTTTTCCAGAAACAGCATATCCTCCAAAAGATACGCGCAAAAAGTATCAAAAATAGCCTCCTTCTTCGCACGCTCCTTCCCCGCCGCGCAAATCTCCATGCACTCCGTCGTAATCTCCCCGTACCCGTTCTCCGAAAGCATCACCGGCAAACGGTCACATAGCGTCCTGTCTCCCGCGTATGGATCAAGGGAAAGCATCTCAAAAAACTCTCGCAAAAGCCCCCCCTCGTCAGGCGTCATAAAGCTGCTGTCATCCGCAGGCTCGATGAGGAGCAGCCTCCCCTCCGGTGCCAAAAAAGACCGCAGTATGTGTAAAATTTCCTCCGGTTTTTTCGTATGTAGAAGCAAAAAGGAGCAATGAATGACGTCAAAAGCATTGATCCCCTCCTTCTGCATCACCTCCCGCAGCCGCGCAGAAAAATCCACCGCCTCCACATCGCAGGTATAAAAAGAAAACACATTGTCACCAAAGACCTTCTCCGCCTCCCGCACCGATTCCTCCAGCCGATCCATGCCGATGACCTTCCGAAAATTTTGATTAAAAAAACGTGCCCGTGTTTTCCAACCATTGTTACAGCCAAGATCTAAAAGCGTCAGCCCTCTCCGTCCCGCAATGACCCTGCGGTAAATCGGCTGTTCATATTCCGCAAGCAGCTCGCCCTGCACACGCAACCGCCTGTTCTCTGCCTCGTCCAAAAAAACACTTTCTCCCAAGACGGAACCCTCCTAAATTTTCACATAAAGATACTGAAATATCAATTTCCTTTGATACTCACAGTATTTCGCTTTTTCAAAAATAAACCGCATCGCCGCGCGATCCACCTCGTCCCCGTGTAAATCAAAAGGATTGTATCGACGCACATTATCCCGGATACGCAGGATATATTCCCCATCGCCGTTATCCATCACCCTCACGGATACATAATACTTTTTACTCGGGTCGCTCCGCCCATATTTCATGATGCTCAAAATCAATTCTTCCACAATAAAGCTGATAAAAAAGGCCTTCTGATACGGCAACTCCCATTCCTCGCAAAGCCGGTTCATCTCTGTGGTGACCGCCTCCATGCTCCCCTCCTCGATGGGGTAATACCGCTCATAAACCCGATCGGTCACGCTGTATTTTTCATCCATATAGGCACGCGTGTTCCCCAAAAACCGTATCGCCAAAATAAGCAAAAGACAAATCGCCTCGCTGCCGACATAAACCCATGCAAGCCCGATAATGTTCCATTTTTGAATCAGAACCGCGCCCAGCAGAAGCATCAGGATAAGACTCCGCAAAAAAGCCACCCCAAAGGCATGCCCCCTCCTGCCGATTGCCTGCCAAAAGGAAACGGTTAACACATTCACCCCCGCAAAGACAATGCTCCACGCATAAATACGAAAGGCAGCTGCCGCCGTTTGCAAATTTCCTTGAAGTCCGAAGAAGGCAGGAATTCGTTCTGCCGCCCCCGTAAAAAGAATGGCAAGCAAAAGTCCCACTGCGATGACAATGCGAAGACCGTCCTGATAAACGCTCCACATCCCCGTTTTGTCCCTTTCTCCGCCCAAAATAGCGATAACAGTAGCTGCTGCCGCTCCCGCCGCATCAAAAAACGCCCCGGGAATCGTGCTCATCGTGTAGATAATACCAAAAATCGCCACCGAAATCGTTTCATTTCCAGCAGCACCTCGTAAAAGCATGGTGTTAAATACCAGCATAACCACAGCCTGAAAGAGAAAGGCAGAGCCTACCCCGAAGCCGTTTACAACAAAATCCCGAATATCGGCAATCGTCGGCAGACACAGCTGTAGCCGCAAAAGTGCCTCCTTCTTTCCGAAATGCGTCAAAAGCACAAGCGTACCCAGCGTTTCCGCGATGCAAAGCGCGGTAGATGCACCAAAAAGCCCCAAGCGCAGTCTCCACAAAAACCATAGGTCTAAGATAAGATTCGTCACAATAACACAGCCGGAGGCAATGGCAGCCAGCCTCGGCTCGCCGTCCGTCCGTACCGCTGCCGAAAGAATTTGATAGAGCACAAACATCGGTGCAAAAAGGAATACCCCCGTCAAATAGCGCAGCGCCGGCGGCAAAAGCGTCTCGTTCGCACCCAGAAAGCGGCAAAAATCACTGCAAAACAGCAGCGCCGGCACCGCAAAGAGCAGCCCTACCACCAAGCCTGTGCCCAGCACCGCGCCAAAACGCTCGTTCGCACGTGCCACCTCTGCCGCACCAAGGCTTTTCCCAATCAAAACGCTCGCACCCGTGCCAAGCGTGATGCCGAAAAACGTGTAAAGCAGAAATACCGGCGTCGCAATATTCGCTACCGCCAAGCCTGCACTGCCGACAAAATTCCCAATCCATACCGCCTCAATGAAGGTCGATACTGTCACCCCAAAAAAGGAACAAATGCACCAAAGCAGAAAAATTCTATATGCACTTTTCGCAAATTTCGCTTCCATCATTTTTTTGGTTCTCCCGCCAAAGCAAAAATCCTTCTTCTCTCGGTGTCCACACAAGAGTGTCCATAGGGGTGTCCACAATGGTGTCCACTCTATCCATTTTTGTCCGCTTTTTCCGCTTTAGTCCGCTTGTACTCCCTCCGCTATCTCCAGCGTCAGATGGTTTTTCTCATCCTCATAATCGTACCGTACGTGCCGCGTAAGCTGTCTGACCAGAAGCATGGATAGCGCATCATCCTCTGTATCAAAGGGATTATAGGCCTCTCCCGCATAGGTCAGAGAAAGCTCCAGCACTCGGTCTACCTCGAAATGTCCCAGCTGTATCGCGATGCTTGGCGTATGCTGCAAAAGCTGATGCAGAACCAGTTCCTCTACCATCAGCTCTGCGTTCTTCGTCAGCTTCGCAGGCAGGTATTGCTTTCGTCCAAAGTCCTCAATGCGCGCGTTCAACTCGTACAGGTCAAAGTCAGTAGAACGGATTTGATATTCCATAGTGCGCAGCCGCTTCACAAAGGCTCTCGTCTTTTCCCGCTTCGGATGCTCAAATACCTGCTCCGGCGTACCATCCTCATAAATCACGCCCTCATCCATATAAAAGATTCGGTTGGAAATTTTTTGCGAAAACGCCATATCGTGCGTCACGACCATCATTGTCAGACCCTGCTTCGCCAGATCCTGAATAACCGCCTGTACCTCGCCCACCATCACGGGATCCAAGGCAGAGGTTGGCTCATCAAATAATATAATCTCCGGCTTCATCGCCAGACATCTTGCAATCGCTACACGCTGCTTCTGCCCGCCGGAAAGCTCATCCGGGTAGGCATACAGCTTCTCACCCAAACCGACTGCCTTCAGGTAGCGCACGCCCTCGTCGAACGCCTCCTGTTTGCTGAGCCCCAAAAGATCCATCGGTGCCATCATAACATTTTCGAGAACCATTTTATGTGCAAACAAATTAAACGACTGGAACACCATGCCGATTCTTTGTCTCATCTTTAAGACATTCGTTTTCTTATCCGTCATGTCTATCCCGTCTATGCAAATCTGTCCCCCTGTCGGTTTTTCCAGCAAATTGATGCAGCGAAGCAGTGTGCTTTTTCCCGTACCGGAGGGGCCGATGACCGAAATTACATCGCCCTTATGAATTTCGGCATTGACATCCATTAATGGTGCAACATTGCCGTAAACCTTTTTCAAATGCTTAATCGTTATCACTGCTCTGCACCCCCTTGATTCTTCTCGGTCTGCGCTTCGGATCCAGCTTAATATGAACCCGTTTGAGCGCTACAACAAACACATGCGCCAATAGGAAATACAAAATTGCAATCACAATTAAAGGAAAAAACGCTTCATATGTACGGCTTCGAATAATATCCCCCGCCTTCGTCAAATCCTCAACGGTAATATAACCGATGATTGCAGTTCCCTTTACCAGCCCAATCACCGCTCCCTCGTATTGTGCGAACATCTGCTTTGCCGCTTGCGGCATGGTGATTTTGCAAAATATCTGCCGCTTACTGTAGCCCATGGACTCTGCCGCCTCCAGTTGTCCCTTGTCTACGCCGGCAACGCCTGTATTCAAAAGAGCGGCAACCACATTCGCAAAATCCAGCGTGAAGCCGACAATTCCGACCCACATTGCCGAAATATCAATATTCTTGAATACAATGTAATACAATACCATCAAAATCACCACCAATGGCATACCATCCAAAAAGGTGCTGATTCCATGAGAAATCCGATGCACAAGCGGGTGCTTGCTGCGTAACGGAAAGCTCACAAAAAAGCCCAGCAGTGTACCGAGTATCAGAGAAATAACGGAAAGCTTCAGCGTAACAATCATGCCGTCTCGTAAAAGTGTCCACCGGTTTTCCTTGATAAAGGTGCGCGTAAAGCTTGCCTGCATCCGCTCCAAGAAGGATGTCTCCCCCTCCTCACCGCTTTGTATCACCGCAATCGGACCGCTTGTATATGTGGTATCGGAAAAATTTACACTTTCCTTCCTTTCATCGGTAATAGTAAGGCAACCAAAGGCAATATCCGCCTTCTCCGATACAACCGCCGGTATCAAAGCGGAAAACTCGGCTGTTTGATATTCTACCTCATACCCCATCCGTTCCGCTGCCTTGACCAAAAGCTCCGCTTCATAACCCAGAACCCCTCCATCTCCCACATAAGCAAACGGCTCGACATCCGCACTGGTGATGACCTTGAGCACGCCCTTGGAGGTATCCACATCGGGGTCATATTCTATGGATTTGGCTCCTGTGCCATTCAGCCATTTTTCCTGCAAGGCTTCCTGCACACCCTCCGCCTCCATCTCTGCCAATGTAGTATTCAATTCCTGTAAAAGCGCAGTGTTTTCCTTCCCCAGCATAAAGGCATAATCCTCCTGCCTCAGCACCTCAGGAAAATAAGTCAAGCCGTCCACTTCATTCATTTGCGTTTTTATTAATGCGTTATCTGTGATATATGCATCAATTTTTCCGTTTTTCAATGCAGCAATGCAGTCTGAATAGGACATATAATATAAAAGAGTCGCATTGGGAAAGCGTTCCACGACAGCAGAATCAAAGGAGCAGCCGTCCAACAGACCGAGCACCTGTCCATCCAAATCGTCAAGGGATTCATACTGACTCTTTGAAACCCCAAGCCGATCCTTCCGCACCAAAACCCCGATTTCCGAGGTCATATACGGCTCCGACATCAGAATGACTTCCTTCCGTTCCTCCGTGACATTCAAATCGGATACCACCATATCCAGCTTCCCCGATTCCAAGGATGCCACCAACGCATCAAAGGACATCGCCTCTATTTGCACCTCTGCGTTCATATAAGCAGCCAGACGGTATATAAATTCCAAATCCATGCCTGTCAAATTCTGATTTTCGTCATAATAATTCATCGGCTCCACCAGACCGGAGGTGCCTATCTTCAGCACGCGGCTTGGAGCTTCTGCCTTTGGCAATTCCGGCATAACAGAATTCGCCTGCTCCACCCAACGATGGTACATATCCTCCAGCGTACCATCCTCCTTCAATTGCTCGATAAAAGCATTGACCTCAGGGAGCAAGTCCGCCCGTTTGGGATTGATGCCCACAGCAACATCCGCTTCGGACAGCGTATCACTCATAATTGCCAGATTATCCAATGCCTCAGACGCCACCGCATACTGCATAAACATCTTGCTATAGATCAATGCGTCCGTTTTTCCTCTCTCCACAGACAAATATGCATCCGAAATCTCATTATGATAAACAAGCTTCGCATTCGGGAACTGTTCCTCCGCAAGAATAGCGGCAGCAGAGCCGGGATGCACACCAATGGTATATTGCGGCTGATTCAACTGCGCAACACTTGTAATCTGCTCCTTTTCCTCTGTGCCGCAGCCCGTAAACGCACCCAATAAAATCGTACAAAGTATACCGATTTTGCCTACCCATCTACCTAATTTCATTACCTTCCACCTCCGACATAGGGTTGTATCAACAGCTTTCTTTGCGTCATGCGATAGGGGGTTCTTTCTGCAACGACCCTCCTGCATTCCTGCAAGGTCTGCTCCAGCTTTTCCTTCAATTCCAACACACCCCGGTATACCTCTGCATCAGAGGTATCCACGAGCAGCTCAAAAGCATCCTCCGTAACGGAAAGCCTTCGAATCGCCTGATGCTTTCGAAATTCCATCCTGCTGTACGCATTGTCGATTTTATCAATATCATACATAAATTGCAAATTTCTGTCTGCCGCAATATCCAATTCATCCGCTAGGCGCAAAAGTGCCGCAAGATACGGTAGACACACCCGATTCCCGTTCGGCACAAAAAATTGCTCAGGATATTCCTTGCTGTCCCACAAATCCGTTTTTCGGTGCCCGCGGGAAACCTGCACAATTGCAAAAATATGCTCCCGTGAGGGTATTTCAAAAAACGCTGCATACTTTTTGATGTATTCCCCGCTGAATTCCTGATGAAAATCCCGAATACAATCCGGAATATTTTCGGGCGAATGTGTCACAAAATAGTCACCAAAATTGATATTCTGCTTAAATTTCTCATAATCTGACAGAGTAATACCCATACCGCTGTCATGCAGATACGCTCCCATCAAAAGCACATAAATTTCATCCGCATTCATTTTTTCAATATTTTCACCTATCAAACGATTGCAAAAATCCAGAACCTCCAAGGAGTGTAACGCCGTATGATCCGTATAATTCGGAAAAATCTTCCGATACTTCACCAGCATCCGCTGCAAACAAAATACGCTGTTTTGAAAAAGCTTGTGCAGCACAGGGTCTTCCCTCTTTAGTTTCATCTCGCATAAATAATGAGTATCCATTGCTTTGTCTCCTGCTATTCCTCCTCGCCATACAGCCAAGAGGAAAAGCCTGCTTCTATTTGTTCCTTCAAAATTTTTCTTTCTTCCTCTGTCACAAAGGCAGCCTCCGCAGCACAAAAAGCCAAGCCTCGCAGTTCCCTGTCACTCAGGGCAAATTGCTCCCGCAAGAGGCGATACTCTCGGCGTAGCGTCGTACCGGAAACCGTCATATTATCCGTATGTATGGTCACACCAAGCCCTTTTTTCAAAAAAAGCCGAATCGGATAATTCGCGGGTCTGTCCACGGCTTTTGTCTGTAAATTGCTGGAATAGCACATTTCCAGATAAATCCCTCTGTCCCGTAAAAGATCCATCAGTGCAGCATCCTCCATGGCATGAATCCCATGCCCGATACGGACTGCACCTAAGGCAAGCGCCTGTCTGATGCTTTCCGCGCCTGCCGCCTCCCCCGCGTGGATGATAATTGGCAGCTCTGTCTTTCTTGCAAGTGCAAAAATCTCCCGAAATCGCTCCGTCGGATAGGCAGCCTCGTTCCCCGCCAAATCCACAGCGCATACGCCACTGCCCAGACTCTCCGCCGCAACGCGAATTGTTTCTTTATTTTTCGCCGCATTGTCCGCCCCTCGCATACAGCATAAAATTAACTGTGCGGGAAATTGAAATGCAGTCATTCCCCGCTTTAAGCCGCAAATCGCCGCCTGTGCGACCTCCGCCTGCGTCAACCCGCGCGCAGTATGCAGCTGCGGTGCAAAGCGTATCTCTGCATAGCACAGACCCTGCGCGTACAGAGTATGAATCAAATCGTATACGGCATATTCGATACAGTCTGCCGTCTGCAAAAGTCGTAAGGGTAAATCGAACTTTTCCAAATATTCCCCCAAGCCGGTGCAATCGGGTGCAACCATCAATGCATCTTTCAGCTCTGCCTCGGTATAGGGTAATGATATACCGCTCATTTCCGCCATTTTCGAGATACTCCCCGGATTAAGAGAGCCATCCAGGTGCAAATGCAAATCAATCATTTCCAATCACCTCATGTCCACCATCAGCCTGAAATTTGAAGTAAAAAAGCAACAGAGTAAATGTCTGCTGCTTTTTTACCTCACCCTATGTATCCATATCTTTCTTATGCAGCAAGGAAATAGGATGGTCTTTACAGTATGGTCAAAATATCCGAGAAGCCTGTTACCTCAAACACCTCTGCAATGACCTCGTTTACATTTTTCACCGTCATGCTTCCCTGCTTATTCATCATCTTCTGTGCTGCCAAAAGAATACGCAGACCTGCCGAAGAAATATATTCCAGCTTTTCAAAATCAAACACCAATTCCGTAATGCCCTCCAAGGATTGCTTCAGCTCTGCCTCCAGCATCGGCGCAGTTGTGGTATCCAATCTGCCCACGAGCGAAAATTCCAATTTGGTTCCTTCCAAATTCTTATTGATTGTCATTTGTTTCTCCTCCGTTTCTTTATGAGACGCTTTTTTCCTGTATCGCTTCCGATTTTGATCCGCTTTTGCTTCGTAAGCGTCCTTCCAGAGATAGTATACCGAAAGCAAGGCAATTTTGCAATGCTGTTATAACAGATTTTATATCCATGCTTACGGTGCAACACCAATAGGGCACAATGCCACTTGTTACACTCTTCAAAAAATAAAAAAGCTCTTTCCTATCATCCCATAGCAAAGAGCTTCTTATCATCTTTATTTCTCAAATCAGATGCAGTATGCGTAAGAAATCAGGTTCTCTCCTCCTCCGCCACAACGTGCTGTCCTGTGATGGAAAATTCGACCCATTCCGCGATATTGGTCGCATGGTCGCCGATGCGTTCCAAATATTTCGCAATCATTAGAAGGTCAACGCAAAACTCGCCGTTCTCCCGATTTTCACCAATTAATCCAATCAAATCCTCTTTTACCTTATCAAACAGCCCATCCACAACATCATCATACTGCATCACGGAGCGCGCCAATTCCAAATCTTTTTTTACAAAGGATTCCACCGCATCCGTTACCATCTTCACAGTCGCCGTTGCCATATCCTGAATATGCAGCT
This sequence comes from Sodaliphilus sp., assembly GCA_963640305.1. GTDB lineage: Bacteria > Bacillota > Clostridia > Lachnospirales > Anaerotignaceae > Anaerotignum_A. The sequence goes on along the minus strand of CAVHYX010000004.1, from coordinate 16,468 downwards.
TGCTCTTGGTGTCGTGCTCGCCCAGCGTTGCCATAATTTCCGCAATATCTCCCGCCTGGTCGCCAATGCGCTCCATATCGGAAATCATCTTCAAGGCAGAGGAAATTGTACGCAAATCCCGCGCCACTGGCTGCTGCTGCAAAAGCAGACGCATACAAAACGCTTCAATATCCCGCTCCATTCGGTCTATCTCGTTATCCTTTTCAAAAACCACCTGCACCAGCGAGCGGTTATATTGCCTCAGGGCAGATACAGAAGCTGTAATTGCCTCCTCGCATAACGCCCCCATTTTAATCAGCTCCACATTCAGCTGCTCCAGCTCCGAATCAAAACGACTACGTACCATCGCTTATCCAAACCTCCCCGTAATATAATCCTCAGTTCTCTTATCCTGCGGCATGGAAAACAAGGTTTCCGTTTTGTCATATTCCACAACCTCGCCTAGAAGGAAAAACGCCGTATTATCAGAGATGCGCGTTGCCTGCTGCATATTGTGCGTCACAATAATAATGGTATACTCTTTTTTCAGTTCCAACGCCAGCTCCTCAATACGCGAGGTTGAAATCGGATCCAGCGCAGAGGTCGGCTCATCCATCAAAAGCACCTCCGGCTGCACCGCTAATGCCCTTGCAATACAAAGCCTTTGCTGCTGCCCGCCGCTCATGCCAAGCGCGTTCTTTTTCAGCCTGTCCTTCACCTCGTCCCAAATTGCCGCATCCCGGAGTGCCTTTTCCACAATCTCATCCAGCTTCAGTTTCGAGCGCACGCCGTGTGTTCTGGGGCCATAGGCAATGTTATCATAAATACTCATCGGAAAGGGATTCGGCTTTTGGAATACCATGCCCACCCTTTTTCGCAGCAGATTGATGTCCATGCCCTGATAAATATTTTCTCCGTCCAGAAGCACTTCTCCGGTAATACGGCAGCCCTCCACCAAATCATTCATGCGGTTCAGGCTCTTGAGCAGCGTAGACTTCCCACAGCCGGAAGGACCGATAAAGGCAGTGATTTCCTTCTCCGGCAAATCCAGATTGATTTGCTTTAGAGCTTGAAATTCACCGTAGTATAAATCCAGATTCGATACAGATATTTTACTTTGATTCATTGTACATTCCTTTTCTCTATTTTTTATCATTTTTCCTTTACACCGGCTTTCTTTGCCACAAACGAGGACAAGGCATTGATGCAGACTACCAAAATTAAAAGCACGACCGCCGTTGCATACGCCTGATCGGTATACAAGCCTTCATTCAACAGCGCATACATATGCACCGCCAACGTCCGTCCGGAGGAAAACAATCCGTCTGCCACCTGTGCCGCTGTCCCTGCGGGGTAAAGCAAGGCTGCCGTTTCCCCAACAATTCGTCCAATCGCCAAAATAACCCCCGCCAATATGCCCGGCACAGCCGAAGGCAATACAATGCGAAAGACTGTTCTAAGCTTCCCCGCACCCAGTCCAAAGCTACCCTCGCGGTAAGCATCCGGCACGGAATGTAACGCTTCCTCCGTTGTCCGCAAAATCAGCGGCAAAACCATAATCGCGAGCGTCAATGCACCGCCCAAAATGGAATACCCCCATTTGAGATAGATATTGAAAAACAAATAGCCGAACAAGCCGAATACAATAGATGGAATCCCCGCCAGAGTTTCTGTGGTCATACGAACAACCGAAACAAATTTATTCCCTCGCTTTGCGTATTCCACCAGATAAATCGCCGCAAAAATCCCCGCAGGAACTGCAAAAAGCAACGTCATTGCCGTAATACTCAGTGTATTGATAATTGCCGGCATCATAGAAACATTCATCGTGTTATAATTCCATTCAAACAGGGATGGCTTCAAATTCGGAATCCCTTTATATAAAATATAAACAATCAGAGAAATCAGCAGCACCAGCGTGATTGCCGCAGAAAGCGTCACCAGAATCGCCAGAAAAAGCGAAAACGGGTTTCTGCGATAGGCATCCAGCTTTTCTCTCATGTTTTGTTGATTGATTGCCTGCATCAGTCCGCCCTCCTTTTCAGGAATGAAAAGCTCAGATTGATAATGAGGATGAATACGAACAGCACCACCGCCGTACCCAGCAGAGCCTCTCTGTGCAAATCCGTCGCATAGCCCATCTCCATAACGATATTCGCCGTCATGGTACGGACACCACTGAAAATGCTGTCCGGCAAAATCGGCTGATTCCCCGCAATCATGACAACCGCCATGGTTTCTCCGACGGCACGCCCGATGCCCAAAACAACCCCTGCCAGAATTCCCTGCTTTGCAGCAGGCAGAACAGCGAAAAATACGCTTCTTTCATGCGTTGCACCCAAGCCCAGAGAGCCTTCGTAATAGCTCATGGGAACCGCGCGGATATTGCTTTCGGAAACACCGATGATGGTCGGCAAAATCATAATCCCCAGAAGAATGGAGGCAGTTAAGACTCCCTTGCCGCTACCTCCGAACAAATCCTGCATGAGCGGCACCAAAACCATTAAGCCGAAAAAGCCGTAAACAATGGAAGGAATCCCTGCCAAAAGCTCCACCGCAGGCTTTACGATTTTATACAGCCGCTTCGGGCAGAACCATACCAGAAAAACCGCACAGAGAATTCCCAGCGGCACTCCGACAATAATTGCTCCCGCCGTCACATAAACACTACCGACAATCATCGGAAAAATGCCGTAAATATCATTACCGGGTCTCCATGTCGTTCCCAATAGGAATTTCGCTACGCCAATTTCGCCAATGGCAGGCACGCCATTGGCAAACAGGAATACACAAATCAATCCAACTGCCAGAATGGATGCTGCTGCGGCAGCCATGAATACCCATTTCATTACAGCTTCCTTCATTCTCTTTTTCCCCCTTCACATTCGGGAATTTTGTTACTGTACTGCGGACCAATCGGTCACAGCACCCGTGAAAATATCCTTTACCTGCTCTGTTGTCAAATCGCTCACTGCGTTATTATGGTTCACAACTACCGCAATCCCATCCATTGCAATAACCGTAGGAGTCAGACCTGCCGCAAGCTCGCTGTCCTTCAACTCTCTGGAAGCCATGCCGATGTCGCACATTCCTTCCATCGCAGATGTCATCCCTGTGGTGGAATCGGACTGCTGTACCTCAATCGTTGCGTTGGGGTTGATTGCAAGATATGCCTCCTTCAGCTTCTCCATAACCGGTGTCACGGAGGATGAGCCAGCAACGATAATCTTGCCGTCTACTCCGGTGCTTGTGAAGGTGCCGGTATTGCCTTGGCTGATGTAGCCATTCGCTTCTACAACTGCCTGCCCATCCTCACTCAAAATGAAATCAATGAAATCCTGCGTTACCTCGCTGACCTCTTTTCCTGTCGCAATATTAAAGGGTCTTGCAACGGTGTATGTGCCGTTTTTGATATTTTCCGCCGTTGCCTCAACCCCATCAATCAAAAGTGCCTTTACGGAATCGTTCAGGGAACCAAGGGAAACATAGCCAATCGCGCTGTCGTTTCCCGCAACCGTTGTCATCATAACTGCCGTGCTGTTTGTAATTTCCGCCGCAGTGGTTGTATAATCAACCTTTTCCCCCGCCTCGTTCTTTTCCTCAATGCCAAACAGCTCGATAAACGCCCCTCTGGTACCGGAGCCATCCTCACGGGATACAACCGTAATCGCGCCGCCCGCTCCGTTTGCAGCATCCTCGTTCTCCGTCGAGCTACCGCAGCCTGCCAGCATACCAACCGTCATCATCATTGCCATCGCAACCGCAAATATTTTCTTCATCTTCATTTTCTCTCCTTTTTTCTTTCTGTTCTTATTCTTTTCTTATTGTTTACAATTATGAGTATATGTATCAAAGGTTAAATGAAAAATCGTATTTTTGTTAAATCTATGCAAAATCCTCTGCCATTTTTTCCAAAGTAATTCCCTCCTGTTTTACAAATGCAAGCATTGACTTTTACAATTCGACATGATAGTATGGTGGCGATTCGGCACAGGATAAATTCCCTGCGTCACAAAAATATGGATTTTAATGCGAGGGAATAGCTATGAAAATCAAAAACAAGGTATTTATCAGTTCTGCTTTCTGTCTGCTGAGCGCCTGCCTATGGGGCATCTCCGGCGCAGTGGGGCAATATCTTTTCAATCACGCGGGCATCTCGCCGGAATGGCTGGTTTCCACGCGTTGCCTCCTGACCGGCTTGCTCCTTTTGGGATTCTTCCAAATCAAACGCGGCGGCGTGCTTTCCATTTGGATGGATAAACGGGACAGGCGGAATGTTATTATTTTTGCCTTAGGCGGCATGCTCTTTATGCAATATGGCTACTTTGCTGCCATCGTCCATTCCAATGCCGCCACCGCAACCGTGCTGCAATATACCGCGCCGATTCTGATTGTGGTTTATCTGGCATTGAAGCAAAAAAAGCTGCCTTCCGGGGTAGAATGTGTCGCAGTCCTCGCCTGTCTTATCGGGACAATTCTTCTGGCAACGCACGGTAATCTGAAAAGCCTGAGCCTTTCGCCACAGGCATTGTTCTGGGGGGCGCTTGCCTCCCTCGCACTGGCGTTCTATACGGTCTATCCTACGCGCCTTTTGGCAAAATATGATGCCATGCTGCTCATCGGCTGGGCAATGCTCATCCTGAGCTTTGTTATGCACTTCGTCCATCCTTCCTGGGCGCTGGAGGGCACATGGGATACCTCCTGTGTTTTGGCGATGGCTTTCATTATTATTTTAGGCACAACCGTTCCATACCTGATGTTCCTCAATGGCGTAAAATATATCGGCCCCACAAAAAGCAGTCTTTACGCCTCGGCGGAGCCATTGGCATCTGCCGTGGTTTCCGTGGTATGGCTCAAGGTGCAGCTGGAATGGATGGACTATGTCGGCTTCGCCTGCATCATTGCCGCCGTGCTGCTGCTTTCCTTTATAAAGACACCGGAGAAACAAAAGCAGACATAAACAAAAAAGGGGTACTGTCTCATTCCGGACAATACTCCTCTTTTTTATTTGCTTCTTATTCTTCTTGTTCTTCTTATTATTGTTCGTGTTGCTCCCGGTAGCTTTCGCTTCTGCGCGCCGCACGCCGCTGCGCCCTTTGCTCCTGTCGCAGCTCCGCCAGCTTCTCCGGGTCATCTGCCGCATCCAAGAGCAGTTTTTCCTCCTTCAGCTGATCCGTATAGGGAACGACTCTCCCGTCCAGATAAACATACTCCTGCGAGGTGCGGAATACGGTATTGCTTGAACCGACCTGACTAATGGTAATGACATCCCAATCCTGCAAGCTTCCTTTGACCTTCAGGATATTCTCATTGACAAATTTACGGGATTGCTTCTCTCCGTTGATATAAACCTGACTCCACTTTGTAAAGTTTTCACCCACAAGGGAATAATATTCCTCTACCGTTTCACTGGAATACAAAATCTCGGCATCCCGAATACCCATTGTCATATGCCCTTCCGTAATCACAGGCGTCCCATTATAGACATATTGCTTGCCGTAGAGCAAATCATACTGCAAAAGCTCCAAATCCATTAAATAAGCTGCCTGATTCGTAGAATCCATCCGTTCCTGATGGTAATTGAAAACCGTACCCGCGTGCAATCCAATGCGATCCATCACCTCTGCCATCAGCTGATAGCTGTGAATCGTGCCGTCCTGCTTCGGCAAGCCGATGTTGTCCCAAATGACATAATTGGTATAAAACAGGTTGCCGCTCTTTACATCCGCCTCCGTGAGTCCCATTGTAGGGAGATGGTCACCGTAAAATACCACAACCGCAGGCTCCCCTCGCTCCTCCATCATAGACACCAAATCCGCCGCAAACTGATCCATTTCATATACCTGATTTACATAATATTCCCATTGGCAATTTTTCTCTTCATCCTCCAAACCGCCTGCCATCAAATGCGGGTGCTCAATGATGCGCTCCTCGGGATAGCTGCCGTGTCCCTGCACGCTGATAGTAAATACGAAATCCTGCTGCTCCGTCGAATCCAGACAATCCGCAATATGCGTCAAAAGCACCTCGTCCTTTGCCCAGCCCGTCTCTGTCGTGTCAAAATTCATAAATTCCTTGCTGGTAAAGGTGTCAAAGCCCACATGGTTAAAGACCTTTGCTCTGCTGTAAAAATTTCCACTGTGGTTATGTACAGCGTGTGTACCATAGCCGAAGGAAGCAAAGGCTGTCGCCGCGCTTTCCGCAGTCTTTTCCTTCAAATAGGTCTTATACGGATACTCCCCGGGGCCGAAATAACGTAGGCTCATCCCTGTCAGCATCTCAAATTCCGTATTTGCCGTGCCGGCACCGATAGAAGGCACCTGACAATAGCCGGAGGAATACTCCGCAGCCATTTTTCTAAGGTTCGGCAAGGGGTCCTTCGATGTCTGTAATGCCGTAAATTCGGAAACATCAAAGAAGGATTCCAACTGGACAAAAATGACATTCGGCAGCACCTTCGCCTCGGAAGTGCTTTCGACAATCGCGCCGTCCTCGCTGATTTCCGCCATTTTTTCCTCCGTATAGCCGTTCGGCTCGGAGATACCGGTATTGAACATACTTGCCGCAAAGCAATAGGGCAAGCCATAATCCTGATAGGCAAATGCAATATTCGCAAAATAGGTCGAAACAATACGGTTTTCAATGACATAATCCGTCAATGCGCCGTAGCAGGCAAAGGACGCCGCCACAATCAAGCCGGAGGTCAGATAATTGATTTTTCCTGCGAATTTTCCCGCCACGCGAAACAGGTGTATTAATCCCAAAATCACTAAAACCGCAGCAACAGCAAGCCCCGCCAGCTCAAATACATTAAAGTAATTCGTAAACAGAGAAACCCCCTCCGCCACCGTTTTCAAATCCTGTGCATTAAACGGTGTCACCCTGCGGGAAAGCATGAGCCCGTTGACAATGCCCAAAACCAACCAAAACAGACTGATAATGATACGAGCAAAAACCCGCCGCCTGCATAAATAGGTAATAGAAAATGTGACAAAAATCATAAACGCATTATACAAAAATGCCTTCGTAGAAACTCTGGAATATTCCACTGCCGCCATCACGGAATGACGGGATATGGCTTCAATCACAAAATTGATGACAATCGCCCAAGCCCCGTGCAAAACTAAGGAAAAGCGATTCATATAGGGGTACATCTTCTGTAGCCCTTGGGCAAACGCACTGTTGCGATAAGCCTCCGCTCTTTCCCTGCTGCGATTACGCAGCGTACCGAATCCCTTTTGTATATCCACCCCTCCGGAAAATCTCCGTGCTGCGAAAAAGCCCTTGATTGCAGACCATTTTCTTCTGATTCGTTCTCTCATTGTCTTCATGCTCCTTATTGCTCCGCCTACGCCGCAGGGCTGCAAGCAGAGACGAAAAAACGCCCTTTGCATGAAGCTGCAAAGGACATAAAATGACATTGGTTTTCCCTCTGATAATAGTCTCGCACACCCTATTTGTCAAGGCTTTAATAAAGAATTAAGAATTGTACTTCCTCCTGTCTGCCATAGACAATCACCGCAGACCCGTTCTTTCCGCATACTGTGCGAAATCCACGTTCCACTCTGCACTGATGTCCGCATCTGCTCTATGGTCGGGCAAGGCATACTGCGTCTTGAGCCAATCCCCCAGCCAACGGGAAAGCTTGATTGCCCCCGTAAGATTCATATGCCCCTGATCGTAATAATCAACCTGCGGGTCTATGCCGAGCGCCCTTCTGTTTTCCTCTCTGTCCAAATCCAGATAGTCCACGCCCTGCGCCGCAGCAAAATCCTCCATCGCCTCGCTCTGCTCATAGGTCCAGTTCATTTTCGGCAGATGTAGCAGCAAAACAGGAATATCCTTTTCCTTGCAAAACGCAATGGATTTTTCGATATATCCCCTTGCACTCTCGTCAAAGGAAACCGCTTCTCCTGCCGGCTCCATGAAGCCTTCGGGATAGCTCTGCGGTTCTGACTCTCTGAGATACACATTCCCCTTCTTGAAGGAGTGTTCCAATATGGGCTCCGCCTCATCCTCCGCCAAATTGATTTCCTTCCAGCGGTCGTGGTAGCGCAGCAACGGAAACGCATAGGACAGCAGAGACTGACGTTCATCGGCTGCCGTCACCTCTCGAATAATGTCCCATTTATATCTCGAAAGCTTCATACCGTCCAGACCGCGACGCAAATCCCCCTCCCGCTCCGCGTAATCGTAATCCGAAAAAATATTATCGCAAAGCAAAACCACCAGCTTAGGGCTCTGATATTGCAGCGACTCCGCCAGAAGTCCGTAGCTGACTGCCGGTGCCTGCAAGGCGGATGCACGGACATAGCCCGTAAAGCCATGCTCCTGCCACATCACCATCGGCGACACACCACGCAAAAGCGGACTGCTTCCAATGTAAAGCACATCAATCGTATCCTTTGGCTCGCCGTAAAAGGCATGAATCTCGTCCGCCTCATCATCATGCCGCATCAGTAAAGCCGTTGCATTTCCAAAAAGCAGGGCAAAGACTACCAAAAACACCGCGCATCTGATTATGATTTTCAAACATTCTTTTTTATTCATACTCAGAACCCCCTGTAAATAAAGTCCGCGGCATCATAATTCAAGCCATACACACCGAAAAGAATCAGGGAGAACAATGCACCCAGATAAATCACCCAACGGAAATACAAATTTTGCTTTGCGAGAGCTTCCCTTACCTTGATTCCGCTTTCCTGCATTAAGCTGATAGAAAGCAAAACCAGACAGGACAGAAACAGTATCCATAAGTCCTTCACATCCAGACCCATCGTCAGCAGACCGCCTGCAAGCAAAGCATCCGTGTCCCAATTCCGCACCATAGAGGTCAGCATATATTTCGCTGCGGAAACCCCGGGTGCACGGGTAATCACCTTGCCAATCGCCACCAAAATCAGTGTGCGAAGAACCTGAAAAATACGCCAGCTCAGGCAATCTGTCCGAATCGACAGCCTTTTTGCCAGCCTTTGCAACGGCTGCTCAAATAAAATCCCCAGCACAATCAATGTACCGTTATAGCAGCCAAAGGCAATATATTTCCATTCCGCCCCATGCCAAATACCAATCAGAAAGAAAATAATAAACTGCGGAATCAACACAGGCACCAGCTTGCCGATATAGTTCCCGAAAATCCCTCTGCATTTCTTCCCCAGACGGGAGAAAAATTTCGACAGGGATAAGGGATAGAACACATAATCCCGAAACCATGCGCCAAGCGTCATGTGCCATCTGCGCCAATAATCGGGAATTGAGGTTGCCAGATAGGGGCGTTCAAAGTTTTTATCCAGCGTTACGCCAAAAATCTGCGCCGCGCCTGTTGCAATATCAATCCCACCGGAGAAATCTCCGTAAATTTGGATAGCATACACCAAGGCCGCCACTGCAACATAGGTGCCGCCGAAGGTTTCCGGAAAACCAAATGCATTATCCACCAAAACCGCCGCTCTATCCGCAATGACCATCTTCTTAAACGCGCCCCAGAGCATCAGCTGTACGCCGAATTTGATGCGCGTATAGGAAAATTCATTCGCACGGAACAGCTGCTCTGCCAGATTGCCGAAACGGGAAATCGGTCCCTGCACAATCTGTGGAAAGAAGGAAATAAACAGTGCCAGCTTGAAAAAGTTCCGCTCCGGCTCCTGCTTTTCTCTATAAACATCAATCAAATACCCCATAGACTGGAAGGTATAGAAGGAAATACCCAAGGGCAGCAAAAACCGAAACACCGGCAGTTCTCCCCCGATGCCGACTTTTGCAAACAGCAAATTCAAATTTTCCGTTACAAATCCGGAATATTTCAGCACCGCTAAAATTCCAAAGTTAAAGAAAAGCGTCGGGATGAGAATCCGTTTCTTTTTCTTCGCAAAGGCGGCCTTCCACGCCTTTTTCCCTTCTTTATCCAGTTCCGCCTTCGCGTCACCAAAGGCAATTTTATTTTTCGCCGCCATATCCCCGATTTTCACCGTAGCCAGATATGTAGTCACCGTCGTTGCCAAAAGATAAATAAAAATCCGCCCGCCGGAAATAAAATAAAACACATAGTTAGCCACAAAAAGCGTTACCCATCGGCAACGCTTCGGTGTCAGAAAATATGCAGCGGCAGCCAATACAAGAAAAACGATAAATCGAAACGATGTAAACGCCATACCGCTTTACTCCTCCATTTTTGTGATCAATCCTCCTGCAATCTCTGCACCAATGCCCAGATTGCGTCTACGGAGTTAAAATTTTCGGGAACGATTTCGTCCGCGCCGATTTCAATATCGTATTCCTCGCACAACTCACCTACCAAGGATACAATATCAAAGGAATCCAAGTCACCGCCGTCCACCAATTCCTTGTTTCCCTCAAAATCCACATCCGGTCTAAGCTCTGTCAAAATCTTCAATAATGCTTCCATACTCCATTTCCTTTCTTTGCTCATCGCTTCAACATCACCGATGCCACTCTGCCGTCCGGCAAAAAGCCCAATACTTCATACATTTTTAGTGCAGAGGGGTTATCCTCCCGCACCCAAAGCTGAAATTTCGCAGTCCGCTCCTTTTCCAGCGAAAGCCAGTCTCGCACAAGACGACTGCCGATGCCCCTTCCTCGGCCGCTTGGCACAATCGCAATCTGCCAAAGAACGGATACCATTTTCTCCCTGCCAAAGCGCAGAAAGCCCAAAAGCTCCTCTCCCTCCCTTGCCGCAAGCACTCGGTTTTCCCGAATATCCTGCCGCAATGTTTCCAAAGCAGGCAGCGCTGAGGTATAAGGCTCGAATACCTGACCCATTAAGCGGAAAATCCGCTCTGCCTCTTCTTCCGTCGCAAAAGAAGGTGCATATTCTGTTTCCTCCGCTTTTTTTGCGGAAAGAAAAAGCCGCTTCCGCTGTAAATAGTGCGTAAAGCCGATTTTTTTCCATCCCGTCAAATCCGGCAAAGACTTCGCCAAGCCGACCTGCTCCAGAACCACAGGCTTGGAAAACGCAGACGGAAACGCTACAGGTTCCCTCCCCCGCTCCAAAAAGAAGTACAAATCAATCTGCCTCTCCTTCTCATGAAACAAATAACACCCGCCGTCAAATTCCAGCTTGGAAAGCCGCTGTAGTTGCGGAAAAAAATCCGCCGCCGCCGCATAAAAATTTGTACGCATCCCGCGGGAACGATACCGCGCAATTTCTGCCCGCCATGTCTCCCCGTCAGGAATTTTGCTTATCGCTATCATAATACTCCCTCAAAGCCAATCTGTCTATCTTTCCATTCAAAGTCTGCGGCATTTTTTCCAATTTTATCATCAAATTCGGAAACATATATTTCGGCACCTTATCTCGCAGTTTTTTTAAGAGATACGCCTGCGTTGCTTCCTCTGCACCGCAGTAGAACAGCAGAATCCGCTGTGTTTTCTCATCATAAAGGCAAGCACCTGCCGTAATCCCCTCAATGGAATTGACTGCCGTTTCAATTTCGCCCAGCTCAATGCGGTGCCCCATATGCTTAATCTGGTGATCCTTTCTTGCCAGAAAGACGATTTCGCCCTGTTCATTATATTTCGCAATATCACCCGTTTTATAAATTTTTTCGGGATAATGCGGATTCAAGGGATTCTGAATAAAAGCCTCCGCAGTTTTCTCAGGGTTGTTGTAGTACCCCAATGCAAGACACCTTCCGCGTACACAAAGCTCACCGCTTTCGCCCGCCGCCGCCAATTTATCTCCATTCAGAATAAAAACATCCGAATTCCGGCAGCCGTAGCCAATCGGGAGCGGCTCATCATCCGCGAATTCCCTATCTACAATGTAGTAGGTGCAGTCTACCGTGGTTTCCGTCGGACCGTAGATATTCGCAAACATGGCATCAGGATATTTTTTTCTCCATTGATTGAACTGTCCGGTCGGCATTGCCTCGCCGCAAAACATAATCTTGTTCAGATAAGAAGGTCGGAAGCTCTCCAAAGCGCCCGTATTCGCCACAATACACAGCGCAGAGGGTACCCAGTCGATATAATTAATCTGCTTTTCCTCCAAATATTCCAAAAGCTTTTTTGGAAAGGAAAAGAGCATTTTCGGGATAATTTCCATCCTTGCGCCCGTTTTCAGCACCGCATACAAATCCTTCACAGAGGAGTCAAAATAAAACGGCGCCTGATTGCCGATAATTTCCGCCTCGGAAATAGAAAACGCCTCGGTATACCATTCCGTCAGATTCACAACGGATTGATGGCTGATAACAACGCCCTTCGGCACCCCTGTTGACCCGCTGGTAAAAAGCGCATACAGAGGGTCGGTATCAATGGCGGAAAGGCGGATGCTCCGCAGCAAATTCTCGTCAATCTCCGTTTCCAAAATCCCCTCCAGAACGATAATTTTCCCCTCATAGCCAAGGTTGTTTGCCGTCTTGCAGCTTTTTTCATCAATCAAAAGCACCTGTGGCGCAAGCGTATGCAGAATGGAAAGCACACGCTCCCTCGGCATCGTTACATCAATAGGCGTATAAAAATTCCCGCTATAGACCGCCCCCAGAAATGCCGCCACAGAGACAGGTGTTTTCTGCATCATTACCGCAATCGGGCAGTTTCTGCCGCCAAAGTGCGCAAGGTAAGTGCCGATGCGCTTTGCAAACTCCTCCAGCTTGGCAAAGGTAATCGTCCCCTCTGTGCCGGAAAAAGCAACCCGATTGGGCAGACGCTCTGCCGTTTTCTCCAAATATTCCAAAACATTCCGAATCATATATACTCCTTAATTCTAACAACCGCTTCAATCCTGTTCGAGTATAGCATTTGATACTTCCCCCGTCAAGGATCCCGCCAAAAAGAAAAGAAGTGCTTTGCTTCCGCATTGTTCTTGACAAATCCCACTTTTCTGATATGCTGAATATAAATAAAAACCTACGGATTTTTTTGACGAAACGACAAAAAGCAGCAAAAGGAGAGGTACTATGTCTATTGAAAAAGTAAGAGCATATCTGAAAAATATGAATTGTCCCAAGGAGCCGATTGAATTTGCACAATCCAGTGCAACCGTTGAGCTTGCGGCACAGGCGGCCGGCGTCATTCCCGCCCGCATCACAAAAACCCTCTGCCTGATGAGCAAGGAGGGTCCTGTTGTCATTTGCGTTGCAGGCGATACCAAAATTGATAACCGCAAATTCAAGGACACCTTCGGTTTGAAGGCAAAAATGCTTTCCCCCGAGGAGACCTTGGCAGCAACCGGTCATGCGGTCGGCGGCGTTTGCCCCTTTGCATTGCCGGAGGGCACAAAGGCCTATGCGGACATCTCCATGAAGCGCTTTGACACTGTATTCCCCGCAGCGGGCAGCAGCAACTCTGCAATCGAGCTGACCTGCGATGAGCTTTATCACTACGGCAACTGCGTGGAATGGGTAGACATCTGTAAGGGCTGGCAGGAAGAAGAAGTGTAAGCAAATGCAATAAAGAATGAGGTGACCCTATGAAAATCTCTACAAGAGGCCGTTACGGCATCCGTCTGATGCTTGCGTTGGCATTGCATTACAACAATGGCACCATCCCTCTAAAGGCAATCGCCAAGGATCAAGGCATTTCCGAAAAATATCTGGAGCAGATTATCAATCCACTGACCAAATCCGGCCTAGTAAAAAGCTTTCGCGGCGCACAGGGCGGCTATATGCTGACCAACCCTCCCGAAAAAATTACTGTCGGTGAGGTGTTGCGCGTATTGGAGGGTTCCCTCTCTCCGGTGGATTGTGTGGATCATCCCAACTGTGCCAATTATGACCACTGTGTTTCCCTCTCCATCTGGAAGAAAATGAAAGCGGCCTTGGATGGTGTTGTAGATAATATTACCCTTGCGGATATGGCAGAGGAATACGCGCAAAAAAATCCGGAGGCGGCTAAAAAATTCCGTTGTCAGGGTTAAAATAATTCATAAAAAATGTCGATTGCAGGTTATTGACCCGTAATCGACATTTTTTATCATAACGGAAATAACGGAAGGAGTTCCCATCCGTCCTTCTGCAAAACACGCACCGTCCGAAAGCCAATTCCCCGCAAGAGCTCTGCCATCTCCACAAAACAGAACCCCAATGTAGCGCCCTCGTGACTATCGCTCGAAAGCAGAATCTCCCCCTTCCTTTTGTGCAGCTCCCGCAATAGTGAAAAAGAGGGATACGGCTCCCTTCGCCATCCGCGACAGATGCCGCCCGTATTCAGCTCAAAAGGCTTGCCCGTTTCCAAAAGCGCCTCCATCGCCGTCAGAGCGGCTCTGCGGTAGCGTTTGTCCAATGGGTCAAAATAGCGATTCCCTTCATTGAACTTCGTCACCAAATCAAAATGCCCGATAAAGGTAGCATTTGTCCTTGCAACCACCTCTGCCTCCATCTCAAAAAAGCGATGTACCAAGGCATAAGCATTCCCGCCAAAGCCTTCTCTGATGGCACGCGCCAAAACTTCGGGACTTTCGTCTATGGCGTAATATACACCATCCTTTTCCACATAATGCAGCGAACCAATCACATAATCAAAGCCCGCCGTTGCTGCCGTTGCACAGGCATCCTGCTCAACGCCGCAGAAAATCTCAATTCTATCCTTGTATTTCTCTGCCATAGTACGCACCTCAGCCTGATACTGCGGCACATCCTTCCGGCGCATACACCATTCCGTCTCCGGCCGAAAATCGTTAAAGCCATGCCCCGAAAAGCCTAGGCGTAAAAACCCCTTGGCAATCGCCGCCCGTATCATCTGTTCCACGCTCTCCGTGCCATCGCAATAGGCGGTGTGGGTATGAAAATCCATCTTCAAAAACTCATTCATCCTGTACTTCTCCCCCGCTTGCTTCCGTCACAACAGAGATACAAATCGTATGCGGTGCGCCGTCCTCCTCAGCCTGCGAAAGCTCCCGCACCTCTCCCAGTGTACCGATTTCAGCCAAAAAATCCGAATAGTACAGCGCAGAGATCACAGCCTGTATCGCGCCGTCTGTTATCTCCTCCTCTGTGCCCCCGTATTTTTCAATCGCTGCACGAATCGCCTCTAATGCCGTCGTTTTCTCCTTTACGAGCAGCGTCAGGCTATCCTCCTGTGCGGCAGAACGCTGCGCCCCCGACGAAAATACAAGATTTTCCGTCGTGTTTTCTATCACTTGTTCTGTTGTTTTTTCTGTTGTTTTTTCCGTTGTTTTTTCCGTTGTTTGTTCTGTGGTTTGTTTCGTTACACCTTCGGTTTGTTCCGGATTTGCAGCGCGCAGAGGCAAATTCGCCTTGTCCTCTGCCCGGATTTTTGTTGTCTCGGTATCCAAAGCATCCGTCTCGGCCGTCTTTTTCTCCGGCACATCCGCCGACAAGACTATATCCTCTGCCTCATCCTCCGCTGCCTGTGTTGTGCCAAACATCGTCTGCTCTATCACAGCATTCTGCTGCTCTCGCATTGCCAACAACCCATTTGTGCCTCCTGCCGCCACAAGCACCAATGCCGCTGCCGCAATCAAGCCAAGCTGCCTCCTACGGTAAAAAGGCTTGCGTCTGTTCTCCGCCTGCAGCTTTTGCATCAGCTCTGCATGATAAGTAGCCGGTAATTCCTCATCGGGAAGACTCGCCAAAGCCTGCTTTATCTCTCTTTGCAGCGCCAGCTCCTCCCTGCAAGCCACGCAATGTACCAGATGTGCTTCTATCTCTGTCGTTTCCTCAGCAGTCGTTTCCTGTT
This sequence comes from Sodaliphilus sp., assembly GCA_963640305.1. Classification (GTDB taxonomy): domain Bacteria; phylum Bacillota; class Clostridia; order Lachnospirales; family Anaerotignaceae; genus Anaerotignum_A. Next base: position 829 of record CAVHYX010000004.1, on the reverse strand, counting down.
CCAAATATGCCCAAAGCCGTTCCTTTACCTCATCGCAGGTCATTGCCTTCCCTCCTTTCCTTTCTTATGACGAACAGAATCCGCATTCAGTTCCCGTATTTTCAAAATTTCCTGCTTCAGCTGCGCCCGTCCGCGGGAAATACGGCTTTTCACCGTCCCTAAGCCAATTTCCAGTATTTCTGCGATTTCTTCATAAGAAAGCCCCTGCACATCCCGAAAAACCACAATGGTTCGATGCTCCGGCGAAAGCTTGTTAAGTGCTTGCAAAATTTCGCTTTTCTGCTCCGTTCGCAGCAGGCTTTCCTCAGGTGTATCCCCTGCCGCCGCAATCTGCCTCAGTATTCCGCCTTCCTCTCCGTCCATTTCCTCTTCTATGGAAAGACTCGGCTTTTTTTGGCGTTTCCGTAGCTCATCAATACAGGTGTTCGTCGTAATGCGATACAGCCATGTAGAAAATCGCGACCGTTCATCGAAATTCCGAATATTTCGATATGCCTTCAAAAAAACCTCCTGCGAAATATCCTTGGCATCCTCGCTTTGCTTCATCATCCGCAGTGCCAGATTATATACAATTTTTTCATGCTGCAAAATCAGCTCCTCAAAGGCGCGCAGTTCCCCCTGCTTCGCCCTTTTTACCAACGCTTCCTCGCGATGGTCGCTCATAAACGGTTCACCCCCACAAGTCGTATCCGAATCTATTTTTTAGACAGATATGAAAAAGAGACGAAAATCAATCCGTCTCTTTTTTTGAATCGAGGCGACAGGATTTGAACCTGCGACCTCTACATCCCTAATGTAGCGCTCTACCAAGCTGAGCCACGCCTCGATA
>CAVHYX010000003.1:0-6816 GCA_963640305.1 Sodaliphilus sp. | reverse complement strand
TCGAGGCGACAGGATTTGAACCTGCGACCTCTACATCCCTAATGTAGCGCTCTACCAAGCTGAGCCACGCCTCGACACTCCGTCGCTCGTTCAGCGACTTTTTCATATTATCACAGAATCCATCGACTGTCAACAAAAAATCTGTATTTTTTCAAGAAACCTCAGAAAAAGACCCACCGCTGTTCCGGATGGGTCGAAACCTCTAAAGCAAATGTAATTTTTGCAAAAATTCGATGCAGCGTCCACCACCGGGCAATGTCTGCAAATCCTCCTCCACAATACCCTTGATTAAAAGCATGACCAAGCCGTATACCAAAATTGCAACACAGATTGCAAGCAGTGTCGCCGCCGTATTGCTACCGAGGAGCCAATCAAATAAATAATAGCTGCCAATCGTTGCCGCCGCCATGGCAACAGAACCGATAATCGGCTTGAAAAAGCTGCCCATAATGTCGAATCTCGTTCCCGTCAGCCGACTCAACAGAACCACATCAAACACACCGGCTACCAGATAGCAGCCCGTCGTGGAAAGCACTGCCCCAAGCACATTAACAGCCGGAATCCGAATCAACAGCAAATTCAAAATCACCTTCGCGATTGCACCAAAAATCGCACCAATGACAGGAATTTGAATATGTCCGATGCCCTGTAAAATCCCCGTAGAGGTCTGGCAAAGTGCCAGAAAAATAATCGAAACACCGCCTACAGTCAAAAGCATCCCGCCATCGGCAGCACTGGGGAAAAGCATATGGATAATCTGTGGTCCCAATGCGCTGATTCCCACTGCCGCAGGGACGGAAATAATCATGGAAACGCGGTAGGTCAGAGCCATTTTTCTGCGCACCTGCTTCCGCTCTCTGAGCTTCACCGATGCTGCAATGCTCGGCAAAACTGCCGTTGCAATCGCCGTAGAAATCGTAACGGGCAGAGTTGTCAGCGTCACATATTTCCCCGAAAGCTGCCCATACAATGCCTTTGCTTCCGTTTCCGAAAAGCCGGTATCCTGTAAAATATTTACAACCATCCCCATATCAATCAGGTTGGTAATGCTAAATATCGCCGTCCCTGCGATAATGGGAAATGCCGTTTGCAAAACTCTCCCAATCAGTTCCCGCCTGCTTTCCTCGTAGAGTTGTCTGCACCGTTCTGCGCGTCGCAATAAATACGGACGAATCAGGCAATAGGAAAAAAGCACCACAAGCAAGCCTGCCAATGCGCCTACACCCGTTCCCATCGTGCCTCCCGCAGAGGCAAGCGGGATGTTTTTCGTCATCCCCTCCGGAACATGGATGTTCATAAACAGCCACGCCAGATATACGCTGAAAAAGGCATTGAACACCTGCTCCACAATCTGCGAAATCGCCGTCGGCACCATGGTACGCATTCCCTGGAAATACCCGCGGAATACCGACATAATCGCCACAATCACAAGCGTCGGGCAAAGCGTCAAAAGGGAATAGTAGCTGTCCGGAATCCCAATGAGATTCGCCAGCCCGCGCGCCCCCAAGCCCATCACAATCGCAAAAAAAACGCCAAGACTTGTAGAAATCACCAATGCCGCCTGGAAGACCCGATGGGCATTTCGGTACTGCTTGACGGCAATTCTTTCCGAAACCAGCTTGGAGATTGCCGCCGGCAGCCCCGCAGAGGATAGAATCAACAGAAAGGTATAGATATAATATCCACCCGCATAAATGGCATTTCCCTCGTCCCCAATCATGTTGGTGAGCGGCAGACGGTAGACAAAGCCTAAAAAGCGCACCAACAAACCGGCAATTGCCAAAATCGCCGCCTGTTTTACAAAGCTACTGCCTCTTTTTTTCGCTTTTGCCGTCATGGTGCACCTCTCTTCCCCAAAAGCAGTCCCCCGCTTAGCTGTTCGCGCGGTTTTTTGCTTTTCTGCGCTGGGTATTATCCAAAATCTTTTTCCGCATACGCAAATTCTGCGGCGTTACCTCCAGCAATTCATCATCGCTGATAAATTCCATGCACTGCTCCAAAGACATCGTAATATGCGGTGTCAGCTTCAGCGCATCATCGGAGCCGCTCGCACGGGTGTTGGTCAGCTGCTTTTTCTTGCAAACATTGATATCCATATCATCCGCACGGGCATTCCTGCCGACAACCATGCCTTCATAAACCTTTGTGCCTGCGCCGATGAACAAATCCCCACGTTCCTGCGCGTTATACAGACCGTAGGTGATTGCTTCCCCGCTTTCAAAGGCAACCAGAGAGCCCTGCGAGCGTGTCACAATATCCCCCTTATAGGGCTCATAGCCGTCAAACAGAGAGTTCATAATCCCGTTGCCCTTCGTATCCGTCATAAATTCGCTGCGATAGCCAATCAGCCCTCTTGCGGGAATGGAAAATTCCAATCTGGTATAGCCGCCCTTCGCGGGATACATATTGGTCATTTCGCCCTTTCTGCTACCCAGCTTTTCAATAACATTTCCGACAAATTCCTCTGGTACATCAATCGTGACAGCCTCCATAGGCTCACACTTTTTCCCGTCAATCTCCTTAAATAGCACCTCCGGCTTGGAAACCTGGAACTCATAGCCCTCTCGGCGCAGTGTTTCAATCAGAATGGAAAGATGCAGCTCTCCCCTGCCGGAAACCTTTACACTATCCAGATTATCCGTATCCTCTACACGCAGGCTGACATCCGTATTCAGCTCCTTAAACAGCCTGTCCCGAATCTGTCTGGAGGTAACATATTTCCCCTCCTGCCCCGCAAAGGGACTGTCGTTTACGGAAAAATTCATTGCCAGCGTCGGCTCGGAAATCTTGACAAAGGGCAGCGGCTCCGGCTTCTCGGGGGAACAGATGGTATCCCCGATCATAATATTTTCGATACCGCTGAGCGCAACAATATTGCCGACTGCCGCTTCCTTGACCTCCACCCGTTGTAAGCCTTCAAATTCATATAGCTTCGTAATGCGTACTCTTTTCTTTGTTTCCGCATTATGCATATTCAAAACAACGACCTCATCATTCACGCGTAGCACGCCGTTTTCAATCTTGCCGATACCGATGCGCCCCAGATATTCGCTGTAGTCAATCGTAGAAATCAACGCCTGTGCAGGCGCATTCACATCCCCCTTTGGTGCAGGAATATGGTTGATGATTGCCTCAAACAAAGGCTTCATATCCCCTTCTCTGGCAGTAGAATCCTCGGATGCGTAGCCGCCTCTTGCGGAAGCGAATACAAAGGGGGAATCCAGCTGATCCTCGTTGGCATCCAACTCCATAAACAGCTCCAAAACCTCATCCACAACCTCATCGGGGCGCGCCTCGGGTCTATCCACCTTATTGACGCAAACCACAACGGGATGGTTCAGCTCCAGCGCCTTACGCAGAACGAACTTCGTCTGCGGCATAGGCCCCTCAAACGCATCCACCACCAGCACAACCCCGTCTACCATCTTCAGCACACGCTCTACCTCTCCGCCAAAATCGGCGTGTCCCGGAGTATCAATGATGTTGATTTTCGTATCTCCATAGTTAACGGCAGTGTTCTTGGAAAGGATGGTGATACCGCGCTCCCGCTCGATGTCCCCGCTATCCATCACCCGCTCCTGCACCTCCTGATTGGAACGGAAGATGCCGCTTTGCCTGAGCAACTGGTCAACCAAAGTGGTCTTGCCATGGTCAACATGGGCGATAATGGCTACATTTCTGATATTTTCAATGTTCTGATTCATTCGGAATTACCCCTATCGTTTCAACTTTTTCTCTCTTTTATTTCTATCAGGCATACGGAAAAACGGACACCCTGTAGACACCTCATGGACACCAAAACCCAAATTCTCCGTATGTATGACGCTTTATTGTATCATATTATATTGCCGAATGCAATGACTCCGGTGAAAAACGCACACCAAAGCCACATTAAATCAAAATCGTTAAATATTTGTCAAATATTAAGAAGGAAAAACCGCTTGAACGGGTAAATTCAGTTTCGTCTATCCTTTCAAAAATCATGGTTGCCTGAAGCTTATCGCCTCCAAGGAAGCCCCTCGAGCCGGAGCCTGTTCCGAAAAATTTTTTCGGCAAGCACCACCTGTAATATTATTATAATTACCGGGTTCCGCCGGGACGTCCGTCTATCTCTTTGTCGGCCAGCTTTATTTTTCAAAACATCCGTAAATCACCTCGAAAGCATTGAAAGCATTGCATTTTCCCGCTATAATGAAACTATAATAATCATTATGAAAGAAGGTTGATGAAATGAAAAGAACCGCAAAATCCTTACTCGGCGTTTTGCTTACTGCGACCCTCCTTATGACCGCTTGCGGTAACAGCACATCCGATTTTACCGATGAAGCTGTTCTGAAAATCGACGGACAGGAAATCATGAAATCTGAATATATGACGCACTTATACAACACAAGCATGGATTTTGTCTCCTCTGCCGGTGAAGATGCCTGGAGCATGAATTTTGACGGACAAACTGCTGACGAACTGGTAGAAGCGCACACGATTACTACGCTCCAAAGCCTGGTTGCCGCAAAAAAATACGCAGCGGAAAATAACATCAGCCTGACGGAGGAAGAAAAAGAAGAAGCTAAGCGTTCTGCGGAGGAATTCCTTTCCGATATTTCCAAGGAGGATCTTGCAAAAATAGGAATTGACGAGGAAAAGCTGATTGCTATTATGGAGGATTCCTGCTTATATTCCTCTGTATACAATGCCATCTCCGAAAAATTTGCTGTAGATGATGCAGAGGTCGAGCGTTTCTTCAACGAAAACAAAGCCGGTCTGATGGAAAAATTCAAGCTGCTCAAGGTAAACAGCATTGTTGTAGATGACCGGGAAACAGCCGTAGAGGTTTTGGAAAAAGCAAAGAACGGTGAGGATTTCTCCACATTATTTGATACATATGATACCGTCGGAACCGTAGATGGTGCGGCTGCGAACGGCGAAATGACCGTATATCGATATGTCCTGGAATCTCAGTACGGTCTTTCTTCCGATGCTGCGGCAGGAGATGTGGAGGGTCCCTTCCATATGGGTAGCACCTATTTTATCCTTAAGGTAGCAGAAGAGGTTGACCCCGAAGAATCCGAGGTAAAAAGGCTGGCCGGAGAAACATACCGCACGAATATGCAGTCCCTTCATGCGCAGGAATATATAGATGAACTGATTGCCGAACAAAAAGTAGAAAAAATCGAAGAGGTATGGGGAACATTGGAAAAATTCCACTGAGCAAAAAAGCAACACGGCTTATGCTGTGCTGCTTTTGATTTCTATGAACAATGCAATTATCGTTGCCACAACAGCCTTAACATCGCATTGTTCCATTTTTTTGCTTTTTATTTCTGTTTGGGGCGGAAAATAAACACCTCTAGGTCTTCATCATAGGCTCTGCCCATTTCCAGACCGTCCCCCAACTCGCCGATTACAACATCAAAGGTCAGAAGAACCGTATTATTCTCTGTCAGATGACCGCCGCGCACCGTGCCGCTGTTATCTGATACATTGATATGCACATGAAGCAGGGCATTGCCGTCGTCATCATGGCAAATCATACCGGAAACACCTGTTACGGAAACGGAATCGGTCACCTTAATCGGATCGCCGTAGCCATAACCTGCTTTCTTGTCAGGCAGAGGAATGGGAACCAGATATTCACAGCCATCCAAGCTACCCATACCGGACAGGATAATGGCGTTATTGATGCCATAGTTGGCACACGCCTTTTCCAGCCCCTTCATGACATTTTCACCGGGGCTCATTCTGACTGCAACCACTCTTTTGATGCCGCCTTCTGCTGTATAAATCATAGAAACGACTCCTTTCGTAAAACTCCCCTTTCCGCGAGGGAAAGGATAGCGGAGTGATTACGAGCATCACCCCGCCGGCGAAACGTTATTTTACTTCAACATCCATTGCCCTTTCAAATACCTTTACCAATGCGCACTGATCCTCGTTAATCAAGCCCCATTCTTCCATTGTTTTCATATGCTCCAGAACAATAGCGGAAAGAGGAATCTCAACACCCATTTCATTTGCCAGCTGCATCGCATTTTTCATATCTTTATAGTGTACCGCAATACGGGCACTGGGAGAAAAATCTCTGGACAGAATCTTAGGCACCTTTGCATCCATAACCGCACTCTGTGCAAAACCGTCTTTGATTGCTGCAAACAGCACCGCAGGATCCAAGCCGGCCTTTGCCGCATAGGCATATGCCTCGCCAACGGCTACCAGATTGATACCAACAATCATATTATTTGCCAGCTTTGCTACACAGCCGCAGCCGATACCACCCATATAGGTAACCGTGGAGCCTACGCAATGGAGCAATCCTTCCACCTTATCAAAGGTTTCTCTTTCGCCGCCGCTCATCACAACCAGCGTGCCGGCAATGGCACCGGATTCGCCGCCGCTGACAGGGGAATCCAACAGTTCCATACCGGCCGCCTTTACCAGCGGGAACAATGCTCTAATCACGCCGGGTGCAGTGGAACTGAAATCTACGATAATCGTACCGGGCTTTGCCTTTGCGATAATTTCCCTGACAGTGCTGTCTACCAGCTCATTTTTCGGCAGACAAAGAAAGATAATCTCACTTTCTGCGTAGATTTCATCGGCATTTGCCGTTGCCTTGCCGCCATTTGCCGCAAAGCGCTCTCTTGCAGTCTCCACAACATCAAAGCCTGTCACATCATAGCCGCTTTTCTTCAGTATATTTGTTGCCATGGGTAAGCCCATGATGCCCATACCCATAAAACCCACTTTTTTCATTCGTTTTCCCTCCTTATTTATTCGGGATATGAATTGCTCTCTTCTCCGCAGCCAGTGCCGCCTCGC
>CAVHYX010000002.1:0-22259 GCA_963640305.1 Sodaliphilus sp. | reverse complement strand
CAGGTTCTCTTTCACTCCCCTCCCGGGGTCCTTTTCACCTTTCCTTCACAGTACTGCTTCACTATCGGTCACTGGGGAGTATTTAGGCTTGGGGGGTGGTCCCCCCGGCTTCCCACAAGGTTTCTCGTGTCTCGTGGTACTCTGGATCCTGCTCGCTGCTTCAAGATTTCGTCTACCGGGCTTTCACCGTCTCTGGCCGGCTTTCCCAAAACCGTTCGTCTATCCCTCCGCAATGCTAATCGCAGTCCGCAACCCCGAAGAACTAGGTCCTTCGGTTTGGCCTCTTTCCCGTTCGCTCGCCGCTACTTAGGAAATCGAGTTTTCTTTCTCCTCCTGCTGCTACTTAGATGTTTCAGTTCACAGCGTTCCCTTCCATACGCTATGGATTTACGTATGGATACTTGAGGTTCGCTCAAGTAGGTTTCCCCATTCAGATATCTCCGGATCGATGGCTGTTTGCGCCTCCCCGAAGCTTTTCGCAGCTTACCACGTCTTTCATCGGCTCCCAGTGCCAAGGCATTCTCCTTGTGCTCTTTCTTGCTTGACCAGTCACAATACTTCGTATTGTTTTCAGAAAATATAGCTTCCTCTCTGGAATGTTTCGTTGTAGCGATACAACTTTTCTTACATTTGAAAATAGAAAATTTTGTTTTCTCGATTGACTCTATTTTTGCTTTACTTGTATTCAGTTTTCAAGGTGCAGACCACACGACTCGAGCCTTCCCTCGAGGCCGCTTAAATATAGTATCATGGCAGTATCCCTTTGTCAACAGCTTTTTTTGTTTTTTTCGAAAATTCTTTCCATGCAGCAAAAAAGCCTGATTTCTCAGGCTTTTAAGTAAATATCGTCAAAACCAAATGCAGCAGCAGGTTGTTTTCGTACAGGTATCCCGCAAAAACGGTCTGCTCCATTGCTGCCAAGAATTCCGACCAAGCCGAACTACATTGGAAGAAGGTCAAAAGAATCCCAATCATCCAAACAATACACAGCCCCTTTGCCACGCCGACCAAAAAACCGCAGCTCCGATTCAAAAGATTCAGCCCCGGCAGTTGACTGAACAAATGCAGCGCATGCATCACCACGCGCACCGCAATAAAAATCAAAACGAAGGCCAATACAACGCTGACAATGTTGATACACACATTCGCCAGATAACCGGCAATATATTCCTTCAGATTATCTGCGGACAACAGCTGATAAATCACAGGGTTATTGTTCTCCAGCAGGGTTTGCTTCAAAAATTCCGGCAGAGGCATCGCCTCAATTGCCGCCGTTTGCGTTTGCATTGCGCCCTCTCGGAGCGCCGTATCCAGCCCCATGGAATTTTGAATTGCGTTGGACATCCGGTCAAACAAAAAGGTTCCCCGCAAGAATTTCCCGATGTAAGGGCTGACCGCCTTCGTGCCAAGCAAGGCAGCCACAATCGGCAAAAAACCAAACACCGCCCGAATAAAGCCCTTACGCCACGCCGCGACGGCACAGCCCAAAATAATCGCCGTCACAGCTCCGTCCAATATCCAATGCACACCTTCCCCTCCTTTCCTTTTTTATAATTAATTTCTATTATAAGAAATTTTTGCATCATTCGGCGCTCTGCTCCGTCTCTGTATCTGCGGCCGTATCCTGTGCATCCTGCGTCTCCTCCGTAACCTCCGTGTCCGTATCCACGGTATCACCCGTATCCGCAGTCTGCTTCTGCGCCTGCTTTTCCTTTTTCGTCATCTCAAAAATGGCAATTCTATTTTTTTCAATCACCATAACGCGGCGCAGCTTCTCCATAGGAATCCACCCGTTTGTGTCAGAGGTGGTCGTATCATTCCAGCTTCTGTTGCCGCCATAGGTCACACCGGTGTAGTCCCGTTCATTGCCAATCACAATGCCCTTTTCCGCAGCGCATAAATAGGTCACGCTCTCGCCCGTGGCAAAGGAGCCCTTCTGCTTTCCGTTGTAATCCAGCCAGCAAACCATTCCCAATTCCTCTCCGTCCTGATTCGCCACGCCGTCTCCCATGGCAAGCACAATATATTCCTTATTCCTAAAGTCTGCCTGATCCACCGTATTTCCCAAAGGATAGCTCCAAAGCTCGCTGCCGTCTCTGCCAATGCCATAAACAGCGTGGTCGGAAAGCGCGGCAAGCGTCCCGTTTTTACGGTAGCTGATTATCGGGATAATCTCATCCGTTTTGTCCACCGCAGCAAACATACTGTCCGTATAGTTTTCCCCATCCTTTGTATCAATGTAAAACAGAAGCACCCGTCCGACCGCCGTAATATCCGATGTGTCCAGATAGCTGACCGCAAGCACCTTCCCATCATCGGATGTATCGGAGGATAAGGGATAAACGCCCTTGCTCTCCTCGATACGCTCTGTTAAAAGTGTGCCCTTCGGATTATAAACACCAATACAATAGCCGCCTTCGTTCTTTGTAATCAGAGAAAGATACCCTGCTTCATTCAGTGCAAACTGTATCGGAGAGCCCTCCGCCTGCAAATCATAAAGAATTCCTTCTTTATTATAGACATGGACAGTCTTCCCGCCGATGTCCCCCACAGCAACATACTCCCCCTCCTGCACGATGGTCGGAGAGGTCATGCTAAAGGTATCGCTCCACTGCTGATCTCCCATAGAGGCAAAATATTTGACACCATCCTTGGTACAAAGCATAAATTCCTTCCCGAAAACCGCCACCGAGGCCTTGCTGCCAACACCGATCTCCATGCTCTCCGCAGACGCTCTTCCCTGCGTTTCACCGAGCGCAACTTCTGTGTCGTTTCTCCCAATGAGGCTGAGAAAGCGCTTCTGTCCATAAAAGGTATCAATATAAATGCCGCCGACAATCAGACAGATTGCCGCCAAAAGGCAAATCAGCGCCGTCAGCAGTCTTTGGTTTTTATTGGTTCTCTTTTCTGTATTTCGTCTGCTCATCACTGTTTAGTCCTTCAAATTCCTCCGTACCAGAAACATCGCTCTGTCATAGTCCTCTTTTTTCACATAAATCAAATATTCCGTTTGGGAGATGGCATCCTTCCCCGTCCACTCATCCGGCTTGCCTGTGGCGCCAACAAAAAAATCTGCCCGATTGGAAACGCGCACCTCATAGGAAATATCAAATTTCCAAAGAATATCACGCACCTCTGCCTGTTTTTTCAAATCAAAGGTGCAAAACAGCTCTTTTCTGTTCCATACCGTAATCATAGTCTCTCCTCCCGGAAAACGCCTGCTTTCTCCGCTTATCGCGTCCGCAGGCTTTCATATAAGGCAATATACTCCCTTGCGGAGCTTTCCCAAGAATATTCGCACCGCATCGCATTTTGCACAATATGCAGCCATTCCGCGCGCCCCATGTGGTAGATGCGCAGCGCCTCGTCCAACGCCCAGAGCAGCCCGCCCGAGTCGTATGTCTCAAACAAAAATCCATTGCCCTCCCCGGTCTGCGGATGATATTGCCGCACAGTATCCGCCAGCCCGCCGGTTTTGCGAACAATCGGTATCGTGCCAAAGCGCAGGCTGAACATTTGCCCCAAGCCGCACGGCTCAAATTTAGACGGCATCAGAAAAAAATCCGCAGAGGCGTAAATCTGCTGTGCCAGAGCCTCATCAAAGAAAATATTTGCGGAAGCTCTGCCGGGATAACGCTCCTGTAGTGCACGGAAGCCCTGCTCATAGCAGCCCTCCCCTGTGCCGAGCAAAACAAACTGTATATCCCTACGCAGCATTTCATCCAAAGCCGGCATCAAAATATCCATGCCCTTTTGCTCCGCCAGACGGGTAATCATGGCAACCATGGGAACGGCTCTTTCCTCCAAGCCCAGCCGTTTTTGCAGTGCGGGCTTATTCTCCGCCTTCTTCTCCGGCTGTGCCGCACTGAATTGCCGTGTAATCAGCCGATCCGTTTCGGGGTTGTTCGCCGCAAAATCAATGCCGTTCAAAATCCCGCAGAGGCAATCGCTTCGGCTGCGCAAAATCCCGTCCATACCATAGCCGTAAGCGGGTGTTTGAATTTCCTTTGCATAGGTCTCGCTGACGGTATTGATAAAATCCGCATACACCAGCCCCATCTTCATAAAGCAAACCGTTTGATAAAATTCAATATTGGGATATGCCCCGTCCGGAGCCTCCAAAAGCGCCATGGTATCCATGGGAAACCGCCCCTGATATTGCAAATTATGCACGGTAAAAAGCGTTTTGATTCCGGCATAAGGCGCAACCTTGCCGTAAATCTCCTTCAAATACATACAAATCGGCCCCGTCTGCCAATCGTTGCAATGAATCACATCGGGGTAAAATTGTATCTCTGTCAGCATATCCAAAACCGCCTTGCCGAAAAAAGCGAAGCGTTCATTATCATCCGTAAAGCCATATAAGCCGTCTCTGTGAAAATAATACTTATTCTCGATAAAATAAACCGGCACATCCCCAGGCTTTTGCAGCACCCTCGCCCTCTGTCTGCGCCATTGCAGGCAAACCTCAAATTCACCTATCTGCTCCACGCCATACATCGTCTCGTTTTTAATCACACTGTGCCGAGGAATGACCACACGGACATCCACGCCTTCCTTTTGCAACGCCTTCGGCAAGGACCCGACCACATCGCCCAAGCCGCCGCTTTTGATAAAGGGCGCCGATTCGGAGGCAACCAAAAGTACCTTCAAATCCTTCTCCATAAATTATCACCTCTTCTTTATCATACAATGAATTTTGCCTGACAGCAAGAAAAAACCCCGATCAGCTTTCATGAAATTGGTTTTTTCGCAAAAATGCCTTGATAAATTTCCTGCAAACACGGTATGATATACAAGAATCGCAAAGAGCATAAAGACCCCGTTTCGCCGTAAAGGTTTTAATCGGGGTAGCGAGAACAGAATCCCCAAGGGGCTCACGTCTTGGGGATTCAGGCTTTACATGCGAATAAAATCAAATATAGAAAAGAGGTTCTGCACCATGCAACATTCCATTCCCGAAAGAAAAAACACCGACCCCCGTTTCCATTGGCATATCGAGGATTATTTCCAAACCGATGCCGCATGGGAGTCGGCATATACCGTCTTGGAGCAAAGTCTGCCCACGCTGACCGCCTTTTCGGGCAAGCTGGCAGACTCCGCAGATGCCCTGCTCTCCTGCCTGAAAAAGAACGAGGAGCTTTCCTTAGAATTAGACCATATCTATACCTATGCCTCCATGCGGATGCACGAGGACAGCGCAAATGCCTTTTATCAGGGTCTGGCATCCCGCGCAGAGCTGCTGCTCATTCGCTATTCCGCGGCAGTCTCCTTCCTCACCCCCGAAATCATTGCCATTCCGGAAGAAAAGCTGACCGCCTTCCGTGCGGAAAAAACGGCGGATTTCGCTGTCTATGACCATTTCTTCCATACCCTTCTGCGTAAAAAGGCACATACCCTTTCCCCCGCCGAGGAGCAGCTGCTTGCAAAAACCGCAGAGCTGGGCGGTGCACCGCAGCAGATTTTTACCATGCTAAATGACGCGGACATCACCTTTGCACCCGTTCGCACCGCCGAAGGGGAAGATCTGGATCTGACCAAGGGCAGATATGTTACCTTTCTGGAAAGCCCCGACCGTGCTGTGCGTAAGCAGGCATTCCAAAATCTCTATGCCGCATATTCCGCGCAGAAAAACACCCTCGCCGCAACCTATGCCGCATCCGTAAAAAGCGATGTCTTTTTCGCAAAGGCAAGAAATTACACCTCCGCAATGGAAATGGCGCTTTCCGATGATAATATTCCCCTCTCCGTATACGATACGCTGATCGAAACCGTCAACAAAAGCCTGCCCCTGCTGCACCGCTATATCTCCCTCCGCAAAAAGGAGCTGGGTGTGGACGAGCTGCATATGTATGATTTATACGTCCCGCTTGTGCCTGATGCAGATGTAAAAATTCCTTATGAACAGGCAAAAACAACCGTAAAAGAGGCATTGCAGGTCATGGGCGAGGAATATAGCAAGGCTCTGGCGCATGGAATGGAAAGCGGCTGGATTGATGTATATGAAAATAAAGGCAAGCGCGGCGGCGCATACTCCTGGGGCAGCTATGGCGTGCATCCCTTTGTTCTCCTCAACCATAACGACACCATCAACAGTATGTTTACCCTTGCGCACGAAATGGGGCACGCCCTGCACAGCTTCTTCACATGGAAAAAACAGCCCTATCTCTATGCCGACCATAAGATTTTCGTTGCCGAGGTTGCCTCCACCTGCAACGAAGCTCTGCTGATGGCGCATCTTCTGAAAACCACCGAGGATAAAGCCATGCGGAAATATCTCATCAATTATTTTCTGGAGCAGTTCCGCGGCACACTGTTCCGCCAGACCATGTTCGCAGAGTTTGAAAAAATCACACACACCATGGCAGAAAAGGGCGAGCCGCTCACATGGGAGGGCATGAACCAGATCTACCGTAACTTAAACCGCAAGTATTTTGGTGAAAATATCGTCATTGATTCGGAAATTGATATGGAATGGGCGCGTATCCCCCATTTCTATAACGCCTTCTATGTCTATCAATATGCAACCGGCTATAGCGCTGCCATCGCCCTTTCCGAAAAAATTCGCAGCGAGGGGCAGCCTGCGATAGCTGCGTATCTGGAGTTTCTCTCCAAGGGCGACAGCGAATACTCCATTGACTTGCTGAAGGGCGCAGGCGTAGACATGACCACCGCCGCCCCCATCGAAAACGCCATGCAACTCTTCCGCGAATTGCTGGATGAATTTGAAGCCCTATAATTTTCGCAAAAAAGAGTTCGAAAGGGCTCTTTTTTTGTTTTGCCTCAAAAGCCTGTTTTCGACTGAGCCGCTTCAAAATCCCGCATCGCAAATGCCGCAAATTTCTCAGCAGCCGGGGATGCCGCCACAGGCAGGGCAATCCCAATCTCCACCCATTGCGGCGGGTCCAATGAAAGCGTCACCAAGCCGTCGCCCTCCTCCGCAATCTGTAAGGAATTAACCAACGTTACCCCCAAGCCCGCCTCCACCATAGCAAAGGCAGCCTCATCGTGATAGGTGGCATATTTCGTGTGGCATCGAATTCCCTCCCGCTCCAGCAAAATGGAATTATCCGTTTCCTGCTGTGGGTAAATTTCGATATAGGATTCCGTTTCCAAAAAATGCAACGGCACACTCTTTTTTCTTGCCGCCGGATGCTCCTTCGGCACGCGCAGAACCAGCTCATCCTGCTGAATGGGAAACCAGCGACAGACTCCCGTCCGCTTGCTGATGATGCAAAAATCCAGCTCACCCGCCTCCAGCATTTCGCTCAAAGCACTGCTCCGCCCCTCTACGATTTTCACACTGATACCGGGATAAATTTTCGTAAATGCGGAAATCCAGCGGCAAAGCTGCGGGTAATACTTGAAATACGCCGTTCCAACGGAAATTTCCCCCGTCTCCAAGCCTCGTATCTCATCACTGCGCTGTCTGCACGCCTCCTCGCACCGCAAAAGCTCCCGAAAAACCGGCAGCATCTCCCCGCAGGCCTTCGTTGCCCGCACACCGTTTCGGCTCCGCGTCAGCAAGGCAAAGCCAATCTCCTCCTCCAAAGAGACAACGCTTCTGCTGATGCCGGATGGCGTATAATCCAGCCTTTCCGCAGCCGCCGTCAGCGTTCCCGCCTCCAGCGCAGTCAAAAGCACCCGTACCTTTTCCGTATCCATACCGGCACCCTCTTTCTTGATTTTTTATCAATACATATTTGATTTTCATTCGCTTTACGCAAGAATAAAACAAATCTATACTAATGTCAAGCATACGCAAGGATAGGAATTTTCGAGGTGATTTTTATGAAAGCGATACAGCTGAACCAAAAAACGGGCGAGCTTCTGCTGGCAGCCGTCATCATTGCCCGCGCCACTTCCTTTTTGTTTTCCAAATTGGTGCTGCAAACCATGCAGCCAATGACACTGATGGCGGTGCGTTTTTTGCTTGCCTTTGTTCTTCTTGCGCTCCTGTTTCATAAGCAGCTGCGGCAGATACACCCGCATACGCTTTTGCGCGGCATGGCGTTGGGCGGCATCTTTTTTCTGGTGCTGGGTGCGGAGCTTTCCTCCCTGCGAACCACTCCCTCCTCCACCGTCTCCTTTCTGGAAAATACGGCAATCGTTTTTGTCCCGATTTTCGAAAGTGTTCTGCATCGGCGTCTGCCCCGTCCGCGCACGTTTTTTTCCCTGCTGATCACCCTTTCCGGCGTTGCACTGCTGACCTTGGGCAGTTCTGCCTTCACAATAAAGGGCGGAGAGCTTTTGGCGCTGCTTGCCGCCGTTCTCTATGCCGTTGCCATCATCCTGACCGACCGTCTCTCCCGTCAGGGGGATTCCTTTGTTTTGGGAATATTACAGGTCGGCTTTATGGGTATTTTTGCCCTCATCGCCGCCTTTCTTTTTGAAACACCCCGTCTGCCCTCCGGCACAGCGGAATGGGGCATGATTTTGATGTTGGCAATCGTTTGCAGCGGCTTTGGCTTTACGCTTCAGCCCGTTGCGCAAAGCCATACCACCGCCGAGCGTGCGGCTATGCTCTGCGCCCTAAACCCCGCGGCAGCCGCCGTTCTGGGCTGGATTTTTTTGCAGGAATCCTTTGGCGCCACGGGCTTGATTGCCGTCATTCTCATCCTTGCGGGCATTTTGATTGCCACCTCCGCAAAGCAAAAAAAGCATAAAACCTAAAGCATAACACAATAAAAAAAGCGATACCAAGATTCTTTTGATTTTTTCCAATCTCCTCTTGGTATCGCTCTTTTGTTATTATGCGGATGACAGGACTTGAACCTGCACGGGCGCAATGCCCACTAGAACCTGAATCTAGCGCGTCTGCCAGTTCCGCCACATCCGCACAAATCCGGTGCGCTTGACTATCATACCGCACCGATTTGTATTTGTCAATACTTTTTTCGCAATTTGTTTAGAAAAAAATACATAGCCGTCAGACCACCCGCTCTACCCGCGTCCCCGGGAAATAGCACGCAAGAATCTCCGCCGCCGTTTTCCCCTGCGCCGCAAGGTATCTCGCGCCATATTGGCTCATCCCGACGCCATGCCCGTTTCCGCCGCCGTAAAGTGCCACGCCCGTCAGCCTTCCCTCCTCATTTTTCATCTCCCTGACCGCAAAAAATCCACTCGGCAGCATGGAATTTCCCGTCAATGTCTCCGCATTCCTCCGCTGCAAATAAATCGTTTCGCCCAGTGTTCTTTTCTTCGGCGAAAGCGCCTTGCGAATAGCGTTTTCCGTTTTCACCGTTGCCGTCCCTTTTTCAAAGCTCAGCTGCAATTCCATTGCGATGCCGCCCCGTCCTCTCCGTGTCACAGCAACGCCCGTCAGTCTGCCGAGTTCCTTCGGATTGCCCTCCATGCTGCAATTTCCGCTTTCCGCCAGCGTTTCCTGTAAAATCTCCGTCAGCTGTCCACAGCTGAAATATACCTTCCAGCGATACCATGGCGCATCCATATCGTAGCCCTCCTTCTCCCAATCCTGCCAGAAGGCAAGCCATTCCTCCTCCGTCTGCGGCGTGATAAAATCACCATAGGCCTGCGCCTGCAAGTAGGCCTTCCCCTTACCCGAAAAGCTCCCGTCCTTCGACCAAGCCTCTTGGTTTCCTGCGCCAAAGCCGCAGGAGGTGGAATAAAAATAGGTCTGCGCCACCCTGCCCGTACTCGTTACAACACACAACCCCTCCGTTGCCCGGATTGCCTGCTCCGCCGCTTTATTTGCGGCATACCCTAAATAAACCTGATTCGCCGCGCCGTCCGTCAAATGTGCGCCGTATGCAGCGTAAGCATTGGCGTAAAATCTGTGGTAGGCATAGCTGCGTGCCACAATCGCCTGTGCCTGTAGGGCTGCCTGCCCAAAGGATGTCGGCATCTCATTCGGGACAACCCCCAAAAGATAGCGCTCCAGGGGCAATTCGTTGATGAGAACAAGACGCTCTGTCCCGCACCGCTCCATTTCCAGCGTCCCTTCGTATTGATATGCCGTACCGTCCATAAAAGCCACGCGTATCGGCGTTTCCGCTGTCGCCGTCACAATGCCGTGCGAAAACCATGGCAAATCCGCCGTCAGCGTCGTTGCCTGCGAAAATGTTTTTTGGTTGCTGCTGCTTGAAAGCGTAAAGCCGCCCTCCGCCGAAAGCGTCACACCCTCCTGCGCCTCGCCCTTCAAAAATACGCGGATCCGTTCCAAGCTCGCGGGCGTGCGAATCACCGCCGCGCAGATTGCCCCGTCCTTCTCGAAAAATTCACCGCAGTCCGTGCCACAAATCAAATCGGAAAAATCCGCCTGCACGATTTCCGTTCCGGATGCGTCATAAACCCGCGCCGCCTCCGCCCACGGCAGCTCGCCTCGCTCCGCCAGATAAATCGTTTCTCCATCTACGCGCTTCACCGTACCGCTGCCGACCGCCTCCGCCGCCGTCACCTCCGCGATTGCTCCGTTTTCCAGCTTAATATCATAAATCCCTTCATCCAACGCCTTGCCATAGGCAAACGCCGCCGCACCCGCGCCCGTTTCCAGAAAAAGCGTCCCCTTTTCCCACCTGCAATAGATATTTCTCGCAATGGGCGCAGCCGCTTCCACTGTCAGCAGTGCAAGGATTTCCCCGTCCTTCTCCAAAAAGCTAATGCGGCTTGCGGTATATGATGTCAAATCCACACCCTCTGCCGTAAATTTCCCTGTATCGCAAAGTCCGTCCGCATCCAAAAGCACTGCATTTTCCGTCCGAATCCCGTAGGAATAGAGGCTGTCCTCTCCGCGCCTTGCCTTGAGTGCCGTTTCCAAAAGCTGCACCCAGAGCTCATAGGAAACCGCCATATTCTTATTCTCCGCCGTCAGCACAATGCGGTTGTCATAGTCGGGCGCAAGCCTATCCATCAATGTCTGTGCCTCCCAAAGCGTCAAATCATCCTCAGGTCGAAAGCTGCCCTCCTCGCTCCCCGCGAAAAAGCCCTGCTCTACGCAGCAGGCAATATAAGGGTATGCCCAATCCTCCACAGAAAGATCGGAAAAATCAAGCTTTGTTTCCGCTTTCGCCATCTCCTGATTGGTGGCAAATGCCAATGCAATCGTTTTCGCCGCCATCGCTCTGCTGATTGCGCTTTCGCTGCCTATATGCCCCGCCTCCGCCCGTTGCTCCGTCTCCGTCAGTCCGCAGCCGGATAGCAGCAAAAGCAGGAGCAAGCTGCTCCATGTAATATATTTTTTCATTGTACCAACTCCTTGTCGGTACAAGTCTATGCTGCCTGACATAAAAAAAGACGGGCTCTCCCGTCCGTTTGCAAAAAAATCCCGAAATGCCGTTCCTGCCGGTTTGACGCCCAGCAAAAGCCAGGTGGGTTTCCGCAACGTCGGCCTCTGCCTTCCCCTGCCCAAAGGGAATTATCTTGAGGCCTGACATAGCCGCCGCTTATAGGAGTCCCAAGTCAGTCATGTAGGTTCAAATATGACAGGTTATCGCACATTTCAGGATTATCTTTTCTTGATTATACTACAATCGCCCCAAACAGGCAACTGTAAATTATGCCTCCTTGCCTCTATTCCGCAGAGCGGTAAGCAAAACACCGAGTCCCCCTGCCATAATGGCAGCATCTGCGGGGTTAAAAATCGGCGCTCTCTTCCCCAATGCCGGCAGAAACAGAAAATCCGTCACGCAGCCCTTTTTCAGCCGCTCCCAAAAATTAGAAAAACCGCCGCCCAAAATCAGTGCCAGGGGAATGGTAAGCCGTTTTTCGCCCTTGCCCGCTAAAATCCGTGCCAGCAGCACGCCATAAGCGGCAAGCAGTGCGCCCGTGAAAGCAAGCAGTGCATTTCTCTTCCCACTAAAGGTATTATAAGCGGCACCTCCGTTCTTTATGTGCCAAAAATACAGGTGATTTTTGACAATTTCCCGTTTTTGGTGCAAGGGCAGGTTTTTCTCCGCCCATTGCTTCGCAAAAAAATCCGTCCCGAAAACCGCAAAAAAAGTAAAAATCGCTTTCATACCTCCGCCCCCAATCTTTTCCTTGTAAATATCTTGTCACAAATTCATTACCGTATTATAATTTTAATATACGGCAATGCTAACTGTAAACCCAAAATAAAAAATTTTTAAGAGAGGTGTTTTTGGATATGGCTTTGGTAACAACTAAAAAAATGTTTGAAAAGGCATTCACGGGCGGTTATGCCATCGGTGCCTTCAACATCAATAACATGGAAATCGTGCAGGGCGTTGTAGCGGCGGCGAAAGCGCAAAATTCCGCTGTCATCCTTCAGGTTTCCAAGTCCGCGCTGAAATATGCGCACCCCAAGTATCTCAAGGCAATGGTGGATGCCGCCATTGAGGAAACCGGGCTGGACATCGCCCTGCATCTGGATCATGGCGCTGATTTTGAAATCTGTAAGGATTGCATCGCGTACGGCTTCACCTCCGTTATGTTTGACGGTTCCCATCTGGATTATGAGGAAAATGTAGCACAGACCAAAAAAATCGTGGACTATGCCCATGAAAGAGGCGTTGTGGTTGAGGCGGAGCTGGGTAAGCTGGCGGGTGTTGAGGATGAGGTCAACGTAGATGCCGCACACGCAACCTATACCGACCCCGATCAGGCGGTTGATTTTGTAAAGCGCACCGGCGTAGATTCCCTTGCCATCGCCATCGGCACAAGCCACGGCGCTTATAAATTCAAGGGCGAGGCAAAGCTGGATTTTGACAGACTGGCAACCATTACGGAAAAGCTTGAGGCAGCAGGCTTCCATAATTACCCCATCGTCCTGCACGGTGCATCCTCCGTTGACCAAGGCTGTGTCGCAATGTGCAACGAATACGGCGGCAATATCGCAGGTGCAAAGGGGATTCCCGCGGAAATGCTGCGTAAGGCGTCCTCCATGGCTGTCTGCAAAATCAATATGGATACCGATCTCAGACTGGCGATGACCGCCGCAATCCGCAAATCCCTTGGGGATGACCCCGCAGCGTTTGACCCCCGCGGCTACCTGGGCGCAGGGCGTGATTTGATTCAGGAGCTGGTTGAGGACAAGATTAAAAATGTCATTGGCTCCACAAATTCCATGAACTAAAAACCTTGGGGCGTTGCCCCAAACCCCACTTAGGGGATAATCCCCCAAGAATCCTATACTGACACAAAACTGCGTTTTGTGTAGGAAATTTCAATAATTCCTCGCAAAAACGCAGTTTTTGCAAACGGGGATCCGGAGTATCATACCCCGGCAGGGGTATTGGGGCAGCGTCCCCAAGGTCTTATCTTTTTATAAGGGAGGTTTTGCCCATGTATGAATTGGTGCAGGTCGCAGAAAACACATATTATATCAATTCCCCCTCCAAAATCGGCGTTTACCGCGTAAGCGACGACGATGTCTGGCTGATTGACAGCGGCAACGATAAGGACGCCGGCAGAAAAATCCAAAAAATTCTGGACGCACAGGGCTGGAGACTGACCGCAATCATCAATACCCATTCCAATGCCGACCACGACGGCGGCAATACCCTGCTGCAAAATCGGCTCGGCTGTGCCGTCTATGCCACGCCCATGGAACTGGCGGTCGTAGAGCACCCGATGCTTGAGCCCTCCTTCCTTTACGGCGGCTATCCCTTCAAAAAGCTACAGAATAAATTCCTTATGGCAACCCCCTCGAAGGGGCAGGATATTGCCGATGCACTTCTGCCCGACGGCATGGAATATTTCCGCCTACCGGGGCATTTCTGGGATATGATCGGCGTAAAAACGCCCGATAATGTTTATTTCCTGGCGGACTGCGTGTTCGGAGAAAATATCCTCGAAAAATACCATATTTCCTTTTTCTATGATGTTGCGGCGCAATTTGAAACCTTGGATATGGTGGAAAGGCTGGAAGGCAGGCTGTTTCTCCCTGCCCATGCCGAACCGACGGAAGATATTCGGCCTCTCGTTGCCGCAAATCGAAAAAAGATGCAGGAAATTCTGGAAGCCCTTCTGGAAATCTGTCGGGAGCCGTTGCATTTTGAGCTGATTCTCAAGCGCGTGTTCGAGCATTTCGGCTTAGTGATGGATGTCAACCAATATGTTCTTGTCGGCAGTACGATTCGCTCCTATCTTTCCTATCTGGTTGACCATGGAAAAATAGAATATTCCATCGAGGATGCTATGCTGCTCTGGAAAATAGCTCCGACAGAATAACAGCAGAAAAATAAGCACCAAAAACAATTTTTCCGAATCAGTCCGTAAAAATCGGACAATCGAAAAAAGATTCCTCTTGATGCAGAATAAGTATCAGGAGGGATTTTTTATGCTCCAAAAATTATCAAGCAATCCCCAAAGCCAAGACTTTATCAATGCCGCAGCACAAAATGCAGCACATAAAAAAGAAACCTTGAAAAAATCAAGGCTTCCACGCTGCGGATAACAGGACTTGAACCTGCACGAGTCACCCCACCGGAACCTAAATCCGGCGCGTCTGCCAATTCCGCCATATCCGCAAATAAAAAACCCCTCTATTTTTACTCGGGGAGGGACTCGAGGCGGAACGATAATCGTTTCATCCGCATAAATTTATTATATTCCTTTTTCATAAAAAGTCAACTCCCAAAAAAGGCAAAAAGCAAATTTCTTTTCCCTCTCCGCCTTTCGCACAAAAGTCGTCCCGCCCTACGACTATTTTCCCGTGCAAAATCATAAATTGAAGGGAACACCATCAAAAGGAGCCATCCAATGAAAAAAATTTTCTCATTATGCCTTGCTCTCACGATTTCCGTCTGTGCCTGCGGGCGCAAGGAAGGCATCTCGGAGCTGACACAGCTGCAACAGCAGCTTGCGGAAATGGAGGGCTACGCCTGCACAGCCACCCTTACCCGCACCACAGAAAACGGAGAAAACTCCTACGAAACCAAGCAATATTACAAATCCACAGGCGAATACCGCTTGGAGCTCACCGCGCCGGAAAGCGTTGCAGGCAATTACACCGTTTTTGACGGCGAACACATCAGCCAGTATAACCCAAGGGTAAATGACAGCATCATCCGGGATGTGCCTGCGTCGCAGCATCGCAGTGAGCTGTTTTTGGGGCAATTTATCGAAAATTATATGCAATCGGAGGGTGTCAGCGTGGAAACCGCCGCCCTGAATGATGCAAGGTGCGTGGTGCTGGAGGCCGTCATTCCCGGCAAAGACGAAAACCTCGCTACCGAAAAGCTTTGGGTAGACCGCGAAACCCTTCTGCCCGTCCGTTTTGTCATTTATGACGCAAACGGCGAGGAGCGCTATCAGACAGAGTACCATACCTTTGCCTTCAATCCAACCTTGGATGCCGATATTTTCCAAATCAAGGAATAAACCCGCCCGTTTTGGTTCATACTGAAAACAGTCGGCGGGAAAAGGTGCGTCCAAATCGGATTCCTCGTATTCCGGAATGCTGAAGTATGCGACTGCTGTACGCTTTATTCATGTCTTCTGATTGGGATACCAAGCATCCTCATACACCTCATACATATTCTTTTTCCGCCGCCGAAAAGACCAAATAGCGGAGTGTGAGTATATGATTGTCCGAAGAGGAGATATATTTTTTGCAGACCTCAGTCCTGTGGTGGGCAGTGAGCAGGGGGGTATCCGCCCCGTTCTGATTGTGCAGAATGATGTCGGAAACAAGCATAGTCCAACCATCATCTGCGCCGCCATCACCTCCCAGATGAATAAGGCAAAGCTGCCGACACATATCGCACTTTCCTCCTCTGTGTACGCATTGCCGAAGGATTCCGTTGTGCTTCTGGAGCAGATTCGCACCATTGATAAGCAACGTCTGCGAGAAAAACTCTGCCGCCTGGATGATGCCATGATGCAGCGGGTCAACCAAAGCATCCTCATCAGCCTTGGACTGAAATAAAAAACCGAGCATGGCTCTCCATGCTCGGTTTTTTCTCGCTTTTACTTCCGATGCCTCATGCTCACCAGAACCAGCCACAGAAAATACAGCAGACTAAAGACCACTGTAAAAATTGCTACCTGCTTCAGCGTGATTGCTGCACCTGTAATCAATAGAAATCCGTGATAAAACACACTGCATAAGCAGCCGGATTTTATCGCGCGAATCAAAAGCTTCCCATAGTCCATACTTTTTCTCCATCCTTATCCTCGCTCATTGCTTCCCAAAATAATGCGAATATCCGCCTTTCCTACCTCCTGCGGCGCAAGCTGCACCCGCGCATCGTCAAAATAGGCAATCAAATCCTGCCCCGCGCCTTCTGTTTTAACCTGAATCCTCGTATAATTCATCTGCTCGCCCGCATAATTGGTCGGCTCCGTCAGGGTATAGCCGTCATTCTTCAAGCGCTCCGTAAATTTTGCCGCCAGACCTGCAACCTCGCCGCCATTGGAAACCTCTATGGTAAGCCCCTTGCTGTCCTCGCTGCTGTTCGTATCGGTCGAAGCCGCAACATTGTAGAAAATGCGGTCAACCACCTCCGTCGTTTCCTGCGGGTCGTGGATGAAATAGGATATACCGCCAATATATTGCCCCACACCGGGCAACGTCTCCATCGTCATTTTGCTCATGTCGATTTTTTTCACATAGGTTGCGTATTTCATGGCATCCGTCAGGCTAATATCTGTATCCACATATTTGTACAGCACCTTGATATAATCCCCAAGATTTTTCAAAATGCTGTCCGTGCTCAGCACCTTTTCTGCCAATGCCTTTAAGAAAAGCTGCTGTACCGCGATACGACCCACATCACCGTTGGCATACCCCTTGCGGAAACGTACCAGCTGCAATGCCTGATTACCGTCCAGCGTCTGCAAGCCCTTTTTCAAATCAATCTTAATATCGCCGGTGTCGCTCATATCCCATTTCATATCCTGCGGCACATCCACCTCTACGCCGCCAACCGCATCTACGATTTCCACAAGCGCATCAAAATCCACCTTGACATAATGGTCAATCTTGATGCCGAGCAAATCCTCCAGCTGTAGGACTGCCGCCTGCGGACCGTACTCCTTGCCGCCAATGGCATGCACCGCATTAAACTTCATCACACCGTAGCTTTTGCCCAAAAGCTCCTCAACCTCCGTGCAGACATTCACACGGGTATCTCTGGGAATGGAAAGCAGGCTCAGGCTTTCCTCTGCGCTGTCGTAATGCACCACAAAGGCAACATCCGTTCTTGTGCCGTCCTTATCTACGCCGAAAACGGCAACATTCAGCTTAATATTCCTGCCCAAAAGCGCATCCAAAATGCTGGTTTCATCGGCATCCTTTGCAATTTCATCCGCGCCAAAGGGCCAGTCTCCCGTCACCTGATGATAGGCAAAGCAGACACCGCCCGCCAAAACCACAAAGGCCGCTACAATAGAAAGCATGACCTTGAAAAAGGTCCGCACCGGATGAAAGGTCTGCTGCTTTTTCGAGGCAGTATACCTTCTTGTTGCCGAGCGTTTTCTTGTGGTCGGGTGCTTTCTTGCAGCTACATCTTGCATACTGCGTTGTTTTTTTCTGTCCATGAAATCCCTCACTCGCTTGTTGTTTGTTCGTTCTCATTCGACTGCCCGCTCTCTGCTTCTTCCGCGGCAGGCGCAATCCCATAAACGCGCCAATCGACCAGCTCCCTTATGCCGTCCTCGTCCAGCTCCACATATCTGCCCGGGTCGCCCAAATAGGGAACGGTGTCACTGGTGATTTTTGCGGGGTCTAAAAGCTTGATATACTTCACATACCGCAGTGCCTCCGCAACCGTAATATTGCTTTCTGTGCAATCCAAGGCAACCTTTACCAAGTCGTTCATATTCCGCATCAGGGTCTCGGAGCTGCATACCTTCTTGATCAGCGCCTGTATGAACTTCTGCTGCACCTCAATCCGCTTCAAATCCTTTTGGGCATAGCCCTCTCTGAAGCGCACCAGCTGCTCCGCCTTATCCCCGTCCAGATGCTGCATACCGGGGTACAAATCAATATACAAATCCTGATAAGGATCCACATAATACAGCCGCTCCTCGACGTTGAAATCTACGCCGCCGACCGCATCTACAATCTGCCGAAAAGCTGATAAATCAACCTTTACGTAGTAATCCATCTTGATGCCGAGGATGTCCTCCAGCATCGCCACGGAAAAGGCACAGCGGTTATTTTGTCCGGCATAGGCGTGTACCTCCGTCAGCTTGCACTGCCCATAAATGCCGTTCTGCTCGGGAACATAGGCATTCTTGCTCTCCAGATAGTCGGTCATTTCCTTGGTCATGGTGACCTTGGAATCCCTTGGAACGGAGATAAAATGCAACTCGCCGGTCGCCGTATGGAAGCTCGCAACCATATTTACATCTGCGCGAAAGCCATCCTCATCCGTACCGAAAATCGCTACATTGATGATTTCATCCTGCTCCGGCTCCTCGGCGGCGGAGGCGGAAAAATCCGATTGCTCCGTCTTTTTCTCCCACTGGCTGACCGCAACCCAAAGCTTCGCTACGGCATAGACCGTGACAAGCAGCAGCAAGAGCAGCACCACCGCAAGCAAGCCCCTGCGCCGTCTGCCTTTGCGCTGCCTACGACGACGGGACATACGCTTCCCCTGCGGGGGGTTCTGCATCTGCGTGGGGTGGGAGAGCCCGCGCCGTCTTCTATATTCTCTCTGATTACCCATAGCTTTTATTCTCCTGTTTTTGAAAATTATGTCAAGGATCGTGATTAGTCTCAAGATTTGGTGTCCATCTTTTCCATTATACACCTTTTTTTCACACTGAAAAGGGTATTTTTTCTTAATTTTTGACAAGGAGGTGTCCGCTTTTCCGTCTCATTTCGGGGATTTCTTTACTTTTCGGCAAAATTCTCGTATAATTCCTATTGAAATGACACGGGTAGTCTCAATTTTCCCAAGAGCGCGGACAAAAAGAGGACAAAAGAGGACAAAAGAGGACAAAAAGAGGACAAAAACGGACAAAAAGAGGACAGCCCGGTCAAAAAAAAGAAGTAAAACGAAGTAAAAAGAAGGAGGAGAGGTCTGATGCAAGCAGAGAAGAAAAAAGCGGTCGGCATCCGTGCATGGCTGAAGCAATTTGGCACAACGCCTATGGGGCTTGCTCTTTTGCTTTTGGCGGCGGCTGTTTTGCTGACCGGGATGGTTTATCTCATCACGACGACGCATCTTTTCTTGGTCGGGATGCAGCTTTTGCGCAATCCAACCCTACTGCTCTTGAATATTCTGCCGACACTGCTGCTGTTGCTGCTATTCTTTTTCCTGACGCGGCGGCTCGTTTTTTCCATCAGCCTTTGCGGAGCGGCAGTACTGCTTTTGGCGATTGTCGACCGCATCAAGGTGACCATGCGGCAGGAGCCGCTTTTGCCGACAGATTTGACGCTACAGAAGGAGGCATTGGCGATTTTCAAAAACTTCCCGCTTTATCAGCGGGCGGGCGTGATTTTGCTGCTGATTGCTCTGCTTCTGCTTTTGGGCATCAGCCTACGCCGAGCGAGGGTCGTTGCTCTGCCGCCGCTTGCACGTGTTTTGGGCATATGCTTGATTCTCCTCTGCGGACTTGGGGCGAATCGGGCATGGTATGCGAACGAGGCTTTGTATGACAGCTATAACACCATAGGCAATCCGTATTTTCAAGTAAATCAATACAACACGCGGGGGCTTTTATATTCCTTTTTGCATCAATGCAACATTCTACAGGCGGAGATGCCTACGGGGTATGATGCCGGGGAGCTTGCGGTCTTGGAGGATGTGGAATGGGAGGCATCCGAGAAGATACGACCGCATATCATCATGATAATGGGCGAGGCGTTTTCCGACCTGAGCGAAAACGAGCATTTGGATTTTACGGGGTATCGGGATCCCTTGAAAAACTGGAAGGAGATTTGTGCAGAGGAAGGGACGATTAGCGGGCATTTGGTTGTGCCGAATTTTGGCGGCGGGACATCGAACACGGAATACGATGTATTGACCGGCTGCGGCGACCGATACCTAGGGAGTGCGCTGCCTGCGTATAGCTTTATTCACAGGGAGTTTGACGGGCTGCCGCGGCAGTTGCGGAAGCTGGGGTATGAGACGCTTGCCATACACCCGGGGTATGGGTGGTTTTACAACCGACAGAATGTATATCCCGATTTAGGCTTTGAGACGACGTATTTTCTGGAAGATTCCTTTGACCTTGCGACACAGGGGTACGGGGGGTATATCAACGAGACGGCAACGATGGATAAAATCATCGAAACGCTTGAGGGGCATATTGCAGAGTCGGATGCGCCATTATTTTCGTTTACGGTAACGATTCAAAACCACGGGCCGTATGAGAAGAAATACGGCACGCTGCCGCAGAATTTCGACTGTGACATTGCATTGGACGAGACGCAGGCAGACCTTTTGACACAATACTTTGAGGGGATTCAGGATGCGGATGCGGAGCTTGGGCGGCTGAAGGAATATGCGGAGGCATCGGAGGAGCCGATTGTGCTGATTTATTTCGGGGATCATTTACCGGGATTTTCAAACGGGATGGAGTTTTTCGAGCTTCTGGATTATCCCATTGATGCGAACGGGACAACAGAGGAGCAGCTGGCGGTTTATGAGACGCCTTATCTCATCTGGCAAAATGAAAGTGCAAAGGCGCTTACCAAGACCACAGAGGAGATAGAAGCACCGGAAGGAGAGGTGCTCAGCTCGCAGTTTTTGGGGTCTATGGTTTTGGAGCTATGCGATGCGGACTATGAATCGCCCTTACACAGGCAAAACAATGCATTACGCAGGGATCTGCCGGTTTGTGCGGGGAATATATATGTAGATGCAAGCGGGGGATACAAGACGGAGGTTTCCAAGGAGCAGAGAGAGCGGGTAGAACAACTGGCGCGGTGGCAATATTACAAGCTATTTGACGAGGAGACGCCGTAAATGAAGACCGTAAGACCTTGGGGGGCACACCCACTGCCCCGCAAGGGCATCATGCCCTTGACCTGAGTTGCAGAACCATATACATGGTTCTTTGAACAAAAATATAGGAATTGCGGGTATTGTAAAAGCGAAGATTTACTTTTGCAAACGGAAATAAAAGCTATCATACCCCTTGCAGGGGTTTGGGGATGGAATCCTCAAGGCCTTTTACGCAAGGTTTTCTCTATTATTTTTTAGGGAAAGCCTTTTTTTCTTTTTTGGAATCCGTCGCACCATAATTGGCTTTTGTCATAGTATGGATATTGTAAACAAGAAAAAAGGAGGCAAACAGCTCATGAAGGAAATGTGCAGAAATTTTGCCTGCAATCGGGAATATGCCACACAAAGCAACGCCGATGCACAGGCATCCGCTACGGCGGCGAATACAAAGGATTGCAACACCTGTGTGACGGAGCAAATCGGCTTAGCGGAGGCGATGGTGCCGCTACAGGCGTATGCAGCACCGACAGAGGCAGAGCAGAGTCTCATATGCGGCACTGCCTTTGCTGCGCTTTCGATGCCCTATTGCACGGGCTGGAATTTATATCGCTTTGGAGGGGAGGCAGAGGCATGAATCGAGAGGAGCTGTTAAAAGCATTGATGGAATTGGATTTTCTTGCCGTGGATTTGGGGCTTTTTCTGAATACACATCCGGAGGAAAGCGAGGCGATTGCGGCGTATAATCAAGTGATTACTGCTGCTGACGCGGTACGGATGAAATATGAGGACGCCTTTGGGCCGCTCTGCTCCTTCCGCAGCTATGCCACCGACACGAAGGATTGGCAATGGATGGATACTCCTTGGCCTTGGCAGGCAAACGCGAATTTTTCTTTGGCAGGAAAGGAGTGTAAATAAATGTGGATTTATGAGAAAAAGCTGGAATTTCCGGTAAAAATCACACAGCCGGATGCACGATTGGCAAAAATTATGATGGAGCAATACGGTGGTGCGGACGGAGAGCTAGGTGCTTCTTTGCGATATTTGAGCCAGAAATTTACGATGGTGACGCCGGAGGCACAGGCAACGTTGAACGATATTGCGACGGAGGAATTTGCACACCTGGAGATGATGGGGACGATCGTGCATCAGCTGACGCAGGGATTGACGAAGGACGAAATTATTGCCGCAGGCTTAGACCCGTACTATGTGAACCACGGGCTTGGGGTATATCCTTCCTCGGCGGCAGGTGTACCTTTCAATGCGGCTTATCTGCAATCCAAGGGGGATCCGATTACGGATTTGTACGAGGACATGGCCGCGGAACAGAAGGCGCGCAGCACCTACGAATACCTCATTGATTTGACGGATGATCCGGATGTTCTGGCACCGCTACGGTTCCTGCGGGAGCGGGAGATTGTGCATTTTCAGCGGTTTGGCGAA
>CAVHYX010000001.1:0-14840 GCA_963640305.1 Sodaliphilus sp. | reverse complement strand
AAGCTACGGAGACAAATACAGTTGCGACAGCGAATACTGATGCAGGCGACGAGACAGACAAGGTTAATGCGGCAAATCTTGGAGATGTAGATGTAAACGATGCAGAAAAAAACGATGAAGATGCAGAGAGTACAAATACAGACAAGGCTGTTGTGAACGCGGCAGTTGAGAACAACAAGGAAACTGATGCAGATGAAGGTGAGGCTGCATAAGTTTGCATAAGCGTTTTTCGATGCGAATTGCATGAAAAGGTAAAAAAAGGAACGGGAACGGGAGGAAATCTCGTTCCTGTTTTTTTGCGTGGGGCTTGCTATTTTTGCGGAAGGGTGATAGAATGACCATAAGCGCATAGAAAAAAAGGGGAGCTTGTTTGACAGGCTGAGAGGAAGGCTTTTACCTTCGACCCATAACCTGATTTGGATAATGCCAACGGAGGGACAGAGAGCACACAGTTGGGGGAATCCGAATCGGGATTGCCCTTTTTTATGCGAAAAAAAAGCACTTTCTGACAGCGGAGGCTGACCCGAAAGGGAGGTCGGAGGGGGAGCGCCCTGCGTCCTACAGAGAGAACGACAGCGATGGGAAGCCGTGTTCCGGCGTGAGAGGAAGCCAGTAAGCTTCGACCGAATTTTTTCCGAGGCCCTTTTTTTGGGGCGGTTGTTATGGTTCGGGAGGGACGCTGTTTTCGTTCTTCCTCAGTGAGAAAGGAGCTTATGCAAAATGAAACATTCCGAAACAAAAAAATTATGCTATGCGGGGCTATTATGCGCCGCGGCGGTTGCGGGCAGCTTTTTCTACTTCCCTGTTTTTGGGAGTAAATGCGTGCCGGTGCAGCACATGGTCAACATCCTCTGTGCAGTGCTTTTGGGGCCGTTTTACGGCGTGGGCGTGGCTTTTTGCGCAAGCCTTATCCGAAATCTTCTGGGAATCGGGAGCTTGATGGCGTTCCCGGGGAGTATGTTTGGGGCTTTGCTTTGCGGCATTGCTTTTTGGAAAACGAAAAACATTCCGCTGACGCTTTTTGCTGAGGTATTCGGTACGGCGATTTTGGGCGGACTTTGCGCGTATCCGGTTGCGATTTTGCTCATGGGGATGCAGGCGGGGGAGATTGCGTTTTACGCTTATGTCATTCCGTTTCTGGTTTCGACGGCAGGCGGGGCGATTTTGTCCGGGATCCTTTTGGGTGCATTACGGAAAACGGGGATTTTGAAAATGGCGGCAGAGTCATAAGGAGGGACGGAAGATGTTCAGGGAAATGCTGGACAATGTGCGGGGGAAATGCCCGCTGATTCATAACATTACGAATTATGTAACGGTGAACGACTGCGCGAATATTTTGCTGGCGTGCGGCGGTTCGCCCATTATGGCGGACGATGCGGGGGAGGTCGAGGAGATTACCGCGATTTGCGGGGGACTCAACATCAACATCGGGACGCTGAACGCGCACACGATTCCTGCGATGCACTTGGCGGGGGAAAAGGCAAAGGCGCTGGGACACCCTATTGTTTTGGACCCGGTCGGCGCGGGGGCATCGAGGCTGCGGACGGATACGGCGCGGGAGCTGCTCCTTGGGCTGCATCCGACGGTTTTGCGGGGGAATATCTCCGAAATTAAGACGCTGGCTCTCGGGACGGGCGGCGCGAAGGGCGTGGACGCGGATATTGCGGACAAGGTGACGAAGGAAAATTTGCCGCAGACGGTTCTTTTTGCGAAGGAATTTGCGAAGAAAACAGGGGCAGTGATTGCCATTACGGGGGCAATCGACATTGTTGCGGACGGCGCAAAGGCGTATTGCATTTACAACGGACATCCCATGATGAGCAGCATTACGGGAACGGGGTGCCAGCTTTCCGCTATGACGGCGGCTTATGTGACGGCAAACCCGGGGGCACCCCTGGAGGCGACGGCGGCGGCGGTTTGTGTGATGGGCATTTGCGGCGAGAAGGCACACGCAAGGCTGACGGAGCAGGACGGCAATTCCGGCTACCGTAATTACATCATTGATGCAATCTACAATCTGACGGGCGAGGAGTTGGAGCGCTACGCGAAATATGAAATTCTTTGAGGACAGGAGGAGAAGCGATGCGGTGTAAAAAAGAGGCGATGCTCTTATATGCGGTGACGGATCGTATGTGGACAGGAAAAGAGACGCTGATGGAGCAGGCGGAGGACGCACTGCGGGGCGGGGCGACCTGTGTGCAGCTGCGGGAGAAGGAGCTGGACGAGGAAAGCTTTCTTGCGGAAGCGATTGAGATGAAGGCTTTATGCGCGAGATACGGCGTGCCGTTTATTGTGAATGACAACGTGGAAATTGCAATCAAATGCGGGGCGGACGGCGTTCATGTGGGACAGAGCGACATGGCGGCGGGGAA
The DNA here is from genome assembly GCA_963640305.1 of Sodaliphilus sp. GTDB lineage: Bacteria > Bacillota > Clostridia > Lachnospirales > Anaerotignaceae > Anaerotignum_A. The sequence continues at coordinate 12,468 of CAVHYX010000001.1, read as the reverse complement.
TGTGCGCGCGATGATTGGGGCGGATATGCTTTTGGGCGTTTCTACACAGACGGTGGAGCAGGCATTGGCGGCTGAGGCTGCGGGTGCGGATTATCTGGGCATCGGCGCGATGTTTCCGACGGATACAAAGAAGGACGCGAAGGAGGTTTCCTTTGCGGCGGCGAAGGAGATTACGGCGGCGGTTAGGATTCCCGTAGTTGCCATCGGCGGCATCAACAAAGGGAACATTTTGGAGCTGAAGGGCACAGGCGTGGACGGCGTGGCACTGGTTTCTGCGATTTTCGGCGCAGAAAATATCGAAGAGGAATGTAAGGCTTTGCAGGCGCTTTCTGCGGAAATGGTGCGGGGATAAGCGAAAAAAAGGCAAACGAGAGACGGAGGCAGAGGACATGAAAACAGCATTAACCATTGCGGGCAGCGACAGCGGCGGCGGCGCGGGGATTCAGGCGGATTTGAAGACCATGACGATGAACGGTGTATTTGGCATGAGTGCGATTACGGCACTGACGGCACAGAACACGGTCGGGGTGCAGGGGATTTTTGAGGTTACGCCGGAATTTCTGGGGATGCAGATTGACAGTGTATTTAGGGATATTCGGCCGGATGCGGTGAAAATCGGGATGGTTTCTGCTGTGGATTTGATTTCTGTGATTGCGGAAAGGCTGACGGTGTATCATGCGGAGAATATTGTGGTTGACCCTGTGATGGTTGCGACCAGCGGGGCGAAGCTTATCAATGACGATGCGATTTCGGCTTTACGGGAGAAGCTTTTGCCTTTGGCGACGGTGGTTACGCCGAATATTCCCGAGGCGGAGGTGCTTTCCGGCAGGAGGATTACGAACTCCGAGGAGATGGAGGAGGCGGCGAAAATCATCAGCAGAACCTATCATTGTGCGGTGCTTTGTAAGGGCGGGCATAGGGTGAATGATGCAAACGACCTGCTTTTTGACGGGGAGAGGGGCCGATGGTTTTACGGGAAGCGCATCAACAACCCGAATACGCACGGCACGGGCTGTACGCTTTCCTCTGCGATTGCGGCGAACCTGGCGAAGGGGGAGTCACTTGCGGCTGCGGTGGCGCGAGCGAAGGAATATCTTTCGGGGGCATTGGCGGCGATGCTGGATTTGGGCGCGGGGAGCGGACCGATGAATCATGCGTTTGATTTGAAGGAGAAATATACGAAGTAAAAAGAGATTTTTTCGGGGGGCCTTGGGGGTTTTCACCCCCAACACTCCTAATAAGACCTTGGGGGCGTTGCCCCCAATACCCCTGCCAAGGGGGTCACCCCCTTGGAACCCGAGAGGCAGAACCATGTATATGGTTCTGCGGGGAGGATATTAAGATAATAAACCGCCGCAAAGGCAAGAATTTGCCTTTGCAAATGGGGGTCAAGGGGAATTATTCCCCTTGCAGGAGTTTGAGGTACGCACCGCCGAACAGACGCGGCGGTTGCCTGAAGGGCAAGGTTTGCGAAGTAAAGCTTGTTGGAACAGAAGGCCTCAAGGTCTTTCGGGTTTTGAATGGGCGCAGTCGCGCCAAAAAAATCGCTTGGTGAAGATGGGGGGTTCGCCCGTTTAGAACGATTTTGGCGAAACAGAGAGATTCGTTTTTACTTTTTAGGCTAAAAAAGCAACAAAAACCCGGGGCACGGAGTTCCTCTTAGAGATTTCCCCCACAGAGCCGGAAACGGCATAAGAAAGACCGCGGGGCTCTGCTCCACCGCCCCGCAAGGGCATCCGGTCAAGTATCTTCCCTTCGGGAAGACGGCTACGCCGCCGCCCTCTCTTGGCAGTACTGTACCCTTGACCTGATTTGCAAAAGTATGCGCTTTTGCAGGGGGAAATTAAAAAAGGCTTTCTCTATTATTTATTTTAGAGAAAGCCTTATGTTTTTTCCATCCGTAGAAACGAATGCTTCTGCAAAAACAGGGTGCAGGGGAATGATTCCCCTGCTAGGGTTTGGGATAAAGTCCCAAGGTCTTGAGGTTTTTAAGGGCGCAGATGCGCCTAAGGGAAGGATTGCCCAGGGTCTTTCGGTCGTTGCGGGAACGGGGAAAATAGTGTATGATACGAGGGACGAAAGAGGAAAAGAGGGAGAATATGCAATCAATCAAGGAAATCAAGGAAATTTTGAGTGAATGTCCCACGGAGGCATTACCTACGCGTATGCGGGAATGGGAAGGGGACACGCGGAAGGGCGTGCAGGAGCTATTAACCTCTTTTCGGAAGAAGCACGAGGAGCATTTACGGGAAGCGGCGCGGTTGGAGGCAATTCTGACCTATGAAAGAGAATGCTTTGCTGCGGGGTATCGGCTTGTGGCGGGCATTGACGAGGTAGGGCGGGGTCCCTTGGCGGGACCTGTGGTTGCGGCGGCGGTGATTTTACCGCAGGGATGTAAAATCGAGGGAGTGAACGACTCCAAGAAGCTTTCCGCAAAAAAGCGAGAGGAATTATACGACATAATTTTGGAACGGGCGATCAGCTACGGCATCGGGGTGATTTCCAACGAGCGCATTGATGAAATCAATATTTTGCAGGCGACCTATGAGGCGATGCGGGAGGCACTCTCGCAGTTAAATCCTCCGGCGGACTTTATTCTTGCGGATGCGGTGACGATTCCCGGCATTTCCGCGCCGCAGAGGGGCATTATCAAGGGGGATGCGAAAAGCCTATCCATTGGGGCGGCGAGCATTATTGCGAAGGTTTACCGTGACCGACTGATGGAGGGGTATGAAAGTGTTTATCCCGGCTATGATTTTGCGGGGAACAAGGGATACGGTTCTGCGGCGCACATTGCGGCGATTCGGCGTCTGGGGTTGACACCCATCCATCGCAGGAGCTTTTTGAAAAATCTCCGACCACAGGAGGGGGACACCACGACGGACATGGGCGGACGCGGGGAAACCCTGGCGGCAAGGCAGATGGAAAAAATGGGATGCGAGATTCTGGAGCGGAACTTCCGCATCGGGGGAAACGAAACGGAGGGCGCCGGGGGAGAAATTGACATTATTGCAAAAAAGGGCAATACCATTGTATTTACGGAGGTAAAATACAGGAAAAGCGAGCGCATGGGTACGCCGTCGGAGGCAGTGGACAGCCGCAAGCAGGCACATATCATTCGGGCGGCGCAGGCATATATCGGCGCGCGGCAGCTCACGGAGGCGGGATATGATTTTCGCTTTGATGTGGCGGAGGTTCTGACGAGCGGAGGGAAAACCTATTTTCGCTATACCGAGGATGCGTTTCGGCTTTCCTGAAAAAAACAAAAAACGGAGAAGGAAGAAAATGAGGATAAACAGAAAAAACGAATTGGAATACATTACCTTTGACAATTTGGAGCGGACGGGGCTGGTGCGGCACTGCTTTACCACACGGCACGGCGGCGAAAGCACGGGTGTTTGGGCGAGCATGAACATGGGCTTTACGCGTGGGGAGGCGCGAGAGGTGGTTTTGCGGAATTATGAGATTCTGGCGGAGGCGGTCGGCTTTACGGCGGAAAACTACGTTACTTCGCAGCAGACGCACACCACGAATATCCGCAGGGTGACGGCGGCGGATGCGGGCAAGGGTGTTTGGACGGAGCGCGGCTACACGGATGTGGATGGCTTGATTACGGATGAAAAGCATATCCCGCTGGTGATTTTTGGGGCGGACTGCGTACCGGTATTTTTGGTGGATCAAAGGAATCACGCCATCGGCGTGGCGCACTGCGGCTGGATGGGGACGGGAAAACGCATGGCGGAGCGGATTTTGCGAGAGATGACGCACGCCTTTGGGACGAATCCTATGGAGGTTGCGGCGGCAATCGGACCTTCCATCGGGAAATGCTGCTTTCAGATGGACGAGCCTGTACTACGGCTGTTTCGGGAGAATATTCCATGGACGGAGGACATCGTAACGCCTGACCCTACGGCAGAGGGGAAATACAAAATGGATTTATGGGAATGCAACCGCAGGCTTTTAGCAGAGGCGGGGGTTCGAGATATTGAAATTGCGGGGCTTTGCACGAAATGCGACAGAGAGCGCTTTTATTCTCACCGCGGTATGGGGGAGAAAAGGGGCGTGATGGCGGGGGTATTGGAGCTCTGCTAAGGCGAAGTCGGGGATTCGGCTTGCTTGATGGGAAAAAGGGGAGGACAAAAAAATATGGCACTCCCTTTCTTTTTATGGTAGAATGAGCAGACAAGGCAAGACCTTTTAGACCTTGGGGGTGTTGCCCCCAATACCCCTACCAAGGGGGTCGCCCCCTTGGAATCTGAGTTGCAGAACCATATCCATGGTCCTGCGAGAGGAATAATAGAAATATAGATGCTGCAAAAGCAAGGAATTGCTTTTGCAAATAGGGTACCAAGGGGATTATCCCCTTGGTAGATGCAGTGGGGGACGCAGCCCCAAGGTTTTCAGACTTTGTGAGTGTAAAATAATGAAAAAAAGGACTGCAAAGCAGGAGGGAATATATGAGCAAACCAATCGTAGCAGTGGTGGGACGACCGAATGTCGGCAAATCCACGCTGTTTAACAGGCTGGCAGGAGAACGCATTTCCATTGTGCAGGATACCCCGGGCGTGACCCGCGACCGAATCTATGCGGATGTGGAATGGCTGAACCGTAAATTTACCTTGATTGATACGGGCGGTATGGAAATCGGCTCGGAGGAAGTGATTCAGAGGCAGATTTTGCAGCAGGCGCAGATTGCAATTGAGACGGCGGATGTCATTCTTTTTGTTACGGATGTGAAGACGGGCGTGACGGAGGATGATGTGAAGGTGGCGAATCTGTTGCGCCGCACGAAGAAGCCTGTGGTTCTGGCGGTGAATAAGGTGGACAGCGTGAAGCGGGATACCTTGGCGATTTATGAATTTTATGAGCTGGGCATTGGTGACCCGCTGCCTGTTTCGGCGGGACAAGCCTTGGGTCTGGGGGATATGCTGGATCGCGTGATTGAAAGCTTCCCGGCGGGGAGCGAGGATGCGGAGGAGGACGACGCCATTAAGGTTGCCATTATCGGGAAACCGAATGTCGGGAAATCCTCTCTCATCAACAGGATTCTGGGCGAGGACAGGCTGATTGTCAGCAGCATTGCGGGGACGACCCGAGATGCGGTGGACACGCCGATTGAAATTGACGGGCAAAAATATATCTTCATTGATACGGCGGGTATGCGCCGTAAAAGTAAAATCAAGGAGGAAATCGAGCGATTCAGCATTATCCGTGCGGTTGCGGCGGTGGAGCGCTGCGATGTTGCGGTGCTTTTAATCGATGCGAACGAGGGAGTGACCGACCAAGATACGAAAATTGCGGGAATCGCACACGAAAGAGGAAAGGCTGCCATTATTGCCGTTAATAAATGGGATTCTATTGAGAAGGACGAAAAAACCATGAATAAATATCTGAAGGATATTTCCATGGAGCTGAAATATATGGAATATGCGCCGAAGGTATTTCTTTCCGCCTTGACGGGGCAAAGAATCAACCGTATGCTGGAACTGATTCAGACGGTTTACCAGAATCATGCGCTGCGTATCAGCACGGGCGTATTGAACGAGGTGCTGATTGAGGCAACCGCCATGCAGCAGCCGCCGGCAGACAAGGGACGGCAGCTGAGGCTCTACTATATGACGCAGGTATCCGTGAAGCCGCCTACCTTTGTGATTTTTGTAAATGAGCGGGGGTTGTTCCATTTTTCCTATCGCCGTTACATTGAAAATCAGCTGCGGGATGCCTTTGGGTTTGTCGGTACACCGATTCACTTTATTGTAAGAGAAAAAGGGGAAAAGAATTGATATGTTTCGTTTGATTTGTTTATGTATCGGCTACGGCATCGGCTGCATTGAAACGGCCTATGTGGTCGGTAAAATCCGTCGGGTGGATCTGCGCAGACACGGCAGCGGCAACCTCGGAACGACCAACGCCCTGCGGGTTTTGGGGAAAAAGGCGGGGGCGCTGGTGTTTGTCGGGGATATTTTGAAATCCATCATTGCCTTTGTCATTTGCCGCGCGATTTTCGGAAGCGAGCTGGCGGGTGTTTATGGCTCTGTGGGCGCGGTTTTGGGACATAATTATCCTTTTTATTTGCAGTTTAAGGGAGGCAAGGGGATTGCTGTTATGATCGGCATGACGTTGGCGATGGCGTGCAGCATGGATATTCGCCTTGCGATTCCGAATGCCCTGATTGGCTTCGGTATGGCATTTTTGACGCGGTATGTTTCTGTGGGCTCTCTGCTGTTTGCTCTGACGCTGCCCATCAGTGCATCTCTTTTGGGCTTTCCGCGGGAGATGGTGCTTTTGATGGTTTTGGTCAGTGCGATGGCCTTTTGGCGGCACAGGGAGAATATCAGAAAGCTTTTGAACGGTACGGAAAATCAATTCGGTTCCAAGAAATAAATGCCTTTTGCAGAGAAGGGCAGACGGGAGGGCACGGCTTATGAAGAAGGTAACGGTCATTGGCTCCGGCAGCTGGGGCACGGCGTTGGCGGTGATGCTGGCGGAAAACGGACACGAGGTTTTGATTTGGTCCAGACGGCAGGAGGCAGTGGAGGAGCTGCTGACGGAAAGAAAAAATGAAAAATATCTCCCGGGTGTGGAGATTCCCGATTCGATTCAGGCGACGACCGACCGCAAAGCGGCAGTTCGCGAGGCGGAAATTATTATTTTGGCAGTACCCTCGCGGGCGGTTGCGGAGACGGTGCGTGATTTTGCGCCCTATCTGAAGGAATGGCAGATTTTGGTAAATGTGGCGAAGGGTCTGGAGCCCGAGACGCTGTTTTTGCTTTCGGACGTTATCAAGAGAGAGGCGCCACGATGCGAGGTTTGTGTGCTTTCGGGACCCAGCCACGCAGAGGAGGTCGCAAGGAAAGTGCCGACTGCCTGCCTCATTGCCTGTGAGAAGGAGGTAGTGGCGAAGCAGGTGCAGGAGGAATTTGCGAATCCCAGATTCCGCTTATACACCAATACGGACATGATTGGCGTGGAAATCGGCGCGGCGTTGAAAAATGTGATGGCGCTGGCGGCGGGGATGTCTGACGGGCTTGGCTTTGGGGATAACACGAAGGCGGCTTTGATGACACGCGGCATGGCGGAGATGAAACGGCTTGGTGTTGCCATGGGAGGTAAGGCAGAAACCTTTGCGGGACTTTCCGGCATCGGTGATTTGATTGTGACCTGTACCAGTGTGCACTCCAGAAATCGTAGAGCGGGCATACTTTTGGGGCAGGGCAAGAGCCTTACGGAAACGCTGGACGAGGTGAAGATGGTTGTGGAGGGCGTGAACACCGTACAGGCGGCTTGTCAGCTTGCAGAAAAATATCAGGTTTCCATGCCCATCACGCAGAGCATTTATGCGGTTCTTTTTGCGGGAAAGAATGTCGGGGATGCGGTTTTGGAGCTGATGACCAGAGATTATAAGGCGGAATAAGGCGAGGGGAACGATTGCTTTGCTTTATGAAATTTTTATGGGGATTTTGTTTACAAGCGACTTATGATGCCGTATAATGCAGTAATAAAAACGATATAATCAATAAGCTGCGGAAGGGGCGGCTTGGGAGGTAATATGGAAAATTTTGTGCTGAGCTGTTGCTCTACGGCGGATTTGTCCCTGGAGCATTTTCAAAACAGAAATATTCGATATGTCTGCTTTCATTATGAATTGAACGGAAGGGTATACCCCGATGATCTGGGGCAGACCATGAGCTTTGATGCGTTTTATGCTGCGTTGCGAAAAGGGGGAGAAACCAAGACCTTTCAGGTGAATGCGGCGGAATTTGAGGCGTATTTTGAAAGCATTTTGCAGGAGGGAAAGGATATTTTGCATCTTTGCCTTTCCTCCGGTATTACGGGGGTGCAAAATTCTGCGAATGTTGCAAAAAGCATTTTGCAGGAGAAATACCCGGAGAGGAAAATTTATATTCTGGACTCGCTTTCGGCGTCCTCCGGCTATGGGCTTTTTATGGATAAGCTGGCGGATTTGCGGGATGCGGGCATGAGCATCGACGAGCTGTATCACTGGGCGGAGGAAAACAGACTGCGGATGCAGCATTGGTTCTTTTCCACGGATTTGACCTTTTTTATCAAAGGGGGCAGAGTTACGAAAACGGCGGGCTTTGTCGGTACGGTTTTGAATATTTGCCCGCTTCTATGCGTGAATTACGAAGGGAAGCTGATTCCCATGCAGAAGGTGCGTACCAAGAAGAAGGTTATCGAGGTGATTGTGAAAAAGATGGAGGAGCTTGCGGAGGACGGCTTGGAGTATCATGAGAAATGCTATATCTCCCATTCGGATTGCAGAGAGGATGCGGAGGCTGTGGCAAGGCTGGTAGAGAGCCGATTCCCGCGACTTTGCGGACGGGTGCTCATCAATGAGATTGGCACAACCATCGGCAGTCATAGCGGTCCCGGGACAGTGGCGTTATATTTCTGGGGCAAGGAACGGAAGGAATAAAAAAGGGTCTTGGGTGTATATTCACCCAAGATTTTTTTTGTGGGGAATTGGTTTTTGTTATTTTGTATTGTTGTCAATTTTAAGGAGGACAAGCTTCATTTGCTCGACGGGGAAGGAGGTTGCCTCCCGCAAATATTGACCGATGGAAACGACAGCGCCGCGGGTTATTACGTCGTCTGCGGGAAGTTGAACACGAATTCCGATTTTTAGCGAGGTATCCTCTATTCTGTAGTAATAGGGATGTGCGGCGTGGGGGGAAAGCGATGCTGCATATGGTATAGATTATGTTATCCTTTTCGACTGTTTTGGGAGAAAGCGGCGAGGGGGAGTTTTTTGGCTGTGGCGGTTGCTAGGTGTTGTTTGCGGCTATGAAGGCATTGATATAGTTATCGGCGGTTTTGTAATTTTCGGGATCAAGCATGTTCGATGCGGACGATGGAAAAGCGGAGCCGTATCCCGATTTTGACGAGTAAAACGGGTTGATGTTAAAAAATGTATTTTTCAGTGCATGGAAAACTTGGGAAAATGTACGAGGGTGGCATTGAAAATTTAGGGGAAATATGTCATACTGTAGTCATTACTTGAAAAGAATGATGATGTACCTGAAATGCAGTGCAATTTCAGAAGTGATTCAATGGAAGGACAGCCGCGAAAGTGTCTGCTTTTCTTGCGTGCATGATGCAATAACCGCAAGCTATGCTAAGACCTTGGGGACTCTGTCCCCAATACCCCCGCAAGGGCATCATGCCCTTGACCTGATTCGCAGAAGCATATCTATGCTTCTGCGGAAAAAAATTAAAAGATGCAGAAGCAAGAATTTGGTTCTGCAAATGGGAGGGGCAAGGGGTAGTAGCATCGCCAAGATAAGGCAGTGGCATAGCCGTCTTCCTGAAGGGAAGATGCTTGACCGGATGCCCTTGTGGAGGGGATGGTGGTACGCGCCGCCGAACAGACGCGGCGGTTGTCCGAAGGGCAAGGCTTGCGAAGCAAAGCCTGCTTGAACAGAAACCCTCAAGGTCTTAAGGTTTTGCGGGCGTGATACGATATAGACACAGGCATAAAAGGAGATGCAAAATGGTACATATTCAGATAAAACGCACGGCTGCCCTTGGCGTGCTGCTCAGCATAATCATCCTACTGAGCGGCTGCTCATCATTATTTGATGTCAAAGATGGTGACGGAGCGTTAAATTCCGAGGTATCCGAGGCAGTCATAGATGCCAAAGGGCGGACTGCCCTATCTACCGATGATATACATGATGATATAGCCAACCCCGCTGAGAAGGATAAGGCTGAAGAGAAAGCGGGATTGTCATATGACAATCATAAGACGCTGAAGGATGAGCTTGCATCTGAATTTGATACCAAGGATGGCGATGGAGTGTTAAATTCAGAGGCATTCGAGATAGCCATAGATGACAAAGAACTGACGATTCTGTATACGAATGATATACATGGTTATATAGCCAACACCGTTGCGAATGATAAGGGCGAAGAGAAACCGGGGTTGTCATATGACAATCTTAGGGCGCTTAAGGATGATCTCGAGGCTGAAGGTAAGAATGTGCTCCTGGTAGACTTGGGCGACCATGCGCAAGGGGCTGTATACGCATCTATGTCTGAGGGGGATGATATGATTGAGCTTATGAATGAGGTCGGATATGATATTGCTACACTTGGCAATCATGAATTTGACTACGGGCAGTTCAAGACCTTCAAGTTTATAGACAATGCAGCTTTCCCGTATGTATCCTGCAATTACTATAATATAGCCGATAAATCATTGGTGCTTCCAAGCTATCGGGTATTCGATAAAGACGGTATCAAAGTTGCATTTATAGGCATAACTACTCCGCAAAGCCTGACAAGCTCAACACCGAAGAACTTTCAGGATGAAAATGGGAATTATATATACGGAATAGCTGCAGGTCGGGATGGCAGCGAGCTTTATTCCTATGTACAGGCGGCTATTGATGACGCAAGAGATGAGGCGGATGTCGTAATCGCTCTTGGACATCTTGGCTCGGTAGAAGGCGCAGCACCATACAGAAGCATTGATGTTATAGCAAACACCGGCGGTCTGGATGCATTTATAGACGGACATTCACATACGAGGATGGAAGAGGAGCTTGTTACGGATAAGGACGGCAATCAGGTTGTGCTGACCCAGACCGGCTGTTATTTCTCGGCTATCGGTGATATGGAGGTCAAGATAACAGACGGCAAGGCTTCGATCAGTACCTCTCTCATAGATACATATAGCAAAAAGGATGAGACGGTTTCAGCCAAAATAAACAGTATCGTTGAAAAGGTTAAAACGGAGTTTGGCAAAACAATAGCAGAGGAGAGCTGTGCATTTTATATCAATGAACCGGGCACTGACCATAGATTAGTCAGAAAACAGGAAACGAACCTCGGGGATCTTTGTGCTGACAGCATATATTATTACTACAATGATATTATGGATTTGGACTGTGATATGGCTATCGTAAATGGCGGAGGAATACGTCAGGATATGCCGAATGGTCTGCATACCTATCTTGATTGCAAGACAGTCGAAGCCTTTGGCAATGTCACCTGTCTGATTCGGGCTAGCGGTCAGACGATAAAGGACGCACTGGAGATGGGTGCAAGATGCGTTCCGAATGAGGGGGGCGGCCTCCTTCATGTGGCAGGTGTTCGGTACAGCATCGATACAAGCATAGATGCGAGTTTGCAGCTTGATGAGAGGGGAAGCTGGGTAGGCGCTCCGACCGGTGCATACCGCGTACATGATATAGAGGTATATAATAAGGAAACCGGTGCTTATGAGCCTTTGGAAGATGATAAGATTTATAGTATTGCAGGTATTAACTATATACTCAGAAATAACGGAAACGGCATGACTATGTTTGACGGCTGTGAATCAGTGGTCGATTATGTAGGTCAGGATTATGTGATATTAGCAGAGTATATCAAGGCCTTCGCTGACAACACAGTATCAACTGCCGATTCTCCGTTAAGTACACTCAAGGGATATCTTATTGATTACGAGAATCCATATGGAGCAGGCAGAATCAGGATTGACTGATGTCTTTTCAAATAGAACTGTGTTAACAGTACAACAATCAAACATATGTAAGGCGTGAGCGTCAAGCTTTATCAGTATTTGCGAGGGAGACGGTATGTATATTGCGCCGGAGGAACGAGGAAAGATCTGTTGCTGTTCTTTCCGCTTAAATGGGAGCTGTATACAATATAGAAAGGGGTTTTCAACATGAAAATTCTCGAAATAGTCGGGATAAAAAGCATCAAATTGGAGTTAAAAGGAAATTATGCTACACTGGAAGAGCTCTTTGAGGCGATGAAACCGCTTACATTCAAAGCCGGAGTCCCGAAGCTCAAAAAGAACATCATTGGTTTTGTGATTGCATTTCCGCCGGTTGATCGTAACAATCAGGTATGGATTACGGGCTCACAAGGCAAATTCAATATCGCGCGCAGTGCTGAGGTGGTAGGCCTTGGAAATTTTGCAAAGAATTATGCCCTGAGTACTCTTTCCGGCGGATGGTCCAGAATAAGCGGCGTAATTGGGAAGAATAAGAAGCGCTGCATGGAGCTGGTAGACATTACAGCCAGAGAGATTAAGGAAGCGGAAATCTAAAGCGTCCGCATGATTCCTGCCGTATCATTAAGCCGAAACAAATTCACCTTGGTGGTGGTAGTTTGCTGTTGCATGGAGTTGTTCGGTGGCAGGCTGTTGTGCATTGACAGGGAGTTCGCTATATTGTATGCTAATCAAAGCTGTGATGTTCAAAATAGGAAAAGGAGATTTGAAAATGACAGAAATTTTAAGAAGAAATTTTGTCAAAAAATGCGCTGTCGTTATATCGGCATGTGTGGCTTTGGCGGGGGTTGCCGGTTGCTCCGGCGATCCAACTGCCGCAGAATCCGAGAGCACCGATTTGATGGGTGAGATACTCGGAAACTATGCTATTGATATGTTTGCAATAAGGTATGATTTGAGGGGAAAAAGGAACATATGAGTACCAA